>NZ_LT828648.1:3746353-4084817 GCF_900169565.1 Nitrospira japonica | reverse complement strand
CAATCGCATCGCGTCGAACGGGACCTTGCATCCCTTGCGCCGTTGCACGTCCCTGTGGCGGGAAGGACACCCCGCCTCTGGCTCACACCGGAGGAGGAGCGGCGCGCCGCGGATGTGCTGTCCCGGGAGCGCGTCGAAGGGGCGAAGCCCCTGGTCATGCTGCAGCCGGGAGCGCGCTACTGGTTCAAGGCCTGGCCGTGGGAACGATTTGCCGCGTTGGCCGACCGGCTGGCGGAGCAATATGGCTATCAGGTTCTGATCGGGGGCAATCAACAGGAATTCGAGCTCGCCGAGCGAATCTGCGGTGCGGTCGCGAACCGTCCGATCAATCTGGCAGGGCGGGCGGATATGCGGACCTATGCGGCGATACTCAAGCGGGCGTCGTTGTTCGTCGGAAACGACAGCGGCGCCATGCATGTCGCCGCGGCGGTTGGAACGCCGGTGGTCGCCCTGTTCGGACCCTCCGACCCGAAGGAATGGGGGCCACGCGGCGGGGCCGTAGCCGTACTGTACAAGGGATTGGATTGCCGGATCTGTTTCCATCCGACGTGCGAACGGGGCGAAGAGAACTGCATGAAGCTGATTGGAATCGAGGAGGTGCTGTCGGCGATCGGCCGGCTGCGTACCATTGCGCGATGAGACTCAGCCGTTGTAGTCGTACGGTCGTTCGCCAATCTTGTGTCCTGTGGTCCGGGGTCGTCCTCATCGCGGCGGCGGCGCTGTACGGGGCGGTTACGGCGGCGGACCTCCTATGGTATGCCTCTGCTGCCAGGCCGGCGACCGCGTTGGCGGATCCTCCGCGAGTTCAGAAACTGTTCTGGCTCGGTCTGCTCCTGTCGGCGGCTGCCGTGGCGGCCGCATGGGTCGCCCTCCTCGTGCTGAAAGCCGGCACGCCTCAACAACGGTTGGTCAGGGAATCGTCCCTGGCCACTCAGTGGCTGTGGGGGCTGCCGATGACCTACATGCTCCTGGTCTACTATCCGCTCCCTCTTCACGCCCACCATACGGAAAAGGCGCTGCTCGCTTCCATCGCGCTCCTGACCTGGAGTCTGCTCGCGCTGATGCGGCCGCACGCGTTGTCTTCTCTGAAGAGGATCCGGCTCAGCGCCGCCGGGCGAATTCTCCTGATCAATGCGCTCGTGTTCATCGTCGCCGGTGAGCTCACCCTGCGGACGATGGATTCGACTCTCGCCAGCCAGGGCTTCTTCGGCGGCAAACAGACGCCGGCCCATCTGAAGCCGCACATGGCCGTGCTTGGATCGATCGGGCGGTCCAACAGCCAGGGATTCCGCGATCGGGAGCGGGCGGTCGAGCGGAGCCCGATCCGCTTTCGCGCTCTCGCGGTCGGGGACTCGCAGACGTATGGCGCTGGCGTGACCTATGACGAAACCTTCTCCGCGTTACTGGAGTCGCGACTCCGGGAGACCGAGCCGACGGCGGAAGTGCTGAACCTCGGCGTGCCGGGATGGGAGCCTCCGGAGGAACTCCACCTCCTCCAAGTGTATGGAATGCAATTTCAGCCCGACGTCGTCCTCATGAACTTCTACGTGGGCAACGACATCATCAGACGCCGTGGCGCCTATTGGGAGCAGCCCATCGTCGTGGCGGGCCAGAGTTATTACGTCCATGCGACGGGCAATCGAATCCACGACCTGCTCAGCCCGGACCGATGGTTTCTCTATCACCACGTGAATTACGTGATTCGACTCGGGAGTCTGTCGTTCAACCGCTGGCGCCGGACCTCGGTGCAGGAGGCGGATCATGGCATCACGCTCCGCACGAGGCAAGGCTATCTCCAAGAGCTGGATGAACGGACGGATATTTACCTGGCCGACGAGCCGGAGGAGATCCGGCTGCAATGGGACAAGACCCGGCAGATCCTCGCCGGATTCAAGCGGGCCGTCGAAGAACGGGGCGCGACTCTGATCCTGGTCTTGGTGCCGGACCACGTTCAGGTGGACCGGCGTCTCCGCGAGGAATTTCTGGCCGCGCGCGCCGAAACGCCGGGCCGATTCGATTTCGAGCTGCCGCAGCGCCGGTTGAAGCAATGGGGCCAGGCCCAGGGGGTCACGACCGTCGATTTGTTGCCGGCCTTTCGTGACGCGACGCTGGAAGCGCCGCTCTACTTCGAGACGGACCTGCATCTCACGGTTGCTGGGCACCGATGTGTGACGAACGGCCTCTGGTCCCTGTTGCACACGCTCTCCGTTGGAAAGGCGCAGGCGGTGGCCGGGAGCCTCGTGCCGGACTCATGCCGCCCGGTCTGGCCAAAAACCCCTTGACTCCGAGGCTCAGTGCGTTCATAAAGTGAACACGGAGGTGGGATGGACGTCCAGGGTCAGCGGGACCTTCTTCTCCTGTCGGAAGTCGAACGCAACGCGCACTTGACCCAGCGTTCACTCTCGAGCCGTCTCGGAGTGGCGCTCGGCCTGACCAACCTGTATATCAAACGTCTCGCCCGCAAGGGCTACATCGAGATCGAAACGGTTCCCCCCAATCGTGTCCGGTATCAGTTGACGCCGCAGGGCGCCGCAGAGAAGGCGCGACTGACGTACGAGTACATGGATTACTCGCTGGCCTATTATCGGGACATTCGCATCCGGTTGAAGGAGATGCTGATATCCGTGGGACGGCTCGACGGCCGTCGATTCGTCATTTTCGGGACGGGTGAACTGGCCGAACTGGCGTACTTGTCGCTGCGCGAGATGGACGGGACCTGCGTGGGATTTCTCGACGACGAGCGGCGCGAGTCGTTTCTTTCCTATCCCGTGTGCTTTCCGGAAGCGATCGGCCGCTGGGAGTTCGACAAGGTGCTGATCGCGGATCTCGATCATGCTCCCGCCCATGAGGCCAGGTTGATCGGATGCGGCGTATCGCCCGAGAAAATCATGAGGCTGGTCCTGACGTCGCTGAGAAAGGCGTCGGCTGATGTCGCGCATGCCTAGCAGTGCGATGGACTGCGAGACGGAACGGTCCCGCTGGTACGCGTTGCGGACCAGGTCGCGCCACGAAAAACTGGTGCGCGACCAGCTCAACGGACAGGGAATCGAACCGCTGTTGCCGACGGTCCGCCGCCTGAGTCAATGGAAGGACCGCAAGAAGGAAGTCGAAGTGCCGCTGTTCTCGGGCTACTGTTTCGTGCGGTTCGCGTCCGAACAAAAACTTCCGGTGCTCAAGACGGTCGGCGTCGTGGACATCGTCGGGGGAGGATTCCAGCCGGAGCCGATTCCCGACGAGGAGATCCTTGCGCTGCAGACCTTGATGGCCACCGTGTTGCCCTACGATCCGCATCCCTATCTGCACGAGGGCATGGCGGTCGAGGTGATCCGCGGGCCGCTCCAGGGGGTGCGCGGAATTTTGTTGCGAAAAGAGAAGCGGCATCGCCTGATCCTGGGCATCCGTTTGATCCAGCAGGCCGCGGCCGTGGAAATCGACGTCGATGACATCGCCCCGTTGCCATGATCCGCATCGCTTCGTTCACCGCCGTCCGTGGGAGAAACCAGCATGACTGATTCTGCAGCGGAACGAAAAACCGGAGTCGCCGTCGCCGTTGTGGGAGCCGGGTATTGGGGCAAAAACCTCGTGAGGAATTTTCATGCCGTCGGCGCGTTGGACGCGATCTGCGACAGCAACCGGGAGCTGCTGAATGCGCTGAACCGCGACTATGCGCCGCGGAAGGTGGTCACTGCCTATTCGGAGATTCTCGGCGACCGGAGCATCGGCGCGGTGGCGATCGCCACGCCGGCCGAGACCCATGCCGACCTCGTGCGTGAGGCGCTGCTGGCCGGTAAGGACGTGTTCGTCGAGAAGCCGCTGTGCCTCGACGTCCGCACCGGCCGCGAGTTGGTCGATCTGGCGAAGGCGAAGCAGCGCATCCTCATGGTCGGCCATTTGCTCTGGTACCATCCGGCGGTGCTGAAACTGAAAGAGTTGATCCGGGCCGGTGAACTGGGCCGGATCCAATACGTCTACTCGAACCGGTTGAATCTCGGGAAGATCCGCCGTGAGGAGAACATCCTCTGGTCCTTCGCGCCGCACGACCTCTCGGTGATACTGGGGTTGCTGAGCGAGGTGCCCGACAGCGTCCGGGCGCAAGGGGGCAATTACCTTCACCAAAACATTGCAGACGTCACGATCAGCATGCTGTCCTTTCCCAGCGGCGTGAAGGCCCATATCTTCGTGTCCTGGCTGCATCCCTTCAAGGAGCAGAAGCTCGTCATCGTCGGAGACCGCAAGATGGCCGTGTTCGACGACATGGAAAAGAAGGACAAGCTGTTGCTCTATCCCCATTCGATCGATTGGAAGAACCAAATCCCCGTTGCGAACAAAGCGGACGCCTGTCCTGTCGAACTGGAGACGAGCGAGCCGTTGCGCACCGAATGCGAGCACTTTCTCGATTGCGTCGCCACCCGGCGTCAACCGAGGACCGACGGAGAGGAAGGCCTGCGCGTTCTCTCGGTGCTGCAACGCTGCCAGGACGCGCTCGAAAAAGAAGCGAGCCGCGAGACCAAACCTGAACCGGCCGCGGCGCCCGCGCCGAAACGGGCGTTCTTCGCGCACGAGTCGGCCTGCGTCGACGAAGGGACGGACATCGGCGAGGGGACGAGCATCTGGCATTTTTCCCACGTCCTCAAGGGATCCAAGATCGGCAAGAACTGCAAGATCGGCCAGAACGTGGTCGTGGGGCCCAAGGCGACGGTGGGCAACGGCGTGAAGATCCAGAACAACGTCTCGGTGTACGAAGGAGTGACGCTGGAAGATTTCGTCTTCTGCGGGCCGTCGATGGTCTTCACCAACGTCTTCAATCCGCGCAGCGAAATTCCGCGCATGGACGAGCTGCGGCCGACGCTGGTCAAGCGCGGCGCCACGATCGGGGCCAATGCGACCATTCTCTGCGGCATCACGATCGGCCGGTATGCCCTCATCGGCGCCGGCTCGGTCGTCACCAAGGACGTGCCCGATCATGCGCTGGTGCGGGGAAACCCGGCCAGAGTCACGGGGTGGATGTGTTCCTGCGGCGTCAAACTCGCGCTCAAGGGCTCCAAGGGCGTCTGCCGCACCTGCGGGAAGAAGTTCAGCAAGGGGACAAAGGGGACGAAGGGACTGCAAGCTCACTGAACAGGAAGGAAGGCATATGGGCGTTCCATTACTCGATCTTGCGGCGCATCATGCGCCGCTGCAGAAGGAGATCATGGCGGTGCTGGAGCAGGTCGTCCGCAGCCAGGCGTTTATCCTGGGGCCGGAAGTGGCCAAACTGGAGGAGCGGGTCGCGTCCTACTGCCAGGCCAAGGCCGCAATCGGCGTGTCGTCGGGCACCGACGCGCTCCTCATTTCCCTGATGGCGCTGGGCGTCGGTCCGGGCGACGAAGTCGTGACCACGCCCTATTCCTTCTTCGCCACGGCCGGAGCCGTCGTGCGGCTCGGTGCGAAGCCGGTGTTCGTCGACATCGAGCCCCGCTCGTTCAACATTCATCCCGACAAGATCGAGCGGGCGGTGACCGCCAAGACCAAGGCGCTCATTCCCGTGCATCTCTACGGGCAGTCGGCCGACATGGCTCCCATCATGGATCTGGCGGGGAGACGCAAGTTGGCGGTGATCGAAGACGCCGCGCAGGCGATCGGGACGGAATACAAGGACGGCCGCCGCGCCGGCAGTATCGGGACGGTCGGCTGCCTCTCGTTCTTCCCGAGCAAGAATCTCGGCTGTCTCGGCGACGCGGGCATGGTCGTGACGAACGACGCGGATCTCGCCGAGCGGCTCAGAGTGCTGCGGGTCCACGGCAGCAAGCCGAAGTACTATCACAAGCTGATCGGGGGGAACTTCCGCATCGATACCATTCAAGCCGCTGTGCTGAACGTCAAACTCAACTATCTCGACGGATGGACCAAGCGCCGGCAGGAAAACGCGCAACGCTATGAGACGCTGTTCCGGCAAACGGGCCTTCCGGAGCGCGGTGCCGTCACGCTGCCGGAAGCCGTGTATCGGGCGTCGGGAAAGTCCCACTACCACATCTATAACCAGTTCGTGCTGCGGGTCGAACGGCGCGACGATCTGATCGCTCATTTGAAGCAAAAGGGCATCGGCGCGGAAATCTATTATCCGGTGCCGTTCCACCTGCAGGAATGTTTCCGGTATCTGGGCTACAAGGAAGGCGATTTCCCCGAATCGGAGCGCGCCGCGAAGGACACGATCGCGATTCCGATCTATCCGGAACTCACCGCCGAACAGCAGGCCGAAGTCGTCGAAGGCATCGGAAGCTTTTATAAGAAATAGGCGGCTGATTATAAAAAGTCGAAATCCGAAAGTCGAAATCCGAAACAATAGAATGGCACAGCCGGCCAGGAGCTAGTCGTCTGCGACGGTGCCTGGCCCACTGTCCCGTCAAGTGCCAAACTTCAAAGCCCAAATATCGAAATCCGAAATTCGAAAACCCGAAATCCGAAACCGATGAAGGGCCTGCTTATCGGACGCCCTTGACGTCCGCTGTACTGTACGGGTGCAACGCCTGCCGATAGACCGCCAGCGTCTCTTCCACCATGCGATCCAGACCGAAGCGTTCGGCGATGAAGCCCGGCGCAGCCTGGCTCAGACGTTCGCGTCCGTTCCGATCGAGCACGAGCGACAGCAGGGCTTCGGTCAGGCCATCGAGGTCTCCCACCTCAAATAACAGGCCCGTCCGGCCGTGACTGACGGCATCCGCGGCGCCGCCGGCTTTCGTGGAAACGACGGGGCATCCGAGCCATTGTGCTTCCAGCAAGACGTTCGGCGTGCCTTCCTGTCGCGACGTCAGCAGGACGGCCGTGGCAGCGGCCATGACGACTTCCACGTCTTTTCTCCTGCCCAGCAACCGGAACCGATCGGCGAGACCGTATTGCGCGATGGCTTCCCGTAATTGGCCCTCGCAAGGCCCCACCCCCGCCACCACGGCGTGCAGATTGCGGACACGGCTCATGGCGCGCCGCACGACTTCGAAGAAGACCATCGGCTGCTTCTCCTCGCTCAACCGGAATACGCCGGCGACGAGCGGCGCATCCGACGGAAGGCGGATCTCGTCGCGGAACGCCTGCACGGCATCGGGCTTCGGATGGACCACGGTATCGAAGTCCACGCCATTGTGCACCACCCGGAAGCACTCGGGTTTCAGGTCCAGCCACGCCGCATAGTCTTCGGCGCCCGGGTGAGAATTGTTGATGAATTGCACGTGCGGGAAGGACGCCAGAAGCTGATACCAAGGTTTGAAGAGGGGATGTGCCAGATAGGGGAAATGATTCGGATTCACGTTGCGTGTCGATAACACGATGTGCGGAACGCCGGCGAGGAGCGCGGCGAGACCCGCCCAGATATTATTGTGGTCCAGCCAGGCATGAACGAGGTCGGGCGGATCGATCAGCAATTCGCCCAGAATGTCGACCGTATAGGGCAGAAAGAACACGGGCAGCCGGTTGAGCAATTCGAGCGTCCCTGGCCTGGCCCGGAGCTTCCGGACGAAGTCGGTGTTGAAGTTGGCGCCTGCGACGAAGGGCGGGATACCGGCCCGCTGCAGCAGGTCGGCATAGTGCGCGTCGTCGTCGACGGATTCGCGCAACGTCAGCACTCGCAGCTCAAGGCCTCGGCGGTGTGCGCCGACGACGAAGTTGCAGAGTTGCCGCTCGGCGCCTCCCGGAATCAACCCCCCGATACAGTGCAGGACGCGAAGCTTTCCCGGATCGGACGGGGAAGAGTGGTTTGGCCGGACGCGACGGAGAAACGCCGCCATCCCGGCGGGAACCGACGGTTCGATGGAGTCATAGTGCCAGCGGCGGGCAAATCCATGGAGCCACGGGCGTTTCACCAGAGGAACCGGCGGTGCTCCCGCTTGCGCCGCCACCCACGCTGCATACGTGCCCATAGTCATCCGTCGATGGAAATGGTCGTCCCGCCCAGTCTGCGGTCCGCTCTCGATAAATTTTGTAGCAAGAAGTCTTCACCCGGTGGAGCTAGGGGTGACCCTAGTACATCGATCGGGATGGTTGTGTGAACGTGAAAGGCACCCCAAGGGTATTCACGAGATGCGCTACGAGTTCGGAAAAAACTGGTCGGAGTTCGCGCGGCGGCACGTCACGGATGAACGGATCACCACCGCTTGCCGGTGCCTGCTCGACTTCCTCAAGCTCGACGATCTGCGGGGCAAGACGTTTTTGGACATTGGCTGCGGGAGCGGAATCCATTCACTGGCGGCGTACCGGGCCGGTGCGAGTCGTATCATCGGATTCGATTACGATCCCGATTCGGTGCGGACCAGCCAAATGGTCCGCGAGCAGGCCGGGTCGCCGGACAACTGGGAGATTTTGCAGGGCTCCGTCCTCGACCGCTCATTCTTGGACAAGCTGGATCGGGCGGACGTCGTCTATAGCTGGGGCGTCCTTCACCATACGGGGAGCATGTGGGAGGCGGTCGCGAACGCTTCTTCGCTGATGAAACCCGATTCCGTGTTTTGTATCGCGCTGTATACGACCGACATCTTCATCGATCCCACGCCGGAATACTGGCTGTCGTTGAAACAACGATATAACCGCGCCGGAGCGATGGCGCGCCGGTACATGGAATGGCGCTATGCACTGCGTGCGACCATTCTTCCCGAATTGCGGGCCGGACGGAATCCATTGGCGTACATCCGCGAGTACGGGCGGTCGCGCGGCATGTCGTATTGGACGGACGTGAAGGATTGGCTGGGCGGCTGGCCGATGGAGTTCGCGGGCATCGCCGAGACGAAAGCCTTCTGCACGAATCAGCTCGGCTTGGAGCTCCTGAATATCACGGCCGGCGAAGCGAACAGCGAGTATCTGTTTCGGAAAAAAGGCTCGACGAATTATTGGGACGGTATCGCCGGCCGGCGCACGGAGATGGCGTTGGACACGCCGTTCGTCCATCGAGGCGGCCAGGCATGGATCGCGTACGTGCCCCAGTACTTGCCGGAAGCCGATACGGTGGAGGAGCCGAGACGATCCCGGCTGATGCTCTGCGAGGACGGATTGCCTCTGGGGTTCGCCCATGCACCGCACAGCCAGATCGAAGCCTACGGCGGAAGCCGGTATTCCCACTGGGGCGACAGTCTCATCTTCTCGACGACCGATCGCAGCGATCCCAACACGAACGGGCGCAGGTATTCCATCTATCTCGACGCGGGGAGCGGCTCAGAGTCATGAGTTTCTCCAGGACGGTTGACGAGGCCACCGAAGCCCTGCTGAACCGGTTCATCACGAAAGGCTATAGCGACAAGCTGGCGACGATGCTCTGGCGGCGCCATCCGGCGTCCGCCTATTTCCTCGCCCGCGGCGGCCGGGACGTACCCCCGCCGGTCTTCTGCAATCTCGCCCTGACGAACAAGTGCAACCTCCGCTGTGAAATCTGCGGAAGCCAAAAATATCTCGACGAGACCGGCGTGATCCGCAGCCACATGCCGCTGGACGTGTTCTATGCCGTGGCCGAAACGCTGTTCCCGTTCATGGTGGAAGTCGAATTGAACAGCCAGGGTGACCCCCTTCTGCACCCCCAGATCGAAGCCGTGTTGGGAACGATCGGCGTCTACGGCTGCGACGTGAAGGTCCAGACCAACGGCACCCTGTTTACGGATCGGGTCATCGACGTGTTGCTGCGTCAGCGCGGCAAGGTCATGCTGTCGTTGGACGCCGTCGGGCCCCGGTTCGACGAGGTGCGGCGCGGCGGCGAGTGGGTGAAAGCAGAGCCGCAGCTCGTAAAGTTCCTGCGCCGACGGGATAGAGGGCGGCTGCGGGTCGGCGTCTATCCCACGCTGACTCGACGGACGACCGCTGATGCGCTGCGTGTCGTGCAGTGGTCGGCGAATCACGGTATTGAAGAGGTGGCGTTTCACCGGTACAGCCCCATCCAGAATTCCTTCGAAGAGGCGCCGAGCCCGGAGGATCTGAACGCGACGACCGTTGCGATCCAGGACTGGCTGACGCGTACGGGAAATGTCATCAAGGTCAGCCTGGACGGGGATCCTTTGAACAGCGGCGGCGTATTCATGGACACGACGCGGACACGCTTGCACTGGAATCTCAAGCGGCTACTCGCGATCGGCCAGCATCGGATGATGTTTCCCCGCAGCCCCGAGGCGTATCGAGCCGATCCGCTCCGCATATGCGTGGCGCCGAACTATTACGTCGAGATCGGCCTGGACGGCCAAATGAGCGCCTGTTGCCGGGCTCAGGACGTCGTGCTGGGATACGCCACATCGGTGACGGATTTTGCCGATGCGTGGTTCGGCGACAACTACGCCAGCATTCGCGCATCGCTTCGCCGGGATGCATCGGGACTCCTGCCTCTTCCCAATTGTGAAGGCTGCATCCGCTTTCATGTGCCGGGGGGGTACGATAACCGCCGGGCATCTCCGGACCCAGGCGTGACTTACAAGTCGCATGAGACGCTCGTCTGGCCTGATCACCATGCCGTCAAGCTCGAACTCATTCAGCGGGAGGCGGGCCATTGTCATCTCGCCATCCTGCCACCGGGTGTCGGCGCGGAGGCCTATGAGTTATGGGAGGACGAGACGTTGCTCGGACCGAACCGAGCGTTGCACGACGATGTGAGGGAGTACGGCGGAGGATCCTATTGCATCGGCGACCGCAACCTGTATTTCAGCACGTCGGATAATTCGGACGCCAGACGAAACGGGCGCGTGTACCGTTTGAAGAAGCGGCGGGAATCGTCCGCGCCGCCTCTTGTCGATCACGCGGAAGAAGAACCTCGCCGTGAGGTGCCGCTGAAGTTCATCCATCGAGAAATCGGCCGTTGCGCCGTCGTGGGTTTGCCGGCCGGCATCGGCGACGAACAGTATGAGCTTTGGGAGGACGATATCAGACTCGGACCCAAGGCGTCGCTTCATGATGACATTCGGAAGCATGGGCACGGACGGTATTCCATCTGGGGGGCGCAGCTGTATTTCAGTGCCTCAGACGATTCCGATCCGAAGGACAACGGGCGCGCGTATCGATTGAAGCGGTCGAACGGAGGCGGCCATCGGCAGGCCTGTCCCGTTCATGTGGGTTGGGAGCCGGAACGGCGGTGATTGCATCCGCGCCGGTTCAGCATCCGTGCGACCGTCGGGGGGCTGATTGATGACGCAAACGAGTATGCCATTGTCGATTGGCCCGGCGCGTTCGCCGACCGTCCGGCGGGAATTGCGAGGCACCGGCGGCTTAGTCGAGACGCTCTTCGACCGCCGCCGCCTGGTCTGGCAGATGGCGAAGCGGGAAGTGCGCGACCGTTATGCCGGACAGGCGCTGGGTACGTTGTGGGCCGTCGCGCACCCCATCCTGCTGATGGGGCTCTATCTATTCTTGTTCACCTTCGTTTTTCCGTCGCGCGTGCCGTTCGGCGGCGGCCAGGGCAGCGCGGTCACGTACATTCTGGCCGGCTTGATTCCGTGGTTGACCGTCGCGGATGCTATGTCGCGCGGTACCGGAGCGATCGTGAATGAAGCGGGACTGGTCAAGCAAGTCGTCTTTCCCGTGGAAATCCTTCCGATCAAATCGGTGCTGGCCTCGGGGCTTCCGCAAGGAATCGCGACGTTCGTTCTTCTCCTGTATATGGCGGCCGTCGATCGCCACGTGCCCCTTCTTGCCGCGATGCTCCCGCTGCTCTTTCTGCTTCAGCTGATGGTGATGGCCGGCCTGGTCTACGTGCTGTCTTCCGTTGGGGCCTATGTCCGTGATTTGCGCGAGATCGTCCAGGTCTTTGTGAGTGCCGGCGTCTTTGTGGCACCCATTCTCTACTCCGAAGAGTCAATCGAAAGAACGGTTCCGGGGTTCGCCTCGTTGCTGTCTCTGAATCCGTTCAGTCACCTGGTCTGGTGTTACCAGGATGCTTTGTATTACGGCCGGTTCGTTCATCCCGTCTCCTGGCTGCTGCTGCTCCTCTTGAGTCCGGCCGTGTTGTTTCTCGGCTATCGGGTCTTCCGAAAGCTCAAACTCATGTTCGGCGAGGTGCTATGACCGTCGAAGCCGGCGCACCTGCGATTCGGGTACGGCAGCTCTCGAAGCGGTTCGAAATCTACCGGCGGCCTGCCGATCTGATCCGCGAGTTGATCACCAGGCGGCCCAGGCATGAGGTGCGTTGGGCGCTCCGCGACGTGAGCTTCGAACTGCGACACGGCGAGGTGGTGGGCGTCATGGGACGCAACGGCGCGGGAAAAAGTACGCTGCTGAAAATCCTGACCGGCACACTGGAGCGGACCGGCGGCGACGTCGAGGTGCAGGGCAAGGTGACGTCGATCCTGGAGCTGGGCACCGGCTTTCATCCCGAATATACCGGCCGCGAGAACGTGTACATGGGAGGGCTCTGTCTCGGTCTCACCAACGATGAGATCGACGCCCGGATCGAGAGCATCATCGCGTTCAGCGAATTGGGCGAGGTCATCGATCAACCGTTCAAGACCTATTCGACCGGCATGCAGGCCCGGCTGACGTTCAGCACGGTCGTGAGCGCTGATCCCGACATCCTGATCGTCGATGAGGCGTTGTCGGTGGGAGATGCCCGGTTTCAGAAGAAATGCTGCGACAAGTTTCGATCGTTTCGCGAAGCCGGAAAAACCATCCTCTTGGTGTCCCACAGCGCCGATGCGATCACGTCGATGTGCGACCGGGCGATCCTGCTCGAGAACGGAACGGTGGCGGCCGACGGAGATCCGTCGTACGTGACCAAATACTACCATCGAATGTTGTTCGGCGGAGATGAGCCGGATGCAGCCGTGCCGCCATGCGACGCGGCTCCGCAGAGCGGGGTGGAACCGGATCAGGTCAGGGCTTCCGGTCACCGCTGTATGCGGTACGGCAATGGCCGGGCGGCGATTACGAACCTTGCGATCCACGATCGGGACGGTCGCCCGGCGTCGACCGTGGAGTCCGGGTCCGGCTGCACGGTCCGCTTCACGATCATCGCGCGTGAGGACCTGGACGATCTGGTCGCCGGGATGCTCATTCGTGACCGGCGCGGGGTCGATCTCTATGGGACTGATACTCTGCTTCGAGGAGTGCCGGTGGAGGCTGTCAAGGCGGGTGATGCGGTTCAGGTGGTCTTTCACCTGTCGATGTGGTTGGCCGGCGGCACGTATTTTCTGACCGCCAGCGCCGCGCGGTCGGACGGCAAACAATACGATCTGCTTTACGACGGCCTGCAGTTCGAGGTGACGGGAGACCGCTTTGCCTATACGAATTCTCTCGTCAACCTCGATGTCTCTGTGGAGATGGCTCCGGCCTCGTACAGCGTCCGATGAGGATGAATCATGGGGATTGATTTCGCTCAAGCCGAGTTTCTTGATCTTTGCGCCGCGTTGGGTGGCATCCAGAATCCGGTGCTCGGCCTCGGTTCGCTCACGATCAGGGAGCCGGCCGAACAGATCGGACAGTTTGCGCGCCTGTACGGATACGACTCGTTGGAAAAGGAAGGCTCCGTACGGGCCTTTTTTCGGGACCGGTATAACATCCGGGACTATCGGGACTGCGATCTCAACGGTCGCGCCAGCCTGTCGCTGGACCTCAATCGCCCGGTGCCGGCCGATCTGGTCGGGCATTTCGGCACCATCCTCAACGGAGGAACGCTGGAGCATGTCTTCGACGTGAGACAAGCGATGGAAAATCTGCATCGGCTGACGAGAACCGGCGGGACGCTCATTCACATGGCTCCGTTGACCTGGTACGAGCACGGGTTCTTCAATTTCAATCCGCTGTTATTCCACTCGATGATCGAAGCCAACGGCTACGAATTGCTGGCGGAGGGCTATTACGCGCTCAAAGACGTGTTCCCCGACGGCCCGCCCAGGCCGCAGGTCTTCATCACGCGCCGGGCCGGCGAGCCGACCAGCATGGCGAAGCCGATGCATGAGCTGCTGGCCGGATCCGAATTACCGGCGAACATGATGTACGTGGTCGCGCTGCGCAAGGAAAAGGACGCGCCGTTCGTCTCGCCGTATCAGGTGCATGATGGCGACTAGGACGTCGGGATCTCGACGATGGGCGGCAGTGTTGCTGGTCGGCCTTGCGGCGGCCAACGTGGTCCTGTGGGTCTATTGGCCGCCGGATCGGATGGTTGGGCGCGAGATCCGGCTTGCCGGGCCCTATCTCCACGATTCGGATCATGCCTTCGTGGCCGACATGCCGATGGTGTTGCCCTCCGACGGCTTGGGAGGTGAGGATTCACGCGTGGAGCTCTACGAGCAGGGCACGACACAAGGAATCCCTCACACGGCTCACGACGTCATCCGCAGCAGAGGGGGCGGAGGATTTTCCCATTGGGGCGATCGACTGTACTTTTCAACCTCGGACAACAGCGATCCGAACGTGAACGGCAGGACCTATGTGCTGCGCTACGGCGCGATGCTGCCGGTATCCCTCTATGTCGGCCTGTTGCTGCTGGATTTTCTCGCCCTCGCCTTCGGGATTGACCGGGTCGGCGGCCGGCTGTTTGGCGGGAGGATGGGATGGCAACTGGGGATACGGGCAGTGGCTCTGTCGGCCGCCATGGTGCTGGTGATTCAGGCCCTGTTCTGGGTCCTGACGGAACGGGCGCTCGCGGAGCAAGGGCGGAAAACCGCCGAGTGGTTTCGCTATGCGTTTCATGAAGGCACCGCCATGGAATTTGCGCCGGGAGAGTCCGTCAATTTTTCCGAGCATCAGTATCTGAACTACGCCCTCAACCCTCAGATGTCCTATGGGGATGCGAAGCAATTCAATGCCGCCTACCGGATTCGCCGCGGCGAGCCGATTCGGTCCCGCGGCATGGTGCGGTGGCGGGCGCTCGTGTTGGGCGGAAGCACGACCTTCGGTGAGCTCATCCGGAGAGAACAGGATACCTGGGTGCATCAACTCGAGCAGCGGGTGCGGTCTCGCTGCGGAGAGGCCTGTGACGTCATCAACGGCGGAGTCGGGGGCTATACCGTGCTGGAGAATTCCCTCCACTACCTCATCCTGCTCAACGATCTGCGGCCCGATCTGGTGGTGCTGTATGAAGGGATCAACGACGTCGATGCCCGTTTGTTCGGCGTGCTGACGCCTGACTATTCGAATTACCGCATTCCGTGGCGAAGCGAAGGTTCCGTGCTGCCGCGCCCGAATCCAGTCCTGGCGCCGCTGTCGCCGTACCGTTACTACTTCCTCACGCGCCATATCGTCCATGTCCGCCGGACCGGCATCGGCGGCGTGGTGAGCCCGCCCAGGCCGTCGCTTTCCGAATGGTCCGCGGCCCTGGACCGCAATCATCCCGACATCTACCGGGGGCACCTGCGCAACCTCATTCATCTGTTGCAGGGAGAAAACCGGCGCGTCGTCGTGCTGCCGCAGCATTTCATCGCCGTGAAGGAAGGGGACGACGTGTTTGCCCGGGGCGTACGCGAGCACAACGAGGTCAATCGTATGATCGCGGAAGAATTTCGGACGCCGTTTCTCCAGGTGCTGATGGAACCGGGCACGTTTGTCCGCGAGGACACCTTCGACAATTGTCATTTCAACGAACGGGGCAGCAAGAGGATGGCGGAGGAGGTCTTTCGGTTTCTGGAAGGGCAGCACCTCATCCCGCCTCCTTCCCGTCAGGGGGTCGCATGATGACCGTGTCCGCGGAGCAGACCCGGCCGGTCAATCCGCACTTCGATCACGACCGAATCGTCTGGCGCGACGAATACAGCGGCCAGTACCAGCCGGTGGAATACGGCGAACAATTTGACGACCAGTGGCGCTTGTTTTTGGAGCGGCGCGTCGGATTCTGCCGTCATACGGGTGTGGAGACGAGCGATCCCTACGTGGACGACCGCATCTTCGAATTGACCGGGGTCAAGGACCTGCTGGCCCGCCGCCGGTACGGGCTGTGGCTTCCAATGGTTCGCCGGCTCGGCCGGGGGCGACGGGACGAGCAGCGGCGCGAGGTCGGCGGACGGCTGCATCTGCATCCCAAATTCCCGGTGGACCATTTTCAGGGCAAACGTTGTTTGGACATCGGTTGCGGCGCCGGTCGCTGGACCCGGGCCCTGATGGCCCTTGGGGCCACGGTGAAATCCGTGGACGTGTCCCGGCACGCGGTCCGGTCGACGCGCCGCTTCAACGACGACGTCGAGTCGTTGAATCTGTTCGACATCCTGGAGCGCCGGCCTGACCTGCACGGCGCGTTCGACTTCACGCTCTGCTGGGGCGTCATGATGTGCACGCATGATCCCAAGCTGGCGTTCATGAACGTGGCGCGGACCGTCAGGCCGGGCGGAGAGTTGTACGCGATGGTGTACGCGCCGACCTACCATAACTCTCCGTTCGTGCTCGAAAGCCGCCGGTACTATCACCGTCAGCTCGCGAGCATCGAAGAGCGGCTGCGCTATGCGTACGAGATCGCCGACCGGCCGGAGAATGCGATCAATCTGTTCGACATGCTCAATACCTTTTTCAACTGGACGATCGAAGAGGACCTCATCCGGGAATGGTATCTGGCGGAAGGATTTACGGACGTCGTGATGCTCAATCGGGACGAGCCGCACAAGTGCGCGTACCACATGCTCGGCAAGAAGACACACTGAGCAGATCAATCGGTTGAGTGAGCGGGTCTCGATATTATGGAACGCAAGCTATCCATGATCCATACAGCTCGTCCCGGCGTCGTAACCCACAATAATCGAATGTCTCTGTCGTTGCTCTTGCTTCTGGCGATGCTGCTGGGATTCGGAACATTCGCCGGCGTGCCTGTGTTGTGGCAATTGGAGAAAACAGATATTCGCCACGACGATGGTCATGCATATGCATGGCCAGTGGCATTGTCCTGGCCACTCGCAACCCGCCCGGATGCTGTGGGGGCGCCGAATGAGGCGTTCACCGAGTTGTTCGAAGACGGCAAGCCTCTCGGACCTCCGCACCAAATGCACGCCAACATCCGCAAGGAGGGGCATGGCAAGTTTTCTCACTGGAGGCACGAGCTGTACTTTTCCGCTTCTGACGACAGCGACCCCCGAACGAATGAGCACCGGTATGCCGTCCGCTTGCGCCTTTTTCTCGCTCCATCTCTTTCTCTTGTACTCGGACTGTTTGGGCTGCTCTTGCTTGTGAAACGTCTCTGCAGGGACCGGTGCAGGAAAACGGACGGCAGCCGGCTCGTTCACGACGGCATTCGCTTCATGCTCATACTATCCATCGCACTATTGTGTGGATGGGGGACGATGAAGGCTCACGGCGTCATGTTGTGGGTCATGTTGTGCAGTGCTGTAGTGGCGGCGATATGGATGGTGTATGCACTGTGGGAGATGACACGGGAAATACCAGAAAGAAGCAGTCGAGGGGTGCGAGTCGGAGATCTGACGCTTGCAGCCGTCTCGATCGGATTGACTCTGACGGTTACTGAAGCGGTCTTGGCCTGGCATGAGCGGGCGGGCATGAGCCCGGACGAGCGCGGCCACGACGTGCCGAGGCAGGCTCATGAGACTGCAAATTCCCATCTTCGTACTCTACTGAATTCATTCTCCGTGTCCGTACCATCGGAGGTGCTCGCTCAGGTCGCATGGAGGCAGTCGTTACTGACCATGCCCCAGGAATGGGAAAGGCGATCTGCAATGGTGGAAGGCGCCGTTCGAGCGTCGCAGTGGCATGGCATTTTGCACGTGTACGACGCGAATGGGATACGGCGAACGTCTGATTTTGACGCCAAGCGTTCGAATACATTCCGTGTCATGGTCGTAGGGGACAGTCTTACGTATGGCGATGGGATCGAAGAACGGTTTACGTACCCAGCAGTGCTGCAACGACTCATGGAGAAGGAGTACGCCATAGAATTTCTCAATCTGGGATCGGATGGAATGCAAAGTGAGGACATCAAGAAGAGGATTTATGAGTTTGTACCACGCCTGCGGCCTGATCTCGTGATTTATGGGGTCTGCCATAACGATTTTCTGCCCTCCGGCGTTGGGCAGTACGCAATGACGAATAACTTCTCGATTCCCCTTCCGGAATGGCTCAAACAGGATCTCATGACACGAAGCCGAATACTCAGGCTTACCAGTGACGGGTACAGTGCATTTCTTCTACGGGTGGGACTGCGCGCGGACTTTTACGAAGATATTTTGAAAGACTTCGGAAATTATCAAGGACGATTTGCTCAGGACGTGGCCGCCATGAATGCCTATGTTCTCTCTCAGGGACTCCCTCCGATGGTCGCCATTGTGCTGGATCAAAAGTATCGTGCGGTGGATCCACGCCCTTACGAGATCACCAAGATAGCGGAACGCCACCTCGCGCGTGCCGGCATGGATGTGATCGACACGGAACCATACTACCGCTCGTTTAGCGAGCAAAACCTGACCGTCAGCAGATGGGAGGGGCACCCCAATGAAGTCGCGAACGCCATCTGGGCCAGGATGATTGAGATGCGTGTGAGAAACCGATCTGATCTGCAACCCTTTGCAAGACAATGATAACGACCACGGTCTTGGACATAAAAGCCAACTGTCAGATGATCTTGCGGCGAATATACCGCCGTTTCGCGGGAACGAAGGGTACACAGGGTGTTCATGTGTACTACGCCAACTGCCAGCACAGTGATGAACGGCTGCGCGAAGAAGTGGAATTTTCCATGGCCTGCGGAGCCGAGTATGCCAAACATGTGGCCAAAGAGCTGCGACGACCAGTGAAACCGATTCCTGATTTGTCCTCTTTGTCGGTCTTGGAATTGGGCCCCGGAATCAACCTCGGAGCGATCTTGTTTTGCGCCATGGCGGGAGCAAGAGTAGCCGTCTTCGATAAATATCTCGTGGATTGGCATTCGGACTATCATCCTCGTTTCTACTCTTTGTTGAGAGAGGGGTTGCACAGAAAGTACCCAACTTTGGACATGACCATTCTGGATCTCGTCACGTCCGAACGCTGCCACCCAGCGGAATTCATCCAAATGAAGCGCGGAGACTTCGTGCCCGGTGGTATCGATTTTGACGATTCCCTTTTTGACGCCGTCGTCTCCAATGCCACGCTGGAACATGTGACCGACGTTCCGAGCCTGTGCGGTGAGTTGGGACGCATAACCCGGCCGGGCGGTATTGGTATTCACCAGGTCGATTTCCGTGACCATTCCAGCAATGAGCGACCTCTGGAGTTCTTGACCATCCCAGATTCAACGTATGCAGTCAGTTTTGCCGATGGTCATGGCGGAAGAGGAAACCGGGTCCGGCCGGCTGACCTCATCGCGGAATTTGAGAAGGCGGGATTGGAATTGGTCCGATTCGAACCGAACTGTTTTGCAGATGAAACATACGTGAAAGCAATCCGTCCGAGTTTGTTGCCTCGGTATGCGTCTACGTCGCTTGATGATCTGCGTGTCGTAGGGGGACGATTGTTTGTTCGGTCAGGGAAAGTGAGACCGCATACCAGCGAAGAACGTCAATCCGGGAGAGCGGCCGGGGTCAGATAGGTCGTTCAAGGAGGATTCTTCCAAATGCAACTGGAGGATGGTCCACGCACGTCGGCCGAAGAACACGCGGCCTCATGGTCAAACGGGAATCCTTTGGAGAGAAAGGTTGACCAGGCCGTCAAATTCGCGATCAAAAGCGCGAAACATTTGATCTCCTGGCTCCCCGGCGAAAGCGGCTACCTTCGTAACAAGACGGTGCTGGAGGTCGGTCCCGGGCAAGACTTGGGGATTCCGCTCATTCTCATGGGATTCGGTGCGAGCATCATCTTGGTGGATCGTTATCTATGCCAATGGGACCCGGATTTTCACCCCTTGTACTATAGGAATTTGCGCCAGGAAATCGCCGATATCTTTCCATCCATTGAGACAGACCCTTTGGATCAAGTGGTTAAGAAGGATAGTCATGCAATCCCAAATTTAGCGGCCATGAAGGTTGGCATGGAGAATATTCATGAGGTGCCCGACTCGTCCGTCGACGTCACGTATTCTAACGCGACCTTTGAGCACCTCACTGATCCGGCCCGCGCAATACAGGAGTTGGCCCGTGTCACCCGTCCTGGTGGGTTGGGATTTCACCAGATTGACTTTCGGGATCATCGGAATTTTGAGCGTCCTCTTGAATATCTGACTATCTCCCCGCAGAACTCGGAATTGCAGCTCAAGAGAATGGCTTGGACTTTCGGCAACGGGGTTCGCTCGACAGAATTTGAAGCCATGTTTAGGGCGGCCGGTTTTCGAATTGTCCAATTTGACCCCAACTTGCTTGCTGACGAGGAGTACCTTGCGGCCTTGCAGCCTCGACTCCAACCAAAATACAAAACGATGCCGCCGGAGGCTCTTCGAGTCCTCGGCGGCCGATTCTTTACACTCAAGCCATTTTCAGAGGATTCACATCTCCACTCGATCTTCAGCGCCTATGCCGATCACGGGTATCCGATCGAACTCGTTACGAATTGGGCGCTTCCAGCGCGTGATAGCCGGAAACTTGCTGAGTTACTTGAAGAAAAGCAGCCCGAGAGGGTCCTTGAGATCGGAACGTTTGTCGGCCTGTCTACCATGATGATGGCCGCCAAGCTTCATGACGAAGCCGTGATTCACACAGTCGATCCGAATTTGCCGCTGGCTGTTGCATTGGAAGCCATGAATATCCCGGCCCGCGACGTCGACCTGACGATGCGCCGTCAGGAACTTGCTTCGGCGATTGCGCAGCAAGTAGGGCTGGCACATAAGATCGTCTTTCACGCCGGCGAATTTTCGGCTCCAGTCACGGTTGCGCCCGCAAAACATGAGGGGAGCGTTCCCGTGATTGGCGTGGAAATCTGCCAAAAGCACGGACCGTTCGACCTTATTTGTATCGACGGCTTCCACTCCGGCGATGCGGTCTTGAGCGACCTCCGCCTGGCTTCACGATACCTGAGCCCTCGGGGTCGTATTGTGGTTCACGACGCGATCGGTCTCCGGGGAGGTAATGTGCGACGAGCGGTATTCCAATTCCTGGTCGAGGCGCCGGAATTCTTCTTTCAGCATGCGCGGTATGCCGATATTAATGAATCCATCGGCGTACTGGAACAGCTCCCGGATCATTCGCCACAGGTTGCTGAAACGAAGGTGCCGCCCCTCGAGAATAGCGTTCTCAGACATCCGGGGTTCATGGAAAGGCTTGCTGCTGTTGTCTATAGGCTTTGTACTCCAAAGAGCGCGATCTATCTCGGTGTTGATCGGGGGCGCCTGTTACCGCAGTTGAGCACATGCGGAGTTGGGCAAGTGATGCAAGTTCAGGACGGTGCGTATCCGGTGACGGAAGGTCCGGCTATCACTGAGCACTTTGATTTTGGTTCCCCATATAAGCCCAAACAGCGATTCGATCTCTGCATCTGTCTGGTGGATCATGATTTAACACGGTGCTCGCTCCCTCATCTTGTCGCCTCTTGCGTAGCGTGCAGCGATATCATTCTCTTCGGCTCGACCCCGCCCGGTGAAGCGGGTATTGCAGGGGAAAGATCATTTCCGATTGAAAAATGGGTCCGTGAATTTTGGAACTACGGCTATCGCTTCTACGATCAAGTCCGCCCCCATTTTGAACTGCCGAGGTTGGCGAATGTCATGTGCACCGTCCATTCGTCAGAGTTATCAAATCTGTATCTCATTCGACGCGAGTCGGAAGGGTTGCGAACGGTACAGCAGGATGTGGAGGCGATACTCGTTGAGAAAGAGCGGCGTATCGAGGATCTCATCCTGCAAGGGCTGTCGAGCGATGTCGCTCTCCGGCACATGCAAATGGATCTCACGTCGTCTCAGGCTGCGTTGGTGGACAAGGACAAGGCTCGGGCGAAAGCCGATCGGATCGTCACCGAGCAAGAAGCTCTCATTCATCAGTGCGAGGACAGTATTAAACGGCATGAAGATACCATTCGGGAGAAGGATGAGTGCCTTCGACAAAAGGATAAAATCATCCTCGACTCAACGAAAGAGATTGAAGAACGTGATCATGCGATAGCAAGGATCGAGCAAAGCCCCGAATACCGAATCGCCATGCGCCTTGGAAAATATCCAAGACTCATGCGGTTGGGTACACGTTTTTGGCAGGCCATGTTCCGTCGTTAGCGATCACTTTTGCTGGAACCGATTCGAAGGACGTTCGTTCGAAACAAACTCTCTTGCGATGGACCTGATGAACCAATTGCGGACACCGATCGAACTCGGCGAGCTGCATGAACAGCTCCTGACGACCTATGCCGACCTGGGGTATCAGCGGGAACTGGTCAGCCACTGGGCGCTCCCGGGACGCGACCTTCGGCAACTCCTGACGGAACTCGAGGAGGCGGCTCCGCAGCGTCTCCTCGAAGTGGGCACGTTCGTGGGGTTATCGACGTTGGCCATGGCGTTCAAGACGGGGGAGGGCGCCGTGATCCATACCGTGGATCCCAACTTTCCCTTGCAGGTCGAGCTTGAAGCGATGCGGACGCAAAGTCGGGAAGCCGATTTGACGGTGCGTTCTCAAACGCTCGCGCGCCAGGCGGCCGAGCGGCTGGGATTGTCGCATAAGATCGTGTTTCACGCGGGGGGGTTTTCCACGCCGGCGACCTTCGCCTCGACGAAGACCGATCCGACCCACACGACGCCGGTCGTCGGACCCGATGTCTGCCGGTCGCACGGACCGTTCGACCTCATCTTCATCGACGGTCTGCACTACAGCCACGCGGTCCTCGAGGATCTGCGTCTGGCGAGGCCTCATCTGCGTCCCGGCGGCCGGATCGTCCTGCACGATGTGATCGGCTGCTGGGGATCCAACGTCCGGCGCGCCGTCTTTCAGTTCTTGGCCGAGACGCCGGGCATGATCTTCCGTCACGGACGCTATGCCGACCTCTACGAGGCGATCGGCGTGATCGAACAGGCATCCGACCGTTCGACTCGATCCGCTCCCACGGCGACCGTGCGCCAGGCCGGTTCGGACCTGTTGGAACAGCCGGGGTTTACGGAGCAACTCGCCGCCGTCGTCCATAACCTCTGCAGGCCGTCCTCCGTCCTCTGTCTCGGGTCCGATCACGGCGGGTTGCTGGCACAGTTCGGTCGCTGGGGAGCCGGGCAGTTGATCGGCGTCGGCACGGAAGCTCAGCCGGTTTCCCCCGGTACCGGGCCGATTCGTTGGGAGGCGTTCGATTACCGATCGGTCTATCGTCCGAATCTCCGCATGGACCTGTGCCTCTTCATCACGGACGAGCACGACCTCACCGAAACGTCCTGCCGGGATCTGGTCGCATCCTGCGTCGCCTGCAGTGACACGGTCCTGTTCTGTTCGACCCCGCCGGGCGAAGCGGGCGTCGCGAGAGACGGCGCGTTGCCGATCGAAAACTGGGTGCGCGAGTTCTGGAAGCACGGCTACCGTTTCCACGACCTCGTCCGGCCGAGTTTTGAACCGCTCCGGTTCGCGAATTCTTTCGCGCCGATCTACGACATACGCTCGACGGAATTGGCGAGCATCTATCTGGTCCGTCGCGACGCCTCGCCGCCGCCCTGGTCTTCCGAGGCGGTGGAAGCCGTGCTGGTGGAAAAGGAACGGCGCGTCGAGGACCTGACGCTCCAGGGCCTGTTCAGCGACATCGCGCTCCGGCACGCGCTGAAAGAGTCCCATGCGTCGCAGCAGTGGATCGCTGAGAAGGATCGCCGCTTGCTGGAACAGGAACAGACGATCGGCGACTGCCAGGAGTTGACCAGGCAAAGCGAGGCGTCGGTGCGTGTGTTGGAAGGAATGCTGGCCCGGTCGAGCGCGTTGGTGCAGGAACAGGAGCAGACGATCGTCCAGCACCGGCACGAGACGTCCGAGTACCAGCGGCGGATTGCCGAACAGGGGAGAGTCATCACGGGAATCCAACAGAGTCTTGAGTACCGCGTCGCCCTGCGTCTGGGACGCTATCCGAGACTGTTGCGGCTGGCCGTACGATGCTGGCGCGCGCTCTTTGGCCGGCGACGGTCCGCATGACCGTGATGACAATGGATCGAACGGTCATGGCGGATGGAGAATGCTCATGTGCGGCATAGCCGGTCTGATCGATCATGGAGCCGGATTCGGGCCGCATCGGCTGCGGGAGGTCGTGACCGCAATGCGGGATACGATGGTCCACCGGGGGCCGGATGACGCGGGTCTGTGGATCGAGACGGATGGATCCTCTGCCCTGGCGCACCGGCGGCTCTCGATCCTGGATTTGAGCGAGGAAGGCCGGCAGCCGATGTCCGATCCGGAGGGGTCGGTCGTCGTCACGTTCAATGGGGAAATCTACAACTATCAGTCCATCCGAGCATCGCTCGAGCGTCAGGGCCGCCGGTTTCATTCCCGGACCGACACGGAGGTGCTGCCTCATCTGTTCGAAGGGCTGGATCCGCGGCGGCTCGCCGAGTTGGACGGGATGTTCGCCTTCGGCTGCTGGCACCGCGCGCAGCGCCGGCTCTTGCTGGCCCGGGATCCGTTCGGAAAAAAGCCGCTGTATTATGCAACGGGAACAGGGTGGTTCGCGTTCGCGTCGGAACTGCACGCATTGCGCTGCGTGCCGGGATTCGATGACACCGTCGACGAGGACGCGCTCGCCCTGTATCTGCTCCTGCAATACATCCCCGCTCCCTGGACCATCTATCGGAACGTCAGGAAACTGCCGCCTGGCTCGTATCTGATCGCGGATTTTTCGGGCCGTTCGACTCCCGAACCCCTTGTGCAGCCCTATACGACGTTCGACGCGCGCGAAGCGCCGACCTTGCTGCCGCGGGCGCCCGAAGACCGCGAGGCGGTTCTGCGGCGTCTGATTCTGGAGGCGGTGGACAAGCGCTTGATCAGCGATGTGCCGTTGGGAGCGTTTCTGTCCGGAGGCGTCGATTCATCCTTGGTCGTTGCGATGATCACCCGGGAACTCGGCCGACCGATTCAGACCTTTTCCATCGGCTTCGAAGGCACCGAGGAAACGGAACACGTCTTTGCCAGACAAATTGCCGAGCATCTTGGGACCGATCATCACGAGCAGCTCGTGAGTCCCGACGCGGTCACGTTGATCGACGACGTCGCGTCCATGCTGGATGAGCCGAACGGCGACACGAGCTGTCTGCCGACCTATCTCCTGTGCCGCTACACGAGGCAATTCGTCACGGTCGCCGTGTCCGGGGACGGAGGTGACGAAATGTTCGGCGGGTACGGACGATACCGCGACACGTTGCTGGACGCTGCGGACTGGCTCGGCCGCCTTCGGTGGAGCGTCCGCGCGCGCCGCTGGAGCAGGCCGGCCGATGCGTATCTATCGCCCCGGTGGCTGATGTTCCAACCAGAGGAGGTGGCGGATCTGCTTGGCGGACTCTCGCCCCTGCTGTGGCAACAGATTCAAGCCTGGCGGGACCAGCTGAATGACTCGGGCCGGCCCTTGATCCATCGGATGCGCAACCTCGACGTGGCGACCTATCTGCCCGGTGCGGTCTTGGGAAAAGTCGATCGGATGAGCATGCAGGTATCGCTGGAGGTGCGTTGCCCGTTGCTCGATCGCCAAGTGGCGCAGTTCGCTCAGTCCCTGTCTGCCGCCGATTGCTGGCGCGCCCCGCAAGATACCAAGCACATTCTGAAGCGGCTGGCCGCACGCTATATACCCGAACAATGGGTCATGAGGAAGAAAATGGGATTCGGCCTGCCCGCGAGCGCCTGGTCCCGGGACGAAATGCTGAGCCTGGCGGGCGATCTTATCCTCTCATCGTCGGGACAGCTCAGCCGGCATACGGATCGGGCGGCCCTGCGCCGATTGGTTGAACGGCAGCGGTTTCCCGGCTGTTTTTCCATCTATCGGGTGTGGCCTCTCCTCATCCTGGAATTATGGCTTCGCAAGAGTCGAGATCGGGCACTGTCGGCGGTCTAGCGTGTGACGCCCGCCGATCCGGGCCGACCATGCTCCCGCAGGCCGTCGAGCGGCCGGTGCAATGGCTTTTTCTCACCAGGTCCCTGACTTGTGGGGGCAGCCAGCGTCAGCTGGTCGAGTTGGTGCGGAGCCTGGCGCAACGGAATGCTCCGGTCGCGGTGGCCACACTCTATGACGGCGGTCCCATGCGCGCCGAGCTCCAGGGAACCGCCGCGCCGGTGTTTTCGCTTGCCAAACAGACGCGATGGGACCTGGTGCGCTGCCTCGCCCGTTTGGTGAAGCTCGTGCGCCGGATGCGTCCCATGGTGGTGCATGGATATCTTGGTACAGCCAACATCTTGGCGCTGCTGGCTAAAATTGCGGCGCCTTCCGTCACGGTCGTGTGGGGGATTCGCGCCAGCAACATGGATTTGCGGCGCTACGGGTGGCTGGATCGGACGCTCTATCGGCTCGAGTCGCGCCTTTCACGATTCTCCGATCTCATCATCGTGAATTCCGAACGAGGATGGGAGTACGCCGTCGCGCAGGGATTTCCCGCGGAAAAGATGCTGTGCATTCCCAATGGCATCGATACGGAGCGGTTCAAGCCGGATGCCGAAGCCGGCCGCCGTTTCCGGCGCAGACAGCGCGTCGGGGAGGATATTCCTCTGATCGGGCTGGTCGGGCGCATCGATCCGATGAAGGGGCATCGCACGTTCCTTGAGGCCGCCGCTGCGTTGATCGCCGCCGGAGGGAACGCCCGCTTCGTGTGTGTCGGAAATGGAGAAGCACGACGAAAGAAAGAACTGCGCGCGCAGTCCGAACGGCTCGGGGTCGCCGGCCTGGTGACCTGGCTGGACGAGCATGATCCGATCGAAGAGGTCTACAACGGTTTGGATCTGCTGACATCCTGTTCGTCCTATGGTGAAGGATTCTCGAACGTGGTCGCCGAGGCGATGGCGTGCGGGTGTCCTTGCGTCGTGACCGACGTGGGGGACGCCGGCCGGATCGTCGGAGAGACGGGCTGCATCGTGACGCCCGACCGGAGCGACGAAGTCGTGGCCGCATGGGAAAAACTCCTGTCCTTCAGCTGCTCAGAACGCGCGAATGTGGGGCATGCGGCCAGGGATAGGATCGTCCGGCATTTCGGATTGGACAGGTTGGTCGAAGCCTCGTTCAGCGCCCTCACGCTCGCCGGTTCGTTCAAGTAAGAAAGACCCGCGTAGTGCTTCTTCGTCTGTGCCCGACTCCGGACAATCCGGACAGGATGGGCTGCTCCTGTGGAAATCCCTTGCGAGGGATTCTCCCAGTTCTCGTGCAAATTGTGTAAACCCGCAAAATCATGACGGGCCATGCCGGGTCTTGCGCTCGGATGAAAACCGGGTGAGTCAAGGGATCCCCCCAGTGATGCCTCTCCTACGCAACCGCTATCGTAATTTTTGCATGATTCGCATTGTCCACATCATTTCCAATCTCGAGGTCGGCGGGGCCGAGATGATGCTCGCCCAGCTGGTCACGGGGATGGACAGGGGCCGATTCCACAATACTGTCATCTCCCTGACGGATCGGGGTCAGCTGGCGGATCGGATCGAATCGAGCGGTATTGCAGTGCATTCGCTGGGCATGAAGCGCGGCCGTCCCGACATGGCCTCGCTGCCCAAGCTGATCCGGTCGTTGCGGGACGCGCAGCCCACCATCGTGCAAAGCTGGCTCTACCACGCTGATTTAATCAGCCTTCTTGCGGCCCGCTTCATTAAATCGACCAGGCTCGTGTGGAACATCCGCTGCTCGGACATGCAACTGAAATACTATCCGTTTCAGACCCGTTGCGTGCGCCAGATGCTCTGCTGGTGTTCCCGAATTCCGGTGGCCATCGTCACGAACAGCGAGGCCGGCAGACGAATCCACGAGATGTTCGGTTACCGGCCGCGGCGCTGGGCCTATATTCCGAACGGGTTCGACACCAACCGGTTCCGACCCGATCCGGTGGCGGCGCGCAAGCTGCGCGAAGAATTGGGCGTTCCCAACGACGTGAGACTCGTGGCGCTCATCGCGCGATGCGATCCGATGAAGGATCACACCACATTTCTCGATGCAGCCAAGAGGATCGTCCTGCTTCGTCCCAAGGTGCACTTCCTGTTAGCAGGCAAATACACGCACATGCTCGAGCCCGCTGTGAGTCTGGCCGGGTTGGAGAAACAGGTCCATCTGCTCGGATTGCGGCACGACATCGATCGCTTGTTTGCCGGAGCCGACGTAGCCTGTCTCAGCTCCGCGTTCGGCGAAGGTTTCTCCAACGTTCTGGGCGAGGCCATGGCCTGCGGCGTCCCCTGCGTCACGACGGACGTCGGTGACGCCAGAACGATCGTGGACAATACCGGCTTGGTGGTGCCGCCCAGGGATCCGGAGGCGCTGGCCTGCGCCGTCATCAACTTGATCGACCGGGACGCGGCTTCCCGGATTGCCTTGGGAACCGCCGCCAGGGCCCGTATCCAGTCCCGGTATTCCCTCACCAGCGTGATCAATGCCTATCAGGCATTTTATGCCGACATCAGCAACGATTCGGCCGCAGCCTGACCGGTTCTTCTTACTATTTCTCAAGACAGAGTAGACCGCCTCCGGCCGGAAGATCCCAGCCTTCCCAGTCACTTCCAACATTCTGCTGAGCCGTGTACACTGCGCCTCCAATGGGGGTCGTGGCCTGCCAGGAATGGCCCCTGTAAGTGAGAGGGCGGAGCTGTATGCGGATCATTCCAGCCTTTTCTGGGAATTACTCTGATAACTAGGCTATAAGGAAGGGATTTTTAGTGGTCGAGTACCGCGGAGATCAAGAGAGCACCAGAAACGGTTCAGACTGTCCGACGAGAGGAGCCATCACGTGGATCTGATGGGAAAGAAGGTCATCGTCATCGGCGGAGCCGGACTCATAGGATCCCATGCCGTGGATGAATTGATCAAGGAAGACGTCTCGGAAATTCGAATCTATGACAACTTCGTGCGGGGGAGACAGGAGAATCTCCATGAAGCCTTGAAAGATCCGCGCGTAAAAATCTACGAGGTCGGGGGCGACATCTGCCAGACCGATATCCTCGACGCCGGGATGAAGGGCATGGATGCGGTCTTCCATTTCGCGGCGCTCTGGTTGCTCCAATGCCACGAATATCCGCGCTCCGCCTTCGACGTGAACGTGCGGGGAACCTTTAACGTGCTCGAGGCCTGCGTGGCCAACAAGATCAAGCGGCTCGTCTACTCGTCATCGGCGTCGGTGTACGGGGACGCCGTCGAAGAACCGATGACGGAAGACCATCCGTTCAATAACAAGAATTTCTACGGCGCGACGAAAATTTGCGGCGAAGCGATGGCCCGCTCCTTCCATT
Organism: Nitrospira japonica; assembly: GCF_900169565.1. NCBI lineage: Bacteria > Pseudomonadati > Nitrospirota > Nitrospiria > Nitrospirales > Nitrospiraceae > Nitrospira > Nitrospira japonica. Next base: position 4,055,655 of record NZ_LT828648.1, on the reverse strand, counting down.
ACCGCTATGGGCTCGATTTCGTGGGATTGCGGTACATGAACGTGTACGGTCCGCGGCAGGATTACCGGGGAGCCTATATCGCGGTAATCATGAAAATGCTCGATGCGATCGACCGGGGGGAGGGGCCCACGATCCTCGGCGACGGAAGCGAAGCCTTCGACTTCGTCGCGGTCGCCGATTGCGGAAGAGCCAACGTGTGCGCGATGAAGGCCGAGACGACCGATCGATTCTACAACGTGGGAACCGGCAAGAGGACGTCCCTGAAACAGTTGGCCGAGATGGTGATCGATCTCACCGGCTGCAAGGCGCCGATCAAGTACGCTCCGCGCAGCCAGGCCACCTTGGTGCGGAACAGGATCGGGTCCGCAAAACGCGCGAGCGAGGAGATCGGATTCACGGCGAAGGTCGAATTGAAAGAGGGATTGACCCGACTGATCGCCTGGAGAGCGGCACATAAGGAAGAAGTCGCCGCTCGGCGCGCCGCGGCAGGGGGATAAAAACGCTCATGACCGAACGTCGCCAAATTCAGATCGCTACGCCGAGCCTTGGAGAAGAGGAATGGCAGGCCTTGCGCGAACCGATCGAAACCGGTTGGCTGACGCAAGGGCCGAAAGTCGCGGCATTCGAGAACGCCTTCGCCGCGCGGCATGAGGTCAAACATGCCGTGGCCGCCACCTCCGCCACCACGGGTCTTCACTTGGCGCTTGCCGCTCTGGGAATCGGACCGGGAGATGAAGTAATCGTGCCGGCGTTTACCTGGGTGGCGACGGCCAACGTCGTCCTCTACTGCGGGGCCACTCCGGTCTTTGCCGATGTCGACCGCGTCACCTACAACATCGATCCGAAGGACGTGGCCCGCCGGCTGACTCCCAAGACCAAGGCCGTCATCCCCGTTCATTTGTTCGGCCTCTGCGCCGACATGGCCGCGTTGCGCAAGGTCCTCCGCCCCGATATCAAGATCATCGAGGATGCGGCTTGCGCCGCGGGGGCAAGCTGGGAAGGCCGGCCCGCCGGCGCACTGGGAGATCTCGGGGTGTTCTCCTTCCACCCGCGCAAGTCCATCACGACCGGCGAAGGCGGCATGGTGACGACCAACGACGACGGGTTGGCCGACCGGGTAAGGAAGCTGCGCAACCACGGGGCATCGGTATCGGAAGAAGAACGACATCATGGCCCGCGCCCCTACTTGCTCCCGGAGTTCGAGCTGCTGGGGTTCAATTATCGGATGACCGATCTGCAAGGCGCGGTCGGTCTGGTACAGCTGAAGAAGCTGGACACATTCATCGATGAACGGGCCGACTTGGCCGCCCGATACCGCAAAGAATTGGCCGGTGTGAGGTGGCTTCGCATGCCGGAAGAACCGCCGAAGGGACGGCATGCATGGCAGGCCTTCGTGACTTATGTGAATCCGAACGCGGCTCCTCGCTCACGTAACGAGATCATGGAGTTCCTGCAGCAACAGGGCATCTCGACCAGGCCGGGAACCCACGCGGTGCACATGCTCAAGTACTACCGACAGCGGTTCGGCTTGAAGCCGGACGATTTTCCCGGCGCCCGCGATTGCGATCGGAATACCATGGCCATTCCGTTGCACAATCGGATGAGCGATGACGATCTTTCGTATATCGTTCAGGCTCTCAGCCGGCTTTGATGTTCGAGATTTTCCCATCCTGATCCGGTGCTGAGCCGAAAGGACGCGACCCGGGTATGTGCGGTATCGCAGGCATAGTCCATCTCGACGGCGCCCCGGCATCGCCGGTGTTGCTGAAGCGCATGACCGACGCCATTGCCCACCGCGGACCGGACGGGGAAGGGCAGTGGGTACGAAACAATGTGGCGTTGGGTCATCGACGCTTGGCCATCATCGATCTGTCCGTTGCCGGCCATCAACCCATGATGACGCCGGATGGGCGATATGTTCTCACCTACAACGGGGAGATTTACAATTTCCAAGAGATTCGAGCGGAGTTAGAGAGTCTTCGCTACCGGTTCCGGTCAAAAACCGACTCGGAAGTACTGCTCTATGCCCTCGCCGAATGGGGAGTCAAGGCGCTCGAGCGGCTCAACGGGATGTTTGCCTTTGCCCTGTGGGACGAAAAGGAACAGGCTCTGGTCTTGGCCCGAGACCGGTATGGCATCAAGCCCATGTACTATGCGGCGGTCGGGAACACGTTGCTCTTTGGTTCGGAGATCAAAGCGATCCTTGCACATCCGGCGTACGAAACCGGTCTCGATCGCGAGGCGCTGCTCGAATACTTCACCTTTCAGAATTTCTTCACAGACAGAACGCTCTTTCGGGGCGTCAAGCTGCTGCCCGCCGGAACCTACGCGACCATCCGTCCCGGGCACGGTGATCTGACCAGCACACGATACTGGGATTATCGCTTTGTCGAACCCGACTCGTCGGGCGATGAGAGGGAATATGTCGAAGAACTCAGCCGTCTGTTCCGGCAGGCCGTCGGCCGCCAACTGATCAGCGACGTGGATGTCGGTTCATATCTCAGCGGAGGAATGGATTCCGGATCCATCACCGCAGTCGCCGCGTCGCAGTTGCCCTACATCAAGACATTCACAACCGGATTCGACCTCAGTTCGGTGTCCGGCGTCGAGCTTGGCTACGACGAACGCTCCCGGGCCGAACATATGTCCTATCTATTCAAGACCGAACATTATGAAATGGTCCTCAAGGCCGGCGACATGGAACGCATCATGGCTCGGCTCGTATATCACCTGGAAGAACCAAGGGTGGGACAGAGCTATCCGAACTTTTTTGCCGCCAAACTGGCCAGCAAATTTGTAAAGGTCGTGCTGTCCGGAGCCGGAGGAGACGAATTGTTCGGCGGATATCCTTGGCGGTATTACCGAGCGGTCGTCAACGATGATTTCGAACACTACATCGATAAATACTATCTTTTCTGGCAACGACTCATCCCCAACAAGGCGATTCAGCAGGTATTCAAGCCCGTCTGGAACGACGTGTCAAAGGTCTGGACACGGGACATTTTCCGCGATGTCTTTCAGAAACATGCAGAGACGTTTACGAGGCCGGAAGACTACGTCAGTCATTCGCTCTATTTCGAAGCCCGGACGTTCCTGCACGGATTGTTGGTCGTAGAAGACAAGCTATCCATGGCCCATAGTCTCGAAACAAGAGTGCCCTTTCTGGATAACGATCTGGCTGATTTTGCCCAGCGTCTGCCCGTCCGATTCAAGCTCGGCAATCTGGACGAAGTCGTGAAGCTCAATGAAAACGAACCCGGCGCCAAGACGCGCAAGTACTTTGAGCGAACCAGGGACGGGAAGCTGCTCCTCCGGAAGGCGATGCAGAACTATATACCCGATTCCATCACTCAGGCTGAAAAGCAGGGATTCTCGGCGCCCGATGCCAGCTGGTTTCGAGGGGAAAGTATCGACTATGTTCGCAAGCTCCTATTTAAGGGGTCTCCGCGGATCTATGAATTTTTCGATCGAGAGGCTATACAGCGGTTGGTCGACGAACATTTGGACGGACGACAGAACCGCCGGCTCCTGATCTGGTCGCTCGTCTATTTTGAGGAATGGTGCCGGATCTTTCTCGACGGCGGGGCGCGGGAACGCGAGACACTGCATTGACGCCCAGACTTTCGGTTCTAGGGCCGGATGACGAGGCCGCCTATGAAACCTTTCTGCTCGGTGTCGAGGAGTCTCTGCTCTACTCTTCACTGCGGTACAAGGTGTTTCTCCAGGCCTTGCTGCGGTGCGAAGCCCAGTATTGGATTGCTTGGAAGGACGAGTTGATTTCGGGCGTACTGCCGATCATGTGGCGTGACGGACCATACGGAAAAGTCATCAACTCGCTTCCTTACTATGGCAGCAACGGCGGGGTCTTGGCGACCGACCAAGACGTCGCATTCGCACTCACGGCGAAGTATGACGAACTGGTCTCGAAACCCGATGTCGCGGCGGCAACGTGGATCTGTCATCCGTTTCATGCCCCTTCGGTCACCCCCGCGCACACGGTGATCGACGAACGGATTGCACAGTGGACGTCGCTGTTGTGGGAGGGACATGATCCGGAGTCGGCCCTGCTCGGCGCCATAGACGGCTCGGCTAGACGTAATATACGCAAGGCTGAATCGAGCGGCGTGACGGTGCGAATCGACAACGATCAACTCTCCTTCATCGAGACCGTGCACACCGAAAACATGGCGGAAATCTCAGGCAAGGCGAAGAGTCATGAGTTTTTCTCAAAGGTGCGCACCCATTTCAATGCTGGGACCGACTATCGTATTTATGTGGCCGAGCAGAACGGGATATTGATTTCGGGTCTCTTGCTATTTTATTTCAACAGGACGGTGGAATATTTCACCCCTGTTACCGTTTCGAAAAACCGCGAGAGTCAGCCGATGGCGCTCATTTTGGCAAAGGCCATGGTCGATGCCGCCAGGCAGGGATTTCTTCGCTGGAACTGGGGCGGGACATGGCTCAGCCAGGACGGCGTCCTGCGCTTCAAGCGAAAATGGGGTGCAAAGGATGCATCCTACCGGTATTTCACGCAGTTAAACGGGCCGGATATTCTGAAACGATCGAAGTCGGAGATCCTTTCCGCCTATCCGGATTTCTTTGTCGTCCCCTTTCACAGTCTGACTGCTGCGACGTAGCCCATGACGAAGCAAGCCGTCATCTTCGGCACCGGGAGCTTGGCGGAGGTCATCGATTTTTACCTCGCGCATGACAGCCCGTATCGTGTTGCCGCATTCACCGCGACAGGCGATTTTGTCGGTCAACCGCAGTTTCTCGGTCGGCCGCTCGTTGCCTTCGAGGAAGTGGAAACCCGGTTTCCTCCGGACACGTACGAGATGTTTGTGGCCGTTGGCTATAGGCACCTGAACCGGTTACGGGAGCAGTACTGTTCAGCGGCGAGAACGAAGGGGTACAAGCTGCTTACCTATCTCTCCTCAAAGGCGACACATTGGGGTGACACGATGTTGGGAGATAATGTTTTCATATTTGAAGATAATACGATTCAACCTTTTGTGAAAATCGGAAATGGAGCGATCTTGTGGAGTGGAAATCACATCGGTCACCATAGCTCCATTGGGCCGAGTTGCTTCATTTCAAGCCATGTGGTCGTTTCCGGGCATTGCACAGTCGGGGACCGATGCTTTATCGGTGTGAACGCGACGATTACGGACAGCGTGGTCGTCGGCAACGATAACATCATTGGGCCGGGCGCGCTCATTCAGAAGTCTACGTCCGACGGCGAAGTCCATGTCGCCGAACGTGCCAAAAAACTTCCCAAGGACAGCAGCAAGTTTTTGCGATGACTGACGATAAGGCTGATCTACAGCCGATTGCCAGACTCTACGAAGAGAGTCTGGAACAACATGGGCTCAAGCCTCTGGGGGTGGGTTGGCGCGATGAAGACTCTCACCGGCTTAGATTCGACAAGCTAGCCTCGGTCATCGATGCGGAGGGGCGGTCAAGCATCAACGATCTTGGGTGCGGGTACGGCGCATTGCACGACTATCTGATCTCAAGGGGCATTGAGGTCTCCCTGTTTCGCGGATACGACATCAGCGACAAAATGCTCGCGCAGGCCAAAGTCCGTGTGCCTCACGGCGACTTCCGAAAGAGCAGTGTCCTCGATGAAACAGCGGACTATTCGTTCGCCAGCGGCATTTTCAACGTGCGACTCCAGGAGGATGAAGCAAATTGGCTCGGTCATATCGAGCGGACGCTCGACAACCTGTTTCAACACTCTTCTCGGGGATTTGCATTCAATCTGCTTTCCACATATGTCGACTACCGGGAGCCGCAGCTCTATTATGGCGATCCGTTGTATTTCTTTGACTACTGCAAGCGACGATATTCCCGTCGGGTGTCGTTGCTGCACGATTATCCCCTATTTGAATGGACGATCACGGTGCGAAAGTAACCTCCTGCATTGACTTCCTCGGGATGCGACGTCGGTTGATCAGCAGAGACAGGGAGAACTTTGTCGGGATCGGATGCCGTGCGTGTACCCGAGCATGCACAGCGGCGCAGCCATGAGATTCTCCCGGCCTCGATGGGAAAAAAAGGGGTTGATCTATCGGCCGGACGCGAGAGTGGCGTGGATGAAGTCACATTGCCAATTGCCCGTCGCGGACCAACTCGATGGGTCACGGTACCGAGTGTATTTTGCCAGCCGCGACGAGTTGCAACGCTCTCACATCGGCTGCATCGAGATCGATCTTCACGAACCCGTAAAAGTCCTCGGCTCTACCGTGCAGCCGATCTTGTCGCCTGGGCCGACGGGACACTTTGATGAACACGGTGTCTATCCGTCGTCAATTGTAACGGTTGGGAACAAGAAATACCTTTACTTTATCGGCTGGAATCGAGGGTGCCGTCAGCCACTCTTCTATGCTTCAATCGGACTGGCTGTCAGTGAAGACGGAGGGCGCTCGTTCGAAAGATTGTTTCGATCGCCGATTATGGCGCGAAGCGAACACGATCCCTGTCTGGTGACCTCTCCGAACGTATTCATCGACAACGATCTGTGGAGAATGACTTACGTATCAGGCATCCGCTGGGAGGAATCTGCGGACGGAGGCCTGAAATCCGTGTATCACATCAAATATGCGGAGTCTCGGGACGGGATTTCTTGGACCCGGGACGGAACCGTCGCGATAGATTTCGCTTCCAAGGATGAAACCAATATCGCCCGTTCAAGCGTGCTCAAATTCGGCGGCGCGTATCGTATGTGGTATTCGACCGCGCGGTTGCCTGTCCGTCCCTATCGCATCGGATATGCTGAATCAGACGATGGCACTCGATGGACCAGGATTGACGAGGGAGTCGGCTTTGACGTCTCTGATGAAGGATTCGACAGCGAAATGATCTGTTATCCTCACGTCATTCATCACGAAAACAAATTGTACATGTTCTACAACGGCAATGGATTCGGCCGGGAAGGCATTGGGCTCGCCGTCGCTGATGACTCCGAGGCTTCAGTGGCGATGACGTCATCATGACGGATGTGTCGCCTGTGTTGCGAGGGTTGGCCAGGGGCGTGGCTCTCCTCTTCGATCTGGCTTGTCTCCCGTGGCTTGTGCTCGCAAGCCTTACATTACGGGGAGGCCAGCGGCTCCTCATCTGGGGGCCTATCCCGATCATCAACAACAAATATTGGTCGGAAGCCATGCGTCGGGCCGGTTGGGACTCCCGTACGCTGATGTCGACCTATTACTCGTCGATCAACCAGCGCAGCGATTACGATATCTATTACGAGGATTTATTCAAGATCCGGTGGCTCGGAAGTCTGGCGGAAGCGCTGGGGGCCTACGTCGCGCATTTGTACATCGTTCGACACGCCAAAGTCGTACACATTCCTTTCTCCGGAGGGCCTCTGGGCAGGACCGTATTCTTATGGAAGTGGGAAGCCCGTCTCTATCGTCTGGCCGGTGTTCGGACGGTGGTTCTTCCATACGGCGCGGATATCTACCGGTATTCGAAAGTGATCGATCCCATGGTCCGCCACGCCTTGTTGCTCTCCTATCCTGATGCGGCAAGACGGGAAGCACGGGTGGAAAGGTCGGTTCGCTACTGGACCGAGCATGCTGATGCCATCGTCATGGGGTTTACCATGGACGGTGTCGGACGGTGGGATGTTCCCAGCGGCAACATGGTGTGTATTGATACCAATAACTGGAGTCAGACGCGGCGGACATCGGAGGCAACATCCGATAGGCCGGTTCGTATTCTGCATGCGCCAAATCATCGTGGGGTCAAGGGGACGGAATACATTCTCACGGCGGTCGATCGATTGAAGACGGAGGGGTTGCCGGTAGAACTGGTGCTCGCGGAGCGCATTTCCAACGATCAGGTCAGGCAGCTCATGCAGGAGGTGGATATTCTCGCCGATCAGTTGATCCTGCCGGGATACGGGCTCAACGCGATCGAAGGCATGGCCAGCGGGTTGCCGGTCGTCGCCAACCTCGATGACCGCGCCGCGACGGAGATCTTCCGGCGCTACTCATTTCTCGATGAGTGCCCTGTCGTTTCCGCGACTCCCGCCACCATCGCTGAGGTCTTGCGCGTGCTTGTCACGAACCGGTCGCTACGATCGGAATTAGGGACGGCCGGCAGGGCCTACGTGGAGAAGTATCACTCTTATGCGACGGCACAATATCTCTTCGGCGCCATCTATAAGAAGTTTGCAGGTGAAGCCGTAGACCTAATGAACCTGTATCATCCCCTCAAATCGGCCTACTGCCGCGAAAGAGCCATGGTCAAACATCCTCTGGTCGACAACCGCATACCCCGCAGATATTTTGAAAATGCTTACGAGCCTCGGTAAGGACGTCGTTCTCTACGGAGCCAGCGATCTGTTGTTCAAAGTACTGGCCTTCTCCGTGTTCCCGATTTATGCCTATACGTTCTCGGTGCGCGACTTCGGAGTGATTGAATTGGTGACGGCGTTTTCGATGCTGCTGACGATCTGCTGCAGTCTGGGGCTGAACAACGCTGTGCAACGATACTATTGGGATTCCGACCTGACGGAGGAGGGCAAACGGCGGCTTGTGTCCACCGGCTTGCTGTTCCAGTCAGGTTCGACAATCGCTGTCGTCGCGGCGGCAGCAATCTGCCTCTATGCGGTCAGACAGCCGATTGAAGAGCAGTACGGGATGTCCTGGCCGCTTATCCTGTTTGCACTCGCGGGCCTCGTCCCTTCGGTCGCGCTGCAGTACGTTCTTGACGTGCTCCGGCTCCAGTTCGTTCCATGGCGCTATGCCTGCGTCGCCTTTCTCAAGAACGCGGTGGGCGTGGGAGCGGGACTGGTCCTCATCCTGGCATTCGGTTTCGGCGTGACGGGAATCTTCATGGGAACGGCCGTCGCCGGCTTGCTGGCGGTTCCGGTAGGCCTTTGGTTGATCGGCAAGGATCTGGAATTCGACTTCAATTCCGGCGTCGCGCAGACACTGTTTCAGTTCGGCTACCCATTTATTTTCAGCGGACTAGCCTATTGGGCGTTGGGCTCGATCGATCGCTGGATGATTGCTCAGTTCAGCAACATGGATGAGGTAGGACTGTATGGGATCGCGTTTAAATTCGCCGCGGTCGTCATGTTCCTGAATACGGCCTTCGGACAAGCGTGGAGTCCATGGGCGATGAAGGTTCGGGCAGACCGGCCTGACTATCGGAAAGTCTACAGCGAAGTGTTCTCCATATGGTTCTTGCTCCTCACCCTCGCTGGATGCGCCCTGTCGTTGTTCGCCAAGGAACTTCTGATCCTCACGACGCCGGAACGATATTGGCCGGCGGCGAACATTCTGATCGTCGCGGTGTTGGGAGTGGTATTTCTCGGAACCACGCAAATTACCGCCGTGGGCATCTCGTTGGAAAAACGAACCCGCATCTTTGCTGTTTCGGCTTGGGTCGGAGCAGCGCTCAACGTCGCACTGAACCTTGTATTGATCCCTAGATTGGGCGCGCTCGGTGCAGCGCTGGCCACGACCGTGACCTACTTCGCTCTCAGCGGAAGCTATCTATACTGGACGCAGCGGGTACATCCATTGCCGTTAAACTGGACTCAGTTACTGTCGGTCTTTGTCGTCGGGCTGTTGTCGGTTCCCGTCGCTTGGACGCTGAACGGCTTCGATACCGGGCTTCGGACAGTCCTTGTCAAGGTACTTGTCATGATCATTCCCATATTCTTGATGTGGCGGGGAGGTTTGTTCCGTGAGACGCTCGCCGCCATTGTCCCGCCGACCGGCACGCCGGTGGAGAAGTAGGTCGAAGCAGATGGCTCGGATACTTGCGACTGGCGGTTCCGGATTGATCGGCAGAAGCCTACTCGCACGAATGTCCGCTCATGCCGAGGTTGTAGCAGTTGGACGCCACGAGCCTGAGGTGTCCGGCGTCCAATGGATTGCGCACGATCTGTCCGATTCCATTCTGCCGGTGTTGCCGAAGGATGTATCGACAGTCATCTATCTCGCTCAATCCGATCACTTTCGGGATTTTCCTGAGCAGGCCCGGAACATTTTTGAAGTCAACGTCGCCAATGTCCAGCGGATGCTGGACTGGGCGAGGGTTTCCGGCGTCCAGCGGTTCATCCTTGCCTCATCGGGCGGGGTGTACGGGCACGGGGAGAATTCATTTCGGGAGGACGACAAGGTGGGGCCGGGTGGACCTCTCGGCTTTTACTTGGCCTCGAAACAGTGTTCGGAACTCGTGGCGGCGAGCTATTCCGAGTGCTTTTCGGTGGTGATCCTCCGATTCTTCTTCGTCTTTGGTCCCGGCCAGAAGAAGTCGATGCTCATTCCGAGGCTGATCGATTCCATCAAGGAGGGGAGGCCGGTCACGCTTCAGGGGGAAGAGGGTATCCGGCTCAATCCCATTTTCGTCGAGGATGCGTCCCTGGCCGTGTCTCGGGCACTCGAGTTATCGGGCAGCCATATTATCAATGTCGCGGGTCCCGAAGTCATGCATATGCGCGACATCGCGAGCCTTATCGGGAAAGCGGTCGGACGCGATCCCGTGTTCCATGTCGACCACGCCGCGTCCCCGAGGCATCTCAGCGGCGATATCACGAAGATGTGCCGGTTACTGGCCGCTCCCACCGTGAGCTTCTCCGACGGACTGGAGCGGACGCTGAAGGGATCCCACGGCGGCTCCCACCATCTCTAAAGGGTTCAATGGCGGACAACACCCGACATAGCTTCAAAGACAAATGGGAGAACAATCCCCATCTGGCGCTCGATCAGACGCTCGAAGAAGGCAGCGATATCAATCGATGGATCCTGACGCGAAACGGATTCGCGAGCAAGGCCGAGCTCGCGGCCTATCTGGCGACGAAGCGCCGTATTTTGGATGCAGGGTGCGGCAACGGCCGGGTCACGGCGTTGCTGCGGTCCTGCTCACCGGTCGACCACACGGACATCGTGGCGTTCGATCTCGTCGCGGCCGACGTCGCACGACGCAACCTGGCCGGATACGAACGAATCGACGTCAGGGAGGCGGATCTGCTGGGAGATCTGTCGGGGTTGGGACGGTTCGATTTCATCTACTGTCAGGAAGTGCTCCATCATACTTCTGATCCGGAGAAGGCGTTCCGCAATCTTTGCTCTCTGCTCGAGCCGGGAGGGGAGATCGCTGTGTACGTGTATAAGCAGAAAGCCCCGGTTCGTGAGTTTGTGGATGACTTCGTACGGGCCCGTATTTCCGGGCTGTCGTATGAGGACGCGATGAAGACGGCGGAGCAGATAACCGCCCTGGGGAAGGTGCTGTCCGAACTTCGCACGGACGTCGACGTTCCCGCAGTCGAGGCGCTGGGAATCCCGGCGGGGCGTTATGACCTGCAACGATTTCTCTATCATTTTTTCATGAAGTGTTTTTGGAATCCGGAGCTGAGTTTTCACGACAACGCCGTCATCAACTACGAATGGTACCATCCGCAACTCTGTTCACGGCACACGGTGGAGGAAATACGGGCCTGGTTTGACCGCGCCGGTTTGCGCGTGCTCCACGAGCACGTTGACTTCTACGGCATCACCATGCGCGGCAGGTCCGGCTAGTCGCCTGCTGAATGGAGATCGCGCCGGCTCCCATACGAGTGTTGCATTGCCCGGATCTCGTCGGAGGCCAACCCTACCAACTTGCCAAGGCCGAACGGGCCATAGGTTTGAAGAGCCAATGCGTGGCCTTGCAACCGCATCCCTTCGGCTATCCCGCAGACCGGGTGCTGTCGTCAGGCGGTGAAGCGGCTCTTCAACTGGCGCGCTGGCGACTCCTCGCCATGGCCTTGCGGCACTACGACGTCATCCATTTCAACTTCGGCCAATCCGCCATGCCTCAGCGGCTTCCACTGGATGCCGCTTCGAAGCGCAATCTCCCGTCATGGACTCGGCGCCTGTACAATCTGTACGCCGCGCCGCTCGAGCTGGCAGATCTGCGGCTTCTGAAGCTCAACGGGAAGTCCATCGTCATGACGTATCAGGGGGATGATGCCCGACAGGGCGACTTCCTTCGCGCGCACTGTGAAATCCATCCGGCGGATGAAGCGGGGTATTACACGGCCGAATCGGACCGCCTGAAGAGAGCGCGAATTGAAACGGTCGGACGCTATGCGGATGCCGTGTTTGCGGTGAATCCCGACCTGCTTCACGTCCTGCCCGCCCGCGCCCGGTTCATGCCGTATGCACATCTGGACGTGGCGGCGATTACGCCACCCGGTGGGACGACTCGTGCTGTGCCGATGGTCCTGCACGCGCCGAGCCATCGAGGGGTCAAGGGAACCAGGTTCGTCCTCGACGCCGTCAATCGGCTCAAGTCCGAAGGCGTGCCATTCGAATTCGTGTTGGTAGAAGGGTTATCTCATGTCGAAGCGATGAGACTGTATGCCGGCGCCGACCTCCTGATCGATCAGCTGTTGGTCGGCTGGTACGGAGGACTGGCCGTGGAACTGATGGCCCTCGGCAAGCCGGTCGTCGCCTATATCCGGGACCGAGATCTCCATTTCATTCCGCCCGCCATGCGTGCGGAGTTGCCGGTGGTCAACGCCACACCCGATTCCATTACCCGCGTGCTGCGCGAATTGCTGACGGTCCGGCGTCATGAACTCGGCGAACTGGGTATGCGCTCCAGGCGGTACGCCGAAGTCTGGCACGATCCCGCCCGTATCGCCTCCCACCTCAAATCGACCTACCAGAATCTCATCAACCAATCTCATGGCGGCCGAGCTGCCGAAACGGCGACGGTTCGTCAGGACTTTGCATAGACATGTGCGGCATCGCAGCGATCTTTGCCTCAACCCCCGCTCCGTTGGAACCGCTGGTTCGTGCCATGACCGACGCCGTCCGCCATCGTGGTCCGGATGATGAAGGGGTCGTGGCGTTCTCGGCCGGCACGATGAAGGCGGCTGCTTCGGGAGGGATCGATACTCCGCAGGCGGTATACGAGATGGCGGTCTCCTACGCCCCGGTCCGGCAGAACGGATTTCACCGCGACGTGATCGCGGCGCTGGGCCACCGGCGGCTGTCGATTCTCGACGTGAGTGCAGCCGGTCATCAACCGATGTGCACGGCCGACGGCCGCTTCTGGGTCATTCACAACGGGGAGATCTACAACTACCTCGAGCTTCGCGCCGAACTGGAATCTCTGGGACATTCCTTCGTCTCGCATACCGACACCGAGGTCATCCTTGCTTCCTACCGGGCATGGGGAGAGGAGTGCCTGCAGCGCTTTAACGGCATGTTCGCGTTCGTGCTCGTGGATCGAGAAGCCGGACGGGTCTTTGCCGCGCGCGACCGATTCGGCGTCAAGCCGCTGTATCTGTGGTGTTCGGGGCAGGGACTGATGGCGATGGCCTCGGAGATCAAGCAGTTCACCGTGTTGCCGGAGTGGTCGCCTTCCGTCAACGGCCAGCGCGCGTACGACTTTCTCAACTGGGGGTTGATGGACCATACGGATGAGACCCTGTTCGAGAGAGTCCGTCAACTGCGGGGCGGTGAATCGCTCCATTGCTCTATAGAGGAACTACTGGCCGGCCCGCCGATCAAACGGTGGTACCACTTGAGTCCGCAGCCGTTCGACGGCGACATGAAGACCGCGGCGGAGCGGTTTCTTTCACTTTTTACGGATGCCGTTCGGCTCCGTCTCCGATCCGATGTTCCGGTCGGCTCCTGTTTGTCCGGCGGTCTCGATTCTTCGGCGATTGTCTGCGTGATGAACGAACTTCTCCGCGGCAACGGAGCGGCTGTACGGCAGAAAACCTTTTCTTCCTGTTCAACAATCGATCGATTCGACGAACGACTGTATATCGACGAAGTGGTCCGACACACGGGAGCTGAGGGACATTCTGTGTATCCCCGTCTCGTCGACCTGTTTCAGACGGCGGACCGTTTGACGTGGACGCAGGACGAGCCGTTCGGTTCGACCAGCATTTATGCTCAATGGCATGTGTTTGGACTGGCCGCGGAACACCGTGTGAAAGTGATGCTGGACGGGCAGGGAGCCGATGAGCAACTCGCGGGCTATCATGCATATTTTTCTCCCTATCTGGGCCGGCTCTTGAGGGAAATGCGGTGGTCGACCTTATTAACGGAATTACGCGAACTCAACACGATTCACGGGTATCCGATATCCTGGGGTGCCAAACAGGTGATGGACAACGTGCTGCCGGAGGCTGCCCGTCAGCGGTTGCGGTTATGGGCAGGGAAGTCGGGAAGGGATGCATCGTGGTTGGATATGAAACGGCTCGGAGCGGTTCCTCTGGATCCGTTTGCCGCGGCGGGAGCTGCCAAAGCGCGCACGGTTCAAGCGATGTCCCGGGCACAGGTCGGGGCGACGTCGCTGCCGATGCTCCTTCATTGGGAGGATCGCAATTCCATGGCGCACTCCATCGAAGCCCGCGTTCCCTTTCTCGACTACCGTCTGGTCGAGTTCGTGCTGGGTTTGCCCGATGAATACAAGATCGGAAACGGGATGACGAAACGAGTGATGCGAGAGGGACTGCGCGCGACGCTGCCCGAACGCGTGCGCACGCGCCGGGACAAGCTCGGATTTGCGACGCCGGAAGAAGTGTGGATGAGGGAAGAAGATCCCGATCTGTTCCGCCGTGCCGTGCACAACGCGATAGATCTTTCATCCGGCATCCTGGGATCGGATGCGGCCGGCTTGTTCGAAAAGATTGTTACGGGAAGGCGGTCGTTTTCGTTCGTTATTTGGCGCCTTATCAGTTTTGGAATCTGGATGAGAACGTTTGCCATGCGCGCATGAGCGATGATCGGGATGGGAAGCCAAGCGATGCTCATATCAAGATGAGCGGGACCGGAAGATGAGAATCGCCTATCTGGCGCTGGAGGCTCCTCGCGAAGGACAAGCGTCTTATGTACACGTGGTCGAAATTATCGAGGGCCTGAGGAGAAGAGGCCATGTGGTGGAGTTGTTCGCTCCCTCTTACAGCGATCGCTGGATCCGACCATCTCTTGCAGGCCGGCTCTGGGAACATCTGTTGATTCAACTTCGGCTGGCCTCTCGCGTACGACAGTATCAGTTGATCTACGTTCGAGCGCATCCGATGGCCGCCCTGGCGGCTCGGGCCGCTCGGATCTTTCAGGTTCCCGTCGTTCACGAAGTCAACGGTATCTATGAGGACATTTTTGTCGGGTATCCCACGGCGGCCAGATGGCGGAGTCTGGTGACTCGCCTATGGCGAACGCAGTACCGTCACGCAGCCGGGCTGATTACGGTGACGCCGCAGCTTGCGGGGTGGGTAAAACAGGAATCGGGGGGGCATCAACCCTTGTCTGTCATCCCGAACGGCGCGAACACGAGACTCTTTAGCCCGGAACGGGAACGGTATGAGGGGTTGCCCGGCCGCTATGTCGTCTTTTTCGGCGGGTTGGCCCACTGGCATGGCATCTCCACCTTGGTTGCGGCGACGGGTGACGCCTCCTGGCCTGCAGACGTCTCTCTCGTGATCGTCGGCGACGGGAGCGGGACGAGTACGTTGGAGCAGGCGGCGCGGGACAATAAGAAACTGGTGTTGCTGGGACGACGACCCTATGCGGAGGTCGGATCCGTCGTCGCCGGCGCGCTGGCCGGACTTGTCCCGATATCAAATCCCGGCGGTCGGTCCATGACGGGTCTTGCTCCGCTGAAGTTGTTCGAAACACTGGCTTGCGGCATCCCGGCGATCGTCAGCGACTTTCCTTATCAGGCGGAACTGGTCCGATCGAATCACTGCGGGCTGGTATTTCCCGCCGACGACGGAAAGGCGCTGGCGCAAGCCGTGTCAGATCTCGCAAGAAGTCCCGCCGCAGCCGCAGAGATGGGACGTCGAGGGCTTGACCTGATTCGTCGAGAGCATTCATGGGACGCCCGCGCCGCTCAAACTGACATGTTCCTGCACCAGGTTGTCGCCTCCTTTGACCGCAGACATCCCGATCGTCTCAGCGCCCGCGCTTCCGGTCGTTAAGTCATCGGGCCGAGGAGACTTCTGGAGCGGAAGTGCAGCACCGGGATCAATACGCATGCAAGTTCTGTTGAGGCTGCTCAGGGCCGTGCTGATGACGGCATTCTTGCTGTGCGCCGTCGACTTGACTCTTGTGGTGTTCGGCTCCGGAGTATCGCTCGATATCGGAGGGCTTCGACTTCATTCAACCACCATGGAGTTTCCGGTTATCGGACTGTTGGTGACGGGCCTGACGGCCTTGGCATCGGCGGGCAAGTGGCGTGAAGCGGCCCTCGTCTGCGGCTCGCTCGTGGGAGCCGGGGTCGCGGCGGAGGCGATGCTGCGGGTTTCGGATCATCCGCTCTCCAAAGCCCATATCGACTATGCCGCCTGGTATCGGCCTTCCGACAAGTTCGGTCACGAACTGGTGCCGGGGTTCGAGGGATTCGGTCCGCTCAACGTACCGATACGGATCAATGAACAGGGGTTCCGCGACGGAGAACACGCGCCGCGTAAGCCGGCGGACACGGTGCGGATCCTGGGGCTTGGCGATTCCTTCCTGTTCGGGTGGGGCGTCCCTGAAGACCGGACGTTTCTTCGACGGCTTGAACGGCTGCTTGCGGATCGCACGGGACGGCAAATCGAGACGATCAATACCGGGGTCCCGGGATGGGGACTCAATCAATATTATATCTATCTCACGTCGATGGAGCCGCAGCTGGCTCCCAATCTGATCGTGCTGGCCTATTTCGTCGACGACCTGAACGGACCGCTCCAGGATCGGCTGCCGCCTGATCTTCAGTATCAGCAAGGCCTGCAATACAAAGGGGGCGTCCTCCACCGTTCCCGCCTGTTCAATTTCATGAAGTCGCTCAGCCACCTCGTGCGGGAGAAAAACAGACCGGCGAGGGTGGGGTACCTGCACGACCTGGATGTTCGCCGGGAAGAATGGTCCAAACGCTCCAACTACTTGATGAGTACGGGCGACACGGAAGAGCGGCGACAGTATATCGATCTGCTGGGCCGCCATCTCGCCAGAGTGAAGGAGCGTGCCGATGCCGCGCAGGCTGCACTCGTGCTCATGTTGATACCGGACGTGTCGCAGCTGCACCATCCGGACGTGCAACAGATCAATCACATCCTGCTCGATGCCTGCCGGCGCCTCCGCATTCCGTTCGTCGACATGACGCCGATATTCGAGCAGACGAATGATCCCGGCCGATTCTACCTCTGGCCTCGGGATCCCCACACGAACGAAGCGGGACATGCCGAGATGGCCGGCGCACTCGATCGCCTGATCTGTCGATCGGGGATGATTCCGCAGCTGACGTGCTGACGGATTAGCCGAGGAGTATCGAGAGCCTGGCCATGTGTGGAATAGCGGGACTGCTGGGAGGCAAAGATCTGGATCTCCGGCTCGTGATCGGGTTGATGGTGCGGTCCATACGGTATCGAGGGCCCGACGATGCCGGAAATTGGGTCGATCCTGAAGTAGGCGTCGCGCTCGGACACGCGCGGCTCTCCATTCTGGATCTGTCGTCGGAAGGCCATCAGCCGATGCGATCGGCCGGTGGACGGTATCTCCTGTCCTACAACGGCGAGATCTACAACTTCACGGAATTGAGAGCCGAGCTGGAGCGGCTCGGCGCAGCCTTCAGAGGACACTCGGACACGGAAGTGATGCTGGCGGCGATCGAAACCTGGGGCGTCGAGAACGCTGTCGGACGGTTCGTCGGAATGTTCGCCTTCGCCTTGTGGGATCTCGAGCGGCGCGAACTGCATCTGGGGCGGGATCGGGTCGGAATCAAACCTCTGTACTATGGCTGGGTGGGATCGCTGTTTGCCTTCGGCTCTGAACTGAAGGCATTCGAGCAGGTACCGGGATTCAGCGGCGACATCAACCGCGACGCTCTCGTCTCGTTCATGCGCCTGAGCTATGTGCCGACGCCGTTCTCCATCTATCGATCCATCTACAAGCTGCCTCCCGGATGTCTGCTGACCGTTCCGGCTGGGCGCACTTCGTCTCAAAGGGGGTTCAGCCCGGACCCGGACGAAACCGCGGCGGACTGGCGTCCGATTCGCTATTGGTCCGCGCGGTGCGTCGCCGAGGCCGGAGTCATGAGGCCGTTTGAAGGAACCGACGAAGAGGCGCTCGATCAATTCGACGAGCTGCTGACGAACGCCGTCGGCTTGCGGATGATTTCGGACGTGCCGCTCGGGGCCTTTCTTTCTGGCGGCGTGGACTCGTCGCTCGTCTCCGCATTGATGCAGAAGCAAAGCAGGAAACCGATCCGTACGTTTACCATCGGGTTTGATGACCCCCGCTATAATGAGGCCACGCACGCGAAACGGGTGGCCCAGGCGCTCGGGACGGACCACACCGAGCTCTACATCTCATCCGAGCAGGCGATGGCGGTGATCCCGCGGTTGCCGCATCTCTACGATGAGCCGTTCGGCGATCCTTCGCAGATTCCCACCTTCCTGCTGTCGGAGTTGGCCCGCCGCTCCGTGACGGTGAGTCTGTCGGGGGACGGCGGCGATGAACTCTTCGCCGGATATAACCGCTATTTTTGGTGGAGGCGGATCTGGAACCGGTTTCAGTGGATGCCCGAATCCCTTCGTCATGTCGTCGCACGGCTGATGACTGCTCTGCCGGCGGAAGGGTGGGATCGCACGGTGCAGATCGCCATGGCCATGATGCCGTGGAAAGGTTGGCCCCATACGCCCGGAGACAAGATTCACAAACTGGCGGACATGCTGCGCTTCGATTCGCCGGCAGGCATGTATCTGAACATGGTGTCGCAATGGAAGCGTCCGGCGGAACTCGTGATCGGAGGACGGGAACCTCTTACGCTGCTGTCGGACGGCCGTCGGCGCGCGGAATTGCCGGATTTTACCGGGCAGATGATGTACCTCGATCTGATGACCTATCTGCCGGACGACATCCTCACGAAAGTGGATCGGGCGAGCATGGGCAACGGCCTCGAAGCCCGCGTGCCGCTGCTCGACCATCGGGTGATCGAATTCGCATGGCGTCTGCCGCTCTCCATGAAGATCAAGCGGGAAGGAGAGGGGAAATGGCTGCTTCGCCATGTGCTGTATCGGTACGTGCCACGGGTTCTGATCGACCGGCCGAAGACGGGATTCGGGATTCCAATCGACCAGTGGCTGCGCGGCCCCTTGCGGGCCTGGGCGGAGGATCTGTTGAGCGAGGCCCGGATCAGGCGCGAAGGCTTCCTCCATCCGGGGCCGATTCGCGAACGATGGGCCGAGCATCTTTCGGGACGGCGCAACTGGCAATATCAGCTCTGGAACGTGCTGATGTTCCAAGCGTGGCTCAGTGCACATGAACGCTCGTCCGCGGCTGCTGTATCTCATCACTGAGGACTGGTATTTCTGGTCTCATCGGCTGGACCTCGCCCGCGCGGCGGTCGCGTCCGGGTTCGACGTCGCCCTGGCGACCCGCGTGACCGACCACGAGACGCGGATTCTGAAGGAAGGGGTCCGGCTGTTTCCCATCCGATTGTCCCGGCGCAGCAAAAATCCCCTGGCCGAGCTCCTGGCCCTCGCGGAGCTGACGAGACTCTACAAGCGTGAGCGGCCTGCCGTCGTCCATCATGTGGGACTGAAGCCGATTCTGTATGGGTCGATCGCCGCGCGGCTCGCCTCGGTGCCGACCGTCGTGAACGCCTTCGCCGGGTTGGGCTATCTGTTCACGGACGAGGACAGGCAGGGCCGATTCTTGAACAAGACGTTGGGACGCGTGTTGCGTGCGGTGCTGACATCCGTCCGCTCGACCGTGATCTTTCAGAATCACGACGATCGCGATCTCCTCATCAAGGAACGGGTGGTGACGCGGGAACAGAGCCGGATCATTCCGGGATCGGGGGTGGACGTCTCGACGTTCACCCTTCGCCCGCCGTCCGGTGAGGGACCGATCGTCATGCTGGCGTCACGGATGCTTTGGGACAAGGGCATCGGAGAGTTCATCGAAGCCGTTCGCCGCCTCAAGTCCAACGGCGTGTCGGCGCGCTTCGTGTTGGTCGGCCGCTGCGACGAACACAATCCCGCCGCCATTCTCGAAGAAACGGTTCGAAGCTGGGCAGAGGAAGGTCTGGTCGAGTGGTGGGGACATCGGGAGGACATGCCGGCCACCCTGGCGCTGGCGACGATCGCGGTGTTGCCCTCCTACAGGGAGGGCCTTCCGAAGAGTCTTCTGGAGGCTGCGGCTTGCGGCAAGCCCATGGTGGCGACCGACGTTCCCGGTTGTCGCGAGATTCTCGTGCACGGAGTGACGGGCCTGCTCGTACCCCCCAAAGACTCCGCGGCGCTCGCTGCGGCGATTCATTCGCTGCTCGACGATCCTGCGCTGCGGACCGAGATGGGAGTCGCAGCCCGCGAATTGGTCGTGCGGTCGTTCTCGGTCGAGACAGTCACGGAGCAGGTGATCCGGCTGTATCGGGAGTTATTGGCCGGAAAGCCGCCGGGAGTGTCATGACGAGAGTGCTCGTGACGGGGGCGGGAGGCTTTCTCGGACACGCGCTCACAGAGGACCTGGTACGGTCCGGCCATCGCGTCCGGGCGCTCATCCGGCAGCCGGCGCTCCCGCAGGATGTTCCCGGCGTCGATACCATCGTCGGTGACATTCGCGATCCGCGTTGCGCCGGAGAAGCGGCACGCGGCTGCGATGCCGTCGTGCATCTGGCCGGCTTGGTTCATGCGGCGGATGACAAGTCCCTGAGGGAAGCAGACTACCGGTCGATCAACGTCGATGGTACCAGGCATTTGCTGGACGCGGCCGTCGCGGGCGGCGTCTCCCGGTTTCTCTTCGCAAGTTCGGTGAAAGTCTTCGGCGAAACGACCGCCGGCTGCGCCGATGAGCGGACCCCTCCCGATCCGCAAACCCCGTATGCGCGGTCCAAATGGGAAGCCGAACAGGCGGTAGCGGCCTCCGCCGTGCCGGGACGCTTTGCCACGGTCTCGTTGCGCCTGCCCCTCGTCTATGGTCGGACCGCCAAGGGGAATCTCTATCGCATGATCGATGCGATCGATCGCGGCCGCTTTCCTCCGCTCCCCCGGGTACGGGCGCTCCGCAGCCTGCTCAGCGTAAAGAATTTCGTGCTCGCCGTCCGCGCACTGCTGCAACCCAAAGCCGTGGCGCGGCCTTGCTACGTCGTCACGGACGAAGTCCCTTACTCCGTGACGGACATTTACGATCTGCTGCGGAGCGGACTCGGCCTTCCGCCTCCGTCTTGGCGCGTTCCGCTCCCGATCCTGACTGTCACCGGCCTCTGTGGTGATCTGCTCCAACTCTGTGTCAGACGGCCTTTGCCGCTGACGTCCGCGACCCTTGTGAAACTCATCGGGCAGGCCTGGTATAGTTCCGAAGCGTTGATGCGGGAGGCCGGATACCGGCCGTTCGACAGGTTCGACGCGGCGGTGCCGGACCTCATTGCGCACTATCGACAGTCACGGCCATGATGGGGCTTTTGGTTTTCGCGGTCGTGGGCACGCTGGCCTGGTGGATTACCGGCCGTTTGGCTCGCGAAGCCTCATTTCTTCGCTCGCTGGATCATCCCAACGAACGGTCCTTGCACAGCGCGCCGACACCCCGTTCCGGAGGTATCGCCCTCCTGGTCAGCATTCTGATCGGGCTGGGCTTGGCCGCGATCGGGTACGCCCTGGTGCCGCAATCGAAGGGATTTCTTCCGAAAGGATTTGCGTCCGCCAGTCTCTGGATCGTCGGATCAATCGCCCTTGTGACCGTCGTGTCATTTCTGGACGATCGCGGCGGGTTGCCGGTGTGGGTTCGCTTCGGGGCGCAGGCGGCCGCGGCGGCGATCGTCGTCTGGGGCGTGGGGCTCAGAGTGTCGTCCGTACCGATTCCCGGTGTCGGGCCGGTCGCACTGGGCTGGTTCGCCGCGCCGGTGAGCGTCCTGTTTCTCGTCTGGATGACCAACCTTTACAACTTCATGGACGGCATGGATGGGTTTGCGGGAGGCATGACCGCCATCGGATTCGGATTTCTTGCCTTCTTTGGCTGGAGATCCGGGCATCCGTTCATGTTGCTGATCACGTCGCTGGTGGCCGCAAGCGCAGCGGGGTTTCTCATTCATAATTTTCCGCCGGCACGTATATTTATGGGAGATGTCGGAAGTATTCCATTAGGTTTTACGGCTGGCGCGCTCATGCTGCTTGGCGTGCGGGACCGGCTCTTCGACATCTGGGTGCCGCTCCTGATTTTTTCTCCGTTCATCTTGGACGCGACGGTGACGGTGGTGCGCCGCGCCTGGCGTGGCGCGCGAATCTGGGAGGGACATCGCGAACATTATTATCAACGCCTGGTTCTGTCAGGTTGGAGCCATCGGCGATCGGTGCTTGTGGAGTACGGCCTCATGCTCTGGTGCGGAGGGTTGGCGATTGTCTATCGGGGCGCCACCGACCGATGGCGGATGGTGATCCTGTTCGTATGGATGGCGGTCTTTGCCGGTCTGGCCTTGGCGGTTCACCGACGTGAATCGCGGGCGGATCTCGGGAGCAGATGACGTGACAGAAGAACGTCGCAATTCGTTGCCGCCATGGCTCGCCACGTTGTCCTGGTATTTCGACGCGACGATCCGACTCCTGCTATTGGTCTATGTGGCGACCTTGCCCTTCAAACGGTTGCTGTTCGTGGAGCGGCACGCATTTATCGTGCTGCTCGGTTTGCTGGTTATCTGGTGCGTGGTGAGGAGGCGATTGTTCTACCGGAAGACGCCCTACGATGTATGGCTCCTTGCGTTCGTCCTGTGGGTAGGGCTCACGATCCCGTTTGCGGCCTTCCCTTCGTATAGTTTCAAGGAATATGGGAAATTGCTCCAGGGCGTGACCACACTCTATGCCGTGGTGTGGTTCTTGACGGATCTGGGAAGCAGAACGGTGCTGCTCCTCGTCCTGGGTACGTCATTGTTCCTGGTGTCGGCATACGGCCTGACGCAGTTCAACGTCGCCGATCCGCAGGCGATCATCTCCTCGTTTCCGGCCGAGGTTTGGCTGACGACGTTTCTTGTCATGACCCTGCCGTACGCACTGGCTGCCGCCTATGGCGATCATTCCCCTATCATGACAGGCGTGGGGGCGGCGCTGTCGGTGCTGGCCGCTGCCTGTCTGTTGAGCACCCAATCCAGAGCCGGACTGATCGCGTTCGCGGCCGAGCTCGTCGTCATGGCCTGGCTTGTACGTACGAGCTTGGCCAAATGGACGGCCGGAGTGGTCACGCTTGGACTGGTGCTCGTCGTGCTCCTGGCGGTTTGGCTCAAGTCGCCGGTTCCGGTTGCAGAACAACCGGCGGTCCAGACTTCCATCCCGGTCAAGACCGGGCTGGCCTCCATCGTCCACCGCTTCGACATCTGGAAGTTCACCCTGTCGGAGATCGGCGAACATTGGCTCGTCGGCGTGGGGTACGGCGGGCAGACCTATGCGATGCTGTACGGCGATGATGCGGAGACCGTCGCTCCCGGTCATGCGGCCGTGAAGGCGCAAGGCGCCCATAACATTCTCTTGTATCTGGCTCTTCACGTGGGCATCGCGGGGATGGCCCTGTTTCTCGGATTCTACGTCACACTGGTGCGGACGACGGCACAAGCCTATCGAGCCGCGGCGGACGGACTCTCGAGGTCGGTATTGGCGGGAACCGTCGGGAGCATGGGCGGATTGTTTGTTCGCCTGCAATTTGATCAAATGCTGGTCGGAGCGTTGGCCGTCCTGTTCTGGGTATTGGTGGGGATGAGCGTGCTCTGGCTGCCTTCGCCGGAGAGCCAGGGAAACGAAACCGTTTCGAGCTGACGTCTATGCGTTTGACCATCGTGAGAATCTTTCAGCACTTGCTCGGCCGCTACGGCGACGCCCTGCTCCGCTACCGGTCGGTGATCGTCGTTCTGAGCCAGGCGGGCCTCGTGGTCGCGGCCAACGTGACGGCCTTCGCGCTCCGTTTCGACGGGGAGATTTCCCCCTTTTACAGCGCGCTGCTGCTTCGCGGCTTGCCGGTCATCGTGGCGGTGTATTGGCTGGGGTTGTTCTTGTTCGGTATTCAGCACGGTTTGTGGCGGTACGTGGGATTGCACGACCTGGGACGCATCTTCTGGGCGTCGGTCGCCGGCGTGGCTGCCTCGTACGCGGTGCTGCACGGTCTGTTCGGGTTGGTGGAGTACCCGCGCTCGGTCATCATTCTCACGGGGCTGCTGAGCGGGTTGTACCTGGCCGGAATCCGCCTGGCGGTTCGATGGTTCCGGGAATGGATTCAGGTCTGGAGCCCGATGACCCGACGGGTCCTCGTCGTCGGCGCCGGGAACGCGAGCGAGTTGCTGGTGCGGGACATGTTGAGCGACGGCCGCTACCACTATCGCCCGGTGGGATTGATCGACGACGATCCGGTGAAACAGCGGATGAAAATTCACGGCATTTCGGTGGCCGGCCGGATCCAGGACATTCCCGAAGTATCCAGACGGTTGGTGGTCCATGAAATCATCGTAGCGATCCCCTCCGCGTCGAATGCCGTGAAGCAGAAGATCCTCGCTGCGGCCGAGGGCTGCAAGGTTCCCATCAAGATTCTGCCGAGCGTCAAGCAGTTGCTGGCGGATCCGGCCGCCTTCAGGCAGGTCCGTCCGATGAGCCTGGAAGATTTGCTGCAGCGAGAGCCGGTGCAGACCGATCGGGAGGAATTGCATCCGCTCCTGGAAGGAAGGCGGGTGCTGGTCACCGGAGCAGGCGGTTCGATCGGATCCGAGTTGTGCCGGCAAATCGCGCATTATCGACCGTCGTCGCTGGTGCTGTTCGAACGGTACGAGAACAGCCTGCACGCGCTGGATCTCGAACTCCGGGCGCGGTTTCCCCGGGTCAAGATCATCTCCGCCGTGGGCGACGTCGCCTTGCCGGAACGGGTGGCGGACGTCATGGGACAGACCCGACCCGAGCTGGTGTTTCATGCGGCGGCGCACAAGCATGTCCCCCTGATGGAAATGAATCCCAGGGAGGCCGTCCGCAACAATGTCTTGGGGACCAGGACCGTGGCGGAAGCTTCCTTGCAAGCGGGCGTCGAGCGCTTCGTGCTGATCTCGACGGACAAGGCCGTGAATCCGACGAGCGTGATGGGGGCGTCCAAACGGGTGGCGGAAGATCTGATCCAGCGGCTGAACCTCAGGGGGACGGCCAAGTTCACCGTCGTTCGGTTCGGAAACGTCCTCGGGAGCAACGGCAGCGTGGTGCCCTTGTTCACCGAACAGATCCGCATGGGCGGACCGGTGACCGTCACGCATCCGGACATCACCCGGTTCTTCATGACGATTCCGGAGGCCGTGCAGCTGGTCCTGCAAGCCAGCGTACTCGGTCAGGGCGGGGACGTGTTCGTACTGGACATGGGCGATCAAATCAAAGTCGTCGATCTCGCGAGAAACATGATCGTGCTGTCCGGGTTCGTGCCGGAGGAAGATATCCGTATCACCTACGTCGGGCTTCGGCCCGGCGAGAAACTGTATGAGGAGTTGTTCGAAGACGGAGAGCGGGTCGAACCGACCGCCCATGTCAAGATCCGGCGAGCCGTCAATGATCGCGCATGCGCGGAGAGTGAAATCGATCGGATGGTCGCACGGTTGGAAGCGGCGGTCGCCCATGGCGACGACGACACGGTGGTCAGGGCGCTGCAGGAAGCCGTCCCGACTTACAGGCCGCTCGTTCCGCCGAAGCCCCAGCCCATTCCGTAAGCCCGTTCAGCCGGCGTCGATCAACGCAAAAGCAGCCGAGCCGTCCGGCATGCCGCCGGCGAGAGCCGATAAATGGGCAGGATTCTTCGCGCGGAATGTCGGCGAGTTGTCGGATGAGGGAGGGATCATGAGAGGCGTGGTGCTCGCGGGAGGATTGGGGACGAGATTGTTGCCGCTGACCAAAGTGACGAACAAGCATCTGCTGCCGGTATTCAACCGGCCGATGATCTACTATCCCATTCAGACGCTTGCGAATGCCGGTATCGATGAGATCATGCTCGTGACCGGAGGCAACAGCGCGGGTGATTTTTTGAAGTTGTTGGGCAACGGCAAGGAGTTCGGCCTCAAACGGTTGAACTACACGTATCAGGAAGGCGAGGGCGGGATCGCCGATGCGCTTCGGCTGGCGGAACATTTTGCCGACGGGGAAGAGGTGTGCGTGATTCTCGGCGACAACATCATCGAAGGGAACATCGCCGCGGCGGCGCGGGCGTTTCGTGAGCAGCGGAAAGGCGCCAAGATCTTGCTGAAGGAAGTGAAAGACCCTCAACGATTCGGCGTGCCGGTGTTGGAGGGCAGGCGTGTCCTCAGGATCGAGGAGAAACCGGTCAGTCCTTCGTCGCCCTACGCCGTCACGGGTATTTATTTCTATGACGCCGGGGTGTTCGACATCATCAAGACGCTGAAGCCGTCGGGGCGCGGCGAATTGGAGATTACGGACGTGAACAACGCCTACATCCGGACGGGGACTCTGACCTGGGACGTGCTCGAAGGCTGGTGGACGGATGCCGGTACGATCGAATCGCTTCACCAGGCCCATCAACTGGTCAGCCGGACAGGCGCGAATAAAATGGAACGGATCGAGGCATGAATCCGTTGCCGGATCAACGAGCGGCTCTCGTGGTTGCATGAAAATTCTGGTCACCGGAGGCGCCGGCTTCATCGGATCGCATCTGGTCCGTCGCCTGGTCACGGGAGGCGGTCACGAAGTCGTCAACTTGGACGCGCTGAAATATTCAGGCAATCCTGCCAACCTGCGGGATCTGGAGGGAGATCGGCGGTATCGATTCGTGCATGGGGACATCGGCGATCAGCCGCTGGTGGAGCGAGTGTTGCGGGAGCATCGAATCGAAGCCGTCGTCAACGCCGCCGCCGAGACCCACGTCGATCGGTCGATCATGGATCCGGGAACCTTTGCACGGACGGACGTCGTTGGAACCGGCGTACTGCTCGAGGAATCCAGGCGAGCCGGCGTCTCCCGGTTCCTGCAGGTCAGCACCGACGAAGTCTACGGCAGCGTTGAGACCGGAAGTTCGACGGAAGAGGCGCCGCTCGTTCCGCGCAGTCCCTATTCGGCCAGCAAGGCCGGCGGGGAACTCCTGGTGTTGAGCTATTGGACGACGTTCGGCTTTCCGGTGATGGTCACACGCGGAAGCAACACGTATGGCCCCAATCAGTATCCAGAGAAATTCATTCCCCTATTCGTCACCAACGCGATCGACGACCAAGCGCTTCCCCTGTATGGGGACGGGCGCCAGTGTAGGGATTGGCTGGCAGTCGAGGATCATTGTGCGGCGATCGACCACGTCCTGCTCCGGGGCGAACCGGGACAGGTCTATAATATCGGCGGCGGCAATGAGCGGGAAAATCTCGTCGTCGCGGAGCGGTTGCTGGCTTGCCTGGGCAAACCGGCACAACTTATCCGGTTCGTCCGGGACCGTCCGGGACATGATCGGCGCTATGCGGTGGATTGCACCAAGCTTCACGCGCTCGGATGGCGGCCGTCGGTGTCGTTCGAGGGCGGTCTGAATGCCACGGTCGAATGGTACCGGACGCATGAATCCTGGTGGCGTCCCATCAAGTCCGGCGAGTTCCGCCGTTACTATGAAGAGCAGTATCGGACGCGGCTGAACGAAGCCGGTTAGGATGGAAATGGACTCAGCCCTTCATGCCTGAGACGAGAATTCTCATCACCGGCGCCCAGGGACAGCTCGGCTGCGCGCTGCGGTCGGTCTTGCCCCCCGAGACGCTGATCCTCAAGGACTTGCCGGAGTTCGATCTGACCGCCGCGTCGTGCGAGGAGCAGATCGTCCAAGCCAGGCCTCATGTCGTCGTGCATGCCGCCGCCTATACCAACGTCGATGGAGCGGAGCGGGAGCCGGATCGAGCCCGGGCGGTCAACGTCGAGGGGACCGCTGCCGTGGCCCGCGCAGCCCAGCGTGTCGGCGGCAGGCTGATCTATATTTCGACCGACTACGTGTTCGACGGCGCGAAAGATACGCCTTACACGGAAGAAGATCCCACCAATCCCCTCAACATGTACGGCCGATCGAAGCGGGACGGGGAGGCGGCGGCCGCCGAACATTGCGAGGACTGCCTCGTCGTCCGCACGGCATGGCTCTATGGACACGGCGGGAAGAATTTCGTCAAAACGATCATGCAACTCGCCGGTGAACGGCCGGTGCTGGAGGTCGTGGCGGACCAGCGGGGCTGTCCGACCTTCGCCGACGATCTGGCTCGGGCGCTGGTCGATCTCATTCCAAGCCGGCTTACGGGGATCTGTCATGTGACGAACAGCGGAAGCAGCACCTGGTACGAATTCGCCGACACGATCGTAAGGCTGATCGGCAGCGCCACCGTCGTCCGTCCGATCCCGACCACCCAATCCCAGCGTCCGGCGACACGACCTCCATACAGCGTCTTGGCGTACGGCCGTCTGGGGCTGGTGCGGGCGCCGCTGCCGGACTGGCGCGACGCGCTCGATCGTTTCACAAGACAGATCCGTTCATCCGCGTCGACGATACCGTCGTCGGGGGCCGCACCTGTATGAGTCGCGCCGATGGTTTTTTGTTTGCAGGGCCGCGTCGAGTCGGTATGATGACGACGTGAGCGACCCGGAAGGACTACTTTGACAATGGCTACGTCTCGAGCCGCCGCGCACGGCGGGAAGAAGGCGGCCGGCAAGCGGCTCGCAGGCAAGCTCAAGGGGATTCGGCTGTTCGCCACCGACGTCGACGGGGTGCTGACCGACGGGGGCATGTACTACGCCGAATCCGGAGACGAGTGGAAGAAATTCAACACGCGCGACGGAATGGGCATCAAGCTGCTCCAGCGCGCGGGATTGGTGACCGCAATCGTCACCCAAGAGCGCACCAAGCTGGTCGCCAGACGCGCCGAGAAGCTGGCGATTCCCGAAGTGCACCAGGGCGTGATGGACAAGCTGGTGTTGGTTCGGGAGATGGCGGCCAGACACGGGTTGACGATGGAGCAGGTGGCATACATCGGTGACGACATCAACGACCTCGCCACTCTCAAGGCGGCAGGATTTTCGGCTACTCCGCTTGACGGAGTCCGGCCGGTGATCGCGGCGGTGGACTATGTCTGCCGTAAAAAGGGTGGCGAGGGGGCCGTTCGGGAAGTCATCGATCTGATTCTTGATGCGCGTAGCGGATTCGTGGAGGGATAGTCGAATGAAGAATCGAGCGGCGGTATATCCCGTCATCATGGCGGGGGGCAGTGGCACCAGATTCTGGCCGTTGAGCCGGCACCTGTTTCCGAAACAGCTGTTGCGCATCATCGGCGACGAGACTCTGATCCAGCAGACGATGAGGCGGGTCGTTCACGGGGCGCCGGCGCAACAGGTCCTGATCTCGACCAATCCCGCCCAAGCGGAATCGATCCGTATCCAACTCGTGGAATGGAAGGACGAGATCAAGGACAACTTCGTGCTCGAGCCGGAAGGCAGGAACACGGCGCCCGCCATTGCGCTGGCCGCGCTGGAATTGGTGCGCCGCGACCCGGATGCGGTGATGCTGGTCGTGCCTGCGGATCACATCGTCAAGGGACAGAAGGAGTTTGACGCCGCGGTGAAGCTTGCGGCTGAGCTGGCGGGCCAGGGCTATCTCGTCACCTTCGGGATCAAGCCGATCAGACCCGAAACCGGCTACGGTTATATCAAGCCGAACAAACGGATCACGGTCGGCAAACAGGGCAAACTCAAAGGCCATCCGGTGAGCCGCTTCGTGGAAAAGCCCAATGCCGTCAAAGCCGCGCAGTACGTGAAGGCGAAGGATTACTACTGGAACAGCGGGATGTTCGTCTGGCGGGCCGCGACGATTCTCGAGGAAATCCGGCATCATCAACCGGCGCTGTTCAAGGGGATCGAACGGATCCGGGAATTGATGCAGGCGGGAGGGATGAGGGGAGCGATCGACGAGGAATACAAGAAGTTGGCTCCCGTGTCCGTCGATACCGGGGTCATGGAGCGATCCACGAAATCGGCCGTCGTCCCGGTCGCGTTCGAGTGGTCGGACGTCGGGAGCTGGGGCAGCCTCGACGAAGTCGCTCCAAAGGACAAGGCGGGCAATATCGTGGGAGGGCGGGTCGTCGATCTCGGCAGCCGCAGATCCGTCGTCTACGGAGACCGGCGTGTCGTGGCGACGATCGGCTTGACGGACATGGTCGTGGTCGATACCCCCGATGCCACGTTGGTTTGTCCGAAGGACCGGGCGCAGGACGTGAAGAAGGTCGTGGACATTCTCAAGCAGCAGGGAGCTCCCGAGCACCTCGAGCACGTCACCGTCCATCGGCCCTGGGGATCCTATACCATCTTGGAAGAAGGCGACGGGTATAAGGTAAAGCGGGTGACGGTGAAGCCGGGCGGGAGACTGTCGCTGCAAATGCATCACCGAAGGAGCGAACACTGGGTCGTCATCGCCGGCACGGCACGGGTGACGCGTGGCGACGACGTCTTCGATCTGCAGGTCGGCCAGAGCACCGCCATCCCGGTCGAGACGCGCCATCGTTTGGAAAATTTCGGCCAGGAGACGTTGCACATCATCGAAGTTCAGAACGGGCCGTATTTGGGCGAGGACGACATCGTCCGATTCAAGGACGAGTACGGACGGACCGCGCACGGCTGATCCGCAGCAGGAGATATCATGGGTCTTTTTCGAGAATATGATCTTCGGGGCATCGTCGGGAAAGAACTGACGGAACCGATCGCCGAACAGGTGGGCCGGGCCTATGCCACCTACGTCAATGACCGGGGCGTGAAGACCATCTCCGTCGGCCGTGACGGCCGGCTGAGCTCTCCCGGACTTTTCCAGGCTTTGGTGCGGGGGCTGCTCGCCGGCGGCATGAACGTCGTGGACGTCGGCATCTGTCCGTCTCCGCTGGTCTATTTCTCGCTGTTTACGCTGCCGATCGAGGGCGGCATCATGATCACCGGCAGCCATAACGCCGCCGAATACAACGGGTTCAAGATCTGCGTCGGTAAGGAGGCCATTCATGGAGAGGCGATTCAGGATCTGCGACGCATCTTGGAGGCCGGCCGGTTCGTGTCCGGGCAGGGCCGATTGTCCGAACACCCAATCATTCCCGACTATCTCGCCTATATCAAACGCAGCTTTCCGGACGTGAACGGCAAGCGGCTCCATGTCGTCATCGACTGCGGAAACGGCGTGGCGGCGCTGGTGGCCAAACAGGCGTTGGAGCTGCTGGGCTGCCGCGTGACGGGACTCTACTGCGATCTGGACGGGCGGTTTCCGAATCATCATCCCGATCCGACCGTGTTGGAGAATCTCCAGGACTTGATGGCGGCGGTCAAGCAACATCAAGCGGACGTGGGAATCGGTTACGACGGCGATGCCGACCGAATCGGAGCCATCGACGAACAGGGGCAGGTATTGTGGGGCGATCGTCTGCTCGTGGTCTATGCGCGCGACATCCTCGCCGCGAAGCCGGGCAGCACCATCATCTCGGAGGTCAAGGCTTCCCAGTGTCTGTACGACGATATCGCCAAGCAGGGCGGTCGCCCGGTCATGTGGAAAACCGGCCATTCGCTGATCAAGTCCAAGATGAAAAGCGAAAAAGCCGTACT
This sequence comes from Nitrospira japonica, assembly GCF_900169565.1. Taxonomy (NCBI): domain Bacteria; kingdom Pseudomonadati; phylum Nitrospirota; class Nitrospiria; order Nitrospirales; family Nitrospiraceae; genus Nitrospira; species Nitrospira japonica. Next base: position 4,024,115 of record NZ_LT828648.1, on the reverse strand, counting down.
GGCCGGCGAGATGTCGGGACACATGTTTTTTGCCGATCGCTATTTCGGCTACGATGACGCGATCTATGCCTCCTGCCGGCTGATCGAGATTCTGTCCAAGAGCCCGCGGCCGCTCTCCTCGCTCGTGGCGGATCTTCCGCAAACGTCGGTGACCCCCGAAATCCGCGTCGATATGCCGGATGCGGTCAAGTTCGACGTCGTCAAACGAGTCCACGAGCGTTTTGCCGGCTATCTCAAGACGCGGCACGAGATCGGACAGCACCGCCTGCCGCTTCGCGACCTGGTCACCATCGATGGGGTGCGCGCGATTTTCGACGACGGATGGGGGTTGATCCGCGCGTCCAACACGCAACCGGCGCTGGTGTTGCGCTTCGAGGCCACCTCGCCGGCCCGGCTCGACGTGATCCGGACCACGGTCGAGCATGAGTTGGCCGACGCGAAGACCTCATTGGGACAGTAGCTCATTGGTCCCGTCTCTCCTTTCGCGAGCAGGTTCAATGTGTCCACGGCCGTGGCTGCTCGCGGCCCTTCTCCTCGCCTCATTTCTGGGATCCACGGTCCTGACCTGGGCGGAGACCCGCCCGCTCCTTCCCGCCGTGCAGGTCGGCGAGCGACTGACCTATGAACTGACGTGGCTCAACATTCTCGCAGGGACTGCCGTGCTCGAAGTCGCGGAAGGCAACAGCAACGCGCAGGCCTCGCTCAAGCTCGTGATGACGGCGCAGTCGAGCCCCAAAATCACCAGGTTCTATCCGGTGGATAACCGAGTGGAATCATGGGTGAATCCCGACACGTTTCTCTCTGAGCACATGATCTTTCATCGTCGGGAGGGCAAGCGCAAGAATGATTTCGACTACACCTTTCATCATGATCAAGGGAGCGTGACCGCGGTCAAAGACGGTGTAGAGGAGACGCTGCCCATTCCTCCGGGCACATTCGACGCGATCTCCTGTCTCTACTACGTGCGGAGTCTTCCGCAGTTCGTTCCCGGGACGACGGAATCACTCAGCGTTCACCACGACAAGAAAAATTATAAGCTGGAAGTCCGGGTGGAGGGGCTGGAGACGATCAAAGGCACCTGGGGAAAAGCGGAGGCGGTCCGTTTGTTGGTGATCATGCCGTTTCAAGGGATCTTCTTGAACCAGGGCAACATCCGCGTGTGGCTGACCAACGACGGCCGGCGGATCCCGCTCAGAATGAAGGCTCGAGTGATCATCGGCTCCATTGTGGCTGATCTGGTGAGCGGGCTCCCCGGCGGGGATTCTCATCCCTAAACAGGCGACATGTTTCGTTGCCCGTCCCGTCGCAGACAGGCTATAATCGTTCGTTATTATCGTTCATCATCATTCATATTAGGGGTTGCGGGACGGGTCCCGCGCATTCATGGCGCTTCATTCGCTGACGCTTGAACAATATTTTAATCGGAGCCACACCGCCGTCCCTGGAGGGGGCCCCCCCTTCACGACCCTCTTGTCGCACGTAGGACTGGTCGGCAAGCTCCTGTCCCGCGACCTTCGTCTGGCCGGTCTTCTCGACGTGCTCGGCACGAGCGGAGACACGAACGTGCAAGACGAAGCGGTCAAAAAGCTGGATCAAATCGCCAACGAAACCTGCGTGCAGGTCTTCCAACGGAGCGACGTCGTGTGCGCTCTGGCGTCGGAGGAAATGGAAAAGCCGGTGATCGTATCGAAGCCGGGACGACAAGCGCCCTACATGGTCCTGTTCGATCCCCTCGACGGCTCCTCGAATACCGACGTCAACATGCCGCTCGGGTCCATCTTTTCGATCGTCACCCATCAGCCGGACGACCGGCCTCCGGGCGACCGGGATTTGTTGCAGAAAGGCACGGATCAACTGGCAGCCGGCTATCTTCTTTTCGGCCCCAGCACGATGTTCGTCGTGGCGACGGGAAAGGGTGTGCATGGGTTTACGCTCGATCCGGGACTCGGCGAGTATCTGTTGTCGCACGAGAATATGACCATCCCGACTCGCGGCAGGATCTATGCTGCCAATGAAGGGAACTATCAGAAGTGGCCCGAAGGGACGAAGCGGTATTTCGATCACCTCAAGATGGACGACAAGGGGACTGGACGCCCCTATAGCGGGCGGTACTCCGGCTGCCTGGTCGCAGACGTGCACCGCATCCTGTTGAACGGCGGCATTTACCTGTACCCCGCCGAAGCCAAGAAGCCGGAGGGAAAACTGCGGTTGCTCTATGAGGCGAACCCCCTGGCGCTGATCGTCGAGCAAGCGGGCGGTCTGGCGAGCACGGGGACGAAGCGGATCCTCGACGTCCAACCGGAGCGATTGCATCAGCGGGTGCCGCTCCTGATCGGGAGCCGGGACGACGTCCGGGAGGCGGAAGCCTTTTTCGCCAAGTCCTAAGCACCGGGAGACGACGCGGCGCGAGCCGGTGCCGGCCTGAAGTCGGCAGAATCCTCGACCCGGGTCCCGTGAGCCAATACCGAGTCCTTGGGATTAAGTAATGAATTGAAAGACTGTTCAACACTCCGATTGGGAGGGACACATGGCTGACAGAGTTCAAGAGATTTTGAGCTGGTACGGCAGCGACAATGCGGGCACCAAGACCAATATTGCGCGCCTGCTCCGGAGTGGAAAACTTGGCGGCACGGGCAAGCTGGTCATTCTTCCCGTGGATCAGGGCTTCGAACATGGTCCGGCACGGAGCTTCGCCCCAAACCCTGCGGGCTATGATCCGTTGTATCATTTCCAATTGGCCATCGATGCCGGATGCAATGCCTATGCGGCTCCGTTGGGGTTCTTGGAAGCCGGAGCGAGCCATTTCGCCGGTCAGATCCCGTTGATTCTGAAGCTGAACAATCATGACGTGTTGCATGACGAAAAGGATCCGCTGCCTTCCGTCACGGGCAGCGTGAGAGACGCGCTCCGGTTGGGCTGTGCGGCCGTCGGCTTCACGATCTATCCGGGATCGGCTCATTGCAACGCGATGTACGAGCAGTTGCGCGCCATCGCGGAGGAAGCGAAGGACAACGGCCTCGCGGTGGTGGTGTGGTCCTATCCTCGCGGTTCCGTGCTCAGCAAGGAAGGGGAAACGGCGATCGACGTGGTGGCGTATGCGGCGCAGATCGCGGCTCAACTGGGCGCCCATGTCATCAAGGTGAAATTGCCCAGCGCCCATCTCGAACAGGCGCCGGCCAAGAAAATCTACGAGTCGACTCAGATTCCCATCAAGACTCTGGCTGAACGGGTGAAGCATGTCGTCCAAAGCTCGTTCGACGGGCGCCGGATCGTGATTTTTTCCGGCGGCGCGAAGGCAGAGGATCAAAACGTCTTCGAGGAGGCCCGCGCCATCCGGGAGGGCGGCGGATTCGGTTCGATCATCGGGCGGAATTCGTTCCAGCGGCCGAAGGCGGACGCGGTCAAGTTTCTCCATACGATCATGGGCATCTACGCCGGAGAGGTCCGATAGCAACCCATCGATGGGAGCCGATCTCAGGCGAGGTGCTTCGAGCCATGGAGGGACGCAGGGCGGGAGACTGAGCTTCCCTCCGGAAGTGCGCTCGTAAGGATGATCATGGTGTCATCGTCTTTCTCAGAGGGTCACGCATGAAATTGAGTCGGTCTTGGGCCTTGTCGTTCGCGTTGGTGGCGGTCGGGATCGTGATCGGGGTGGGGATCGCGTCGGACTTGGGGTGGCTTCCGAACGGAAGCGCGGGACCGGAGCAGACTCCTACGCCTGATCCGATCGTCCGTCCGGTCGCTACGGCTCCTCAGCCGGTCATGCCGGGCGCGAGCGCGAAGAATTTCGTCGAGATCGCCAAGATGGTGAAGCCGGCGGTCGTGAACATTGCCGCCACCCGAAACGGAAAGCCCGGCGACGGACCCCACGGCACGCCATTCGATGATCCGTTCTTCCGCCGGTTTTTCGGCGATGAGTTTTTCAAGCGCGAGACGCCGCCGCGGGATCGCAAGGAGCGGGGGCAGGGCTCGGGTGTCATCGTGGATACCAACGGGATCATCATTACGAACAATCATGTGGTCAGCAAGGCCGACGAGATCCGGGTCTTTCTGTCCGATAAGCGCGAGTTCAAAGGCAAGCTGATCGGCACGGACGCCAAGACGGACATCGCGGTGGTCAAGATCGAGGCCACCGGGTTGCCCGCGGTTCCTTTCGCCGATTCGGACCAGCTGGAAGTGGGGGAATTTGTGTTGGCGGTCGGAAGCCCGTTCGGGCTGACGCAAAGCGTGACCATGGGCATCGTGAGCGCAGTGGGCCGGGCCAGCATGGGGATCGCCGAGTACGAGGATTTTATTCAGACGGATGCGGCGATCAATCCTGGAAACTCCGGCGGGGCGTTGGTCAACATCCGGGGCGAACTCGTGGGCATCAACACGGCGATCTTCAGCCAGAGCGGCGGCAACATGGGCATCGGGTTCGCCGTGCCCAGCAATCTATCGCGATCGATCATGGATCAGCTGCTCAAGAGCGGCAAAGTCGTCCGGGGTTGGCTGGGTGTCGCAATTCAGGAGCTCACGCCGGAGCTGGCCTCGCAGTTCGGTATCGGTGACACCAAGGGTGTGCTGGTCAGCGACGTCATGGAGGACAGTCCGGCGAAGAAGGCGGGATTCGAACGGGCCGACGTCATCGTGGAGTACGACGGCAAGCCGATGGACTCTCCGACGCATCTGCGAAATGCCGTGGCGCAGACCCCCATCGGGCGGAAAGTCACCGTCAAGCTGATCCGGGACAAGAAGCCCAAGACGCTCGATTTGACGATCGTCGAGCAGCCGAAGTCGATGAGCCTGCCGGGATCCGATGACGGCGGAGAATCCGCTTCCCCCTCGGGGGTCCTCTCGGATATAGATGTCAGGGAGTTGAATGAAGACTTGGCGGGCCGGTACGGCCTCAAGCCCTCGGAACGAGGCCTCGTGGTCACTCGTGTGAAGCCCGACACCCCGGCCGAGCAAGCGGGCGTGCGGGAAGGAGACGTCATCCTGGAGGTCAATCGCAAAGCCGTGAATTCCATCAAGTCCTATGAACGCGCGGCGGCCAGTTTGGCCAAGGATCAATCGGTGCTGGTGCTGCTCAAGCGGAAGGGGCAGACGATCTATCTTACGCTCAAGCCGTAGCGGGTTGTTCGCGAAGAAAATATGAACGCTGGTTGTTCAACAAGGCCGTCAGGCGGGGTTTCGACATTGCGGGTAAGACGATGTGTGCCGTGCCGGCACGTTGTGAGTGCCCGCGGGATGAGCCACTTGCCGGCGGACTTCTTCAACGGCCTGCAAAGGGGGAGGTGAGGGTATGGTACCGAGAGCCATATTTGTCCTTCTCAGCGCGTTGGCCGGTACGGCCCTGTTCGTCAAGGCTGAGGGGGCTGATGCGTCATACTGGTTGTATGGATTCGTGATCGGGATGGCCACGGCAGGCCTGATTATCGCCGGGGAATATGCGCTGCGGAATCTGTCATTCGGCATCATCATCGGAGGGACGGCCGGGCTGGCGGTAGGGTTGTTGTTGACAGGCTTGGTGGAGTGGGTGGGCGGCGAGATTTTCGACGTCCAGACCTTTCTCTTTCACATCAGCGGATTGGTCTTCCTGCTGGGATTGCCTTATCTGGGGTTGGTTATCGGTGCCCGCTTCGGGAAAGAGAAACTGCCGAGTCCCGAGCAGAAATTCTTCGAGCTGTCCGGAAACACGGTGTGTCCCAAGGTGCTCGACACCAGTGTGATCATCGACGGGCGAGTGGCGGACCTCTGTGAAACGGGGTTCCTCGAAGGCACGTTTCTGGTGCCGCACTTCATTCTGGACGAGCTGCAGCATATCGCCGACTCCTCCGACTCCCTCAAGCGGGCCAGGGGCCGGCGCGGGCTGGATATCCTGAACAAGGTCCAGAAGATGCCGGAAGTGGACGTGCGCATCATCGACGAGGATTTTCCGCAGGTCAAAGAAGTCGATGCGAAGTTGGTCGTGTTAGCCAAAAAGATGAACGCCAAGATCATCACCAACGACCTGAATCTCAACAAGGTGGCCGAGCTGCAAGGAGTGCGGGTTCTCAACATCAACGAACTGTGCAACGCCCTGCGTCCGGTCGTACTGCCCGGGGAAACCATCCGTGTCTTCGTCCTGAAGGAAGGCAAGGAGGCGGGGCAAGGGGTCGCGTATCTCGACGACGGCACGATGATCGTGGTGGACAACGCCCGCCGGCACATCGGCAAGAACGTCGACGTGGTCGTCACCAGCGTGCTCCAGACCACGGCTGGTCGTATGATCTTCACGAGACTCAAGGAGGATACCGAGCGAGAGGAGTTGCAGATCGCTCGTGGATAATCGCCGCGTCGTCGCCCTGATTCCCGCCGCGGGCCGGGGACTCCGGATGGGCGGACCGGTTCCCAAGCAGTTCCTGGCTTTGGGCGGGTTCCCTCTGATCGTTCATTCCCTGCGCACCTTCCATTCCGCCGCCGTGATCGACGCCATCGTGCTCGCCGTTCCGGAGGCCGATGTCGACTACTGCCGGTCGGAGATCGTCCGCGCATACGGCTTCACCAAAGTTACCGAGGTCGTGGCCGGCGGCAAGGAACGGCAAGACTCGGTCCGTCTGGCGCTGAGCCGGGTGGGAACAGAGACGGAGATCGTGGTCGTCCATGATGCCGTCCGTCCGTTCGTCACGGTCGGGATGATCGACGAGGTGGTGGCGGCCGCACGAGCCGGGGGTGCCGCCATCGTCGCGCTTCCCATGCGGGATACCGTGAAACAGGTGGGCCCTGATCGGGTCATCGAGCGGACGGTGGACAGGACCCCTCTCTGGCTGGCACAAACCCCACAGGCGTTCAGGCGGGCATGGCTCGCCGATGCCCATCGCAAAGCGCAGCTCGAAGGGGTGCAGGCGACCGACGATGCCTACCTCATCGAATGGTTCGGTCGGCCGGTATCGGTCGTCGAAGGCAACGGAGAAAATATCAAGGTGACGAGGCCGGAGGATTTGTTCATCGGAGAGGCGATCCTCTCGTCCCGCCTTTCGTCCACCATTTAAAGGAGCGGTATGTCGAAGCAATCAGGATGGCGAGTCGGATACGGCTATGACGTGCATCCCCTGGGGGCCGGGCGCAAGCTCATCCTGGGCGGCATAGAGATTCCCCACAACAAAGGCTTGCTGGGCCATTCGGACTCCGATGTGCTCGTGCATGCCGTGTGCGATGCCTTGTTGGGCGCAATGGGAGAGGGTGATCTTGGACGGCACTATCCGAGCTCCGATCCCAAGTACAAGGGCATTTCCAGCCTGAAATTGCTGGAAGACGTCATCGCCAAGCTCACAAGCAAAGGATATCGAATCGGCAACATCGATACGGTGATCGTTGCGCAGGCGCCCCGTCTGGGGCCCCATTTGCCGGCCATGCAGAAGAAGTTGGCCGAGGTTTCCGGAATTGCCCAGGATCTCGTCAACGTCAAGGTGAAAAGCGGAGAAGGACTGGATGCGGTCGGGAAAGAGGAGGGTATGACGGCGCACGCCGTTTGTTTGATTGAGCCGGTGTGACGGCGTACACTGACTCGATGTTCAAGGCCATCAGACAGGACCTGCAGGCGGTCTTCGATCGAGACCCGGCAGCTACCGGCCGGATGGAGGTCGTCGTCACCTACGCCGGCTTTCATGCGTTGGTGGCCTACCGGGTTGCGCATTGGCTGAAAGTCCGCAACGTGCCCTTCATCCCCCGGCTGATTTCCCAGATTGCCCGATGGGCGACCGGCATCGAGATCCATCCGTCTGCCAAGATCGGAACCGGATTTTTCATCGATCACGGTATGGGGGTGGTCATCGGCGAGACGGCGGAAATCGGTGATCACGTCACGCTGTTCCAAGGGGTGACGCTGGGAGGCACCGGGAAAGAGCGCGGCAAGCGCCATCCGACCTTGGGCAATCACGTCCTGGTCGGAGCCGGCGCCAAGATCCTCGGAGGAATTACCATCGGAGACAACGTGAAAATCGGCGCCAATTCCGTTGTCCTCAAGAGCGTGTCTCCGAATTCGACCGTCGTGGGGGTACCGGCCCGCGTGATCAAGAGCCAGGGGGACCGGCTGCCGGATGCGACGATGGACCAGACCAATTTGCCCGATCCGATCAGCGATCGATTCCTGGCCCTCGAACAGGAAATAATCCAACTGCGCAAGAAGCTCGAAAACCGCGACGTCGTCCCTCCTCGATCGTAATCCCGCACAGACTGTCCATTGACGGGCCTGCTTCGAGCCGTTGCTGCCGGGGGGCACAGGAAGACCTGCGCCCCCCGGTGCCGTCGTTTCAACTTGAAAGACAGCCGCTCATGAACTGCTTCCGCTCTTCTCCCGCAAGTTTTTTTTCTCCCGCCTCCTTGTTGCACGTCTTCATCTTTTCCTGCTGAGCCGTTTTCCCTCCCGTGCCCGATTTAGCCGACAGGCATTCTTTCATGAATGCTTGCCTCGCTTCTCCTTTGCCTTCTCCCGACAAGCCCTTTTCGTCGGCCGCCGTGTTGCAGGCTTTCATCTTGTTCTGCTGCGCAGAGGCGGCTCCGGCTGCTGGAGCGAATCCCAACGCAGCCACGAAACAGGACAGCGCGATCAAACCGGTGATCTTCATCGGCGGCACTCCTTTGTGAGTAGGTGGACGGCACGGAACGCGTCCGCGTTGGTTCTGTCTTCGACCATGAGACGGGCTTGCAACGGATTGGTCGCCGTACAGAGACGATGTGGACGCATGATTGGCGGCGCAACTATAACAAAGCGCCTGGAGGTTGTCTGTATAACAGCGCAGATTTATTGGTGGTAATCGACGTGTAGGAGAAACAGACCGTGAGCTGGTGCGGTTCGTCCGGCCTTGGTGCGGTCTTTGGCGGCAAGCATTACCGGTATTTCCTCGGCGCTTCGTTGCCGGAGGCCCACTTCTACCAGGGTCCCGACCATGGCGCGAACCATGTGTTTAAGGAAACGGTCGGCGTAGGCTTGGATCAGAAGGTACTCGCCGTCACGATCGATCGACAGCCGTTGAAGGTTGCACATAGGGTCTTCATTGTCGGTCAGCGAACCTTCGAACGACGAGAAATCCCGCGAGCCGGGGAGCAACGCGGCGGCTTGCTGCATCGCATCGGCGTCCAAGGGTTTGTGAAGGTGCCATACGTAACGCCGATCGACGGCCGAGCGAGCCGGCCGGTTGAGAATGCGGTACTCGTACAATTTTCCGCTGGCCGCATAGCGCGCGTGGAAGTCGTCGGGCATGAGGCCCGCGGAGCGGACGGCGATGTCCTCGGGCAACCTGGCGTTCATGCCCTTGATCCACTCCCGCGGAGTCCAGTTCTTGTCGATCCGAAAACTGGCGACCTGTCCCAATGCGTGGACACCGGCGTCGGTGCGTCCCGCTCCCACGATCGACACGTCGATCTGCGTCAGACCTCGTACGGCCGTTTCGAGCGCCTCTTGAATGGTCGGCTGGTCCGGCTGCCGTTGCCAGCCGGCATACGCGGTGCCGTCGTATTCAACGATCAGTTTGACGGTGGCCATGAGATCAATGAAGAAGTGATTCGCGGGTTATCGAAGCGGCTGCTTCGATGCGGCCAGGTATACCCGCACGCCCTCGTGCAGCGATTCGGCGACACGGGTGGTGAATGTCTGATTCCGAAGCAGCTCTTCCTCGGCCGAGTTGGAAATATAGGCGATCTCCGCCAGGATGCTCGGCATGCTCGTGTAGCGCAGAACGTAAAAGGGCGCGGTTTTGACGCCGTGATCGACCAGTGAATAGTGGCCGTTGAGGTGCGAGACCATCGCCTCCTTGGCGGTCCAGGCGAGTTCCAGGGATGCTTCGATCTTCCTCGTCGTGAGCAGGTCCGCCACCAGATATTCCCATCCGGCCCCCGTGCTGCCCAGCGGTGTGCCGTTTTCCCGCGCCGCCACCTCAAGCGCCCGCTGATCCTTGGCTTCACCGAAGTGATAGATCTCGATGCCCCGCACTGAACGCTGGGGGTGGGAATTGACATGGATCGAGACGAAGAGATCCGCTTCATTGCCGTTGGCAAATTTTGCACGGTCTTCCAGTTCCACGAAAACATCCCGCTCGCGGGTCATGAGGACGCGCAGCCCCGGCTCCTTGGCGAGAAGATCGCGCACCTTGAGCGCTACCTTGAGCGTAATGTCTTTCTCCTCCGTCCCGCGCTGCCCGTGCGCCCCCGGGTCCTTGCCGCCGTGTCCGGGGTCAATGACGACCGTGGTAAACGGTTTGGCGCGCGGCGGGACCGGCTGGGCGGGCGGGGAGAACGGCAGGGGTACCTCAACCTGATCGGGACCGGGCGAAATGTCCATGTGCTTCGACGGCACGACGTCAACCACCAGCCGGGGAGGATTCGAGAGGGACAGCAGCCTGTAGGACTCAAACGTGCCGGCCGGCAGGGCGATGGAGACGGAGTTGTCGGAGCCTTGGGTGATGATGAAGGGTTTGGCCAGCGAGCCTCGCGTGAGTTTGGCCTGTGCTGACTTTCCCAGCGCGGCGCGCGGGATCTCAATGACGATGCCTTCCGTCTGCAGAGCGGGTTTGGCGGGGGTACGGGTGGCATGATCCAAATCCAGGACCAACCGGGTCACGTCTGGGGAAACAGTCGTACGGAGATTGTGGATGGTCGTGATGCCGAGCGTCGTCGGCGTCATGCTGATGCGCGAATTGCGGCTGCGTTTGGATCCGCTCGGTTGATCAGGGGCGGAACGAGTGGATTCGGCCGACGCCGTGGCGGGACCGGGGGCATCGTAGCAGCCCGGACCGGTCAAATTGATCGCAACGGCGATGACAAGAATGCGCCAGAGGGCCAACGGCATGACGAAGCTCGACATAATGGGGATGTCATCTATGTCTCAGAAGTCCAACGGCTTGTCAAGGGTGCGGCGGGATTTGCGCGCCCGTCGAGGTTGACAGTCCGGGACCCCGCGCGTAGGGTTTGCGGATGCCGATGCATCTCATCGTCGACGGGTACAATCTATTGGCCGCGATGGGCGGGCAGGATCGCCGCAACGGGACACAGCTGGCGGCGGGCCGCGACGGTTTGCTGAGGGATCTGTCGGCCTACCGGCACCGAAAAGGGCATGCGGTGACGGTGGTATTCGACGGCTGGCAGTCAGGGCAGCCCTTCGAGGGGCGGGAAGATCGTCTGGGGATTCAGATCGTCTATTCGAAGCGGGGGGAGCGAGCCGACCAGGTGATTCAGCGGCTTGCCCAGGAATTCGGATCCGATTGCGCCGTCGTCAGCTCCGATCGAGAGGTCACTGACTATGCGCGGGGACATGGAGCGTTTGTGATGGGGGCGCTCGAGTTTGCCGGAAAACTCTCGTCCGTTCCGGTGAGGACAATCGTCCATAAAGAATTGGATAGGGGGGATGAGCCTCCGCGGCGCGGTCCGGAGAAGCGGGGCAACCCCAGGAAGCTGCCAAAGTCGGCCCGTCGGCGGGGGCGGCAGCTCAGGCGATTTTGAACAGCCGTTTGGCGTTGTCCGTGGTGACTCGTTCGATGTCTTCGAGCGTGAGGCCCGCCTGCTCGGCGTGCAACGCCGCCAGTTGTCTGGCGACCAGCGACACATAGGCCGGTTCGTTTCGCTTCCCCCGGTGCGGTACGGGGGTAAGGTAGGGGCAGTCCGTTTCGATCAAGAGGCGGTCCAGCGGCGTCTGTTTGGCGATGTCCCGCAGCATGGACGCGTTGTTGAAGGTCAGGATCCCGGAAAACGACAGATAAAATCCAAGCTCCAGCGCGTCCTTGGCCAGCCACGCGTCTCCTGAGAAACAGTGGAAGACTCCGCCGATCTCCGAGGCCCTTTCTTCCTGCAAGATCTTCACGGTGTCTTCTTGCGCCTCCCTCGTATGAATGATCACCGGCAGACGTAATTCCCGCGCCAGTCGCACCTGCTCACGAAACCGATCGCGTTGCTGCTGGGGGGATGAATGGTTGTAGTGGTAATCGAGCCCGATTTCGCCGTAGGCCACGACCTTCGGATGCGCGGCGAGCCGGCGGAATTCATCGTACCAGCCGTCGTCGATGTGCTTGACCTCGTGAGGATGGACGCCGATCGACGCGTAGACGGATTCATAATGTCCTGCCAAGCCCACCGCCGCCCGACTGGTCGCCAGGTCGCAGCCGATGGTGACGAAGGTTCCGACACCGGCTTCGCGCGCGCGGGCCACCGTCGCGTCGCGATCCGCATCGAAACGGGGGTCGTCGAGGTGCACGTGGGTATCGATGAGCATGGAGCGGTTCCAGGCAGGGTCGGTGGGAGTGGGGACCGCGCCGGCTAGGCCGGCTTGGCCACGATGGCGTCGGCCAGTTCCCCAAGCAGCTGTTCCGTCTCTCCCCATCCAAGACAGGCGTCGGTAATGGAGACACCGTGGGCGAGCGCTTTCCCCTGTTGCCATGTCTGCTTGCCGGGGAACAGATTGCTCTCGAGCATCAGGCCCATGATGGAAGAGCGGCCTTCTTGAAACTGCCGGACCACTTCACGGGCGACCAGGGCCTGTCGCCGGTGGTCTTTGCTGGAGTTGTCGTGCGAGCAGTCGATCATGATGGGGCGCGCGATGCCTTCGCCGGCCACCGCGGTCTCGGCCTTTGCCACATGCTCGGCGTCATAGTTCGTTTTCCCACCGCCGCCGCGAAGGACGATGTGCCGGTCCGGGTTGCCCAACGTCTTGATGATGGAGGTCTGCCCGTCGGCATTGATTCCCAGGAAATGATGGGGGGTGCGCGCCGAGATCATCGCGTTCACCGCCACCTGCAGGCTTCCTTCCGTGCCGTTCTTGAAGCCGACCGGCATGGAGACTCCACTGGCCATTTCCCGGTGGGTCTGACTCTCGGTCGTCCTCGCGCCGATCGCGGTCCAGCTGATGAGGTCGGCGATATATTGCGGGCTGATCGGATCAAGCAGCTCAGTCGCGCAGGGAAGTCCGCGCCGGTTGATCTCGAGGAGGATCGTTCGAGCCAATTCCATGCCGACGGCAATATCGCAGGTGCCATCCAGATGGGGATCGTTGATCAGCCCTTTCCATCCGATGGTCGTCCTCGGCTTTTCGAAGTACGTGCGCATGACGATGAGCAGCCGATCGCGCAAGGAGTCCGCCGTCACTTTCAACCGGTCGGCATACTCATAGGCGGCATCAGGGTCGTGGATCGAGCAAGGCCCGACGATCACGACGAGGCGGTCGCGATCAGCGCCATGAAGAATTCGGCGGATCGCCTCGCGAGTTTCGACGACCAAGGCTCCCGCGTGATCGGTAATGGGCAGCTTGGTCTTGATGGCGCGAGGGGAAGGCAACGCCTTGATTTCTATGACGTGTTGATTATCGAGCGGTCGGTTCATGATATGGTGGTAGGTTCCGCCAGGTTCAGTGGGTGGCGCAGCATAACGAAATGTGTGGGAAATGTCTACTAGTCACAGTATAAACTATTGAAGTCACGCCTATAATTCTCAACAAAGTCGATAGGTTTGACAGGGTTCCGAGCACTATGCTAGAGACTCCGCCTTCCATGAATCCTCTTTTTCCCAAAGGCCGACGATCCGAAGTATGGCGCAGCGGTCTGTCCGTCTGGCTCATGCTGCTACTCCTCACGATGGCGCCGTTCGCCGTCGCTCAGGACGTTCACCATGAGTTGGCAGCGGCGGACGACGACGGACATGAACATTCGGATGCCGATCTCTGCCAATGGGTGCAGCACCATACATCGGGATCACTCGATTTCAGCGGGCCGGTGTTCACCGTTTGGGAAATAGTCCGCCACTACGAGGTCCCGCCGCAGTCGCTTCTTCTGTCCGCTGAGTGTTCCTCCGCCGGTCCTTCTCGCGCACCTCCTCGCAGCTAATCGCCGGTCATCGCAACGGGCTCTGGTTTGGCTCCTGGGGGCCACCGGTGCGTTGCTCGATTCAGTCACATTCATCGGCGGTTGGATGAGGAGGTGGCAATGCATCGCATTGCGCCCGTTCATACGTGTTGGCGTGCCTGTCTGGCAATTTCCCTGTTGGGCGTCGTCTCGGGTACCTGGTCTGCAGCATCACTGTATGCGGAAGAGTTGTCGCCTGTTCGAATCATTACCGGTACGGTCCAGAATCAAGATCTGCGTCGAGTGGATCAGGCAATCGTGCAGGTGCGCGATCAAGAAGGAACCGTCGTCACGCAGGGCGTCACGAATCAGGCCGGAGAGTTTTCCCTGACGGTGCCTGAAGACGGCTTGTTCTCGATCAGCGCCGTGCAGGACACCTATAAGAGCGAGTATATGGTGGTGAAGGTCGGCGCCGAGCCGCCCGCTCCGGTGACGCTGACCCTCTCGATGACTCAGGAAATCGCACTGGAAATCGTGTCTCCGTTACCGGCCATCCAGTACAAGGCGTCGAGCACGACATACCAATTGAGCCGGAAAGAGGTGGAACTGTTGCCGCGCGGCAACAACAACGACGTGTACGAAGTGTTATTGACGATTCCCGGTGTCGCGTACGGAGCCCTGAAACAAACGCACATCCGTCAAGATCACGCAAACCAGCAGTTCCGTATCGACGGCATTCCCATACCGGATACGGTGACCGGTGCATTCGCCGACATCGTGCCCCCGCGGGCATGGGAGCGGTCCGACCTCATCTTGGGCGGCATGGAAGCCCAATATGGAAACAAAACCGCCCTCATCCTCGACATCACCAGCAAAAGCGGGACGAAGCCGGGATTCGGGTCGGTGCAGCTGTTCGGAGGGTCCAACGAAACGGTGAACCCGTCGTTCGAATACGGAGGAGTCCTCGGCGAGAAGGCCAGGTTTTATATCCTGAACAGCTATGTGACGACCAACCGAGGAATCGAGCCGCCGACATTAGGGCGGCCCAGCTACCATAACCAGAGCGAGAAGAATAACACCTATCTCCGCGGCGACTATCAGCACGATAATCGAAACAACTTCAGCTGGATTTTTCTCGGTTCGGTGGCGAAATATGAGATTCCGACGATACCCGGCCTTGAAGCGAACGGTGATGTATTGGCGTTACTGCCGGCCGGATTTGCGCCGGCGGCCTCACAGTCCGTCAATCAGTTTCAGAAGGAGAACAATCAGTACAGCCAGCTGGTCTGGCGGCATGACGTGAATGCGAACAACTTCTTCGGTCTGGGGTTGTACTTCCGGCGCGGGGTGGCGGACTTTCAGACCGACGCGTTGAATGCCCTGGCCTATGCAGACGACGTCAATACTGCGCAGACGGCCAGCCAGAAACGCACGGCGTACTCGGGTGGTGTACGTCTGGACCATACCTGGATTCCGAACAGCCAGCATTTGGTGAAAGGCGGGATTCAGATCGACTACAGCCGGGCGGACAATTCCTCTCAGCTGTTCGCCTTCGACACGAGCGGAGGCGCACCGGCCGGTCCGGTCGTCACCCGGGAAGCTTCCAATACGAATATTCAGACCAGACAGGAGTTCTGGCTTCAGGACCAGTGGAGCCCAAACGAGCACTGGACATTGAATCTGGGTCTGCGCGGCGATGCGATTCAAGGATTCTATAACGAAGGTCAGGCCAGCCCGCGTATCGGCGTCACGTACAAATACAACCCGTCAAACGTCTTTCATGCCTATTACGGCCGGCTCTTCACCCCGCCGAATATCGAACAGGTTGCCTTTGTCAATCTCAACACGCAGAACACCACGGCGGCACCGGATGATCCGACCGGGTTTCGGCCAAGATCCGAGCGGGCGCACTATTTCGAGGTCGGGAGCTACCACGCCCTCAATGAGTATGCCACGCTGCAGGTTGCAGGATACTACAAGCTGTCCCGATATCTGTCGGATGCGGGGCAGTTCGGCTCCACCCCCTTGATGAATTTTTTCGCGTTCGAACGGGGATGGCAGGCGGGCATTGACGGGGCATTGAAAGTACAGGTCGGCGAGAATCTGACGGGACGCGGAAACGTCTCCTATGGACAGTGTAAAGGCTATGGACTGCAGTCGGGGCAGTTTTTGCTCGATCAGGCGGAGATCGACGACATCAATTCGAAAGGCGGCGTCTTCTGCGACCACTCGCAGTTCGTGACCAGCAACGCCATGCTGAGTTACAGACTGTGGGAGCGGACGACGATCTCCGGCCAGATGTTATACGGGTACGGTCTGAGGACGTCCGAGGAGGGAGCCAAGACGAATTCATCGCATGAGCCGTCCTACACCGTCTATAATGCCTCGATCACCCATGTCGTGCCCTTGCCCTGGGACAACCAGAAGATGTTGTTGGGGTTCGATCTGATCAATGTGTTCAATGAGCAGTACTTCTATAACTCCGGCGAGGGGAGCATCGGCCTCGGGATTGCCCATGCGGGCATGCCGAGGTCGTTCTTCTTCCGAGCCCAATGGTTTTTCTAGGCAGATGCCGAACAAGGCTTCCCGCGGCGTTCTCAGTCGTCTGAATCACTCGACGTACAACGAAGAGTACGCCTCGTGGTTCAGATTCCTTGCGGCCTTGCTGGAAGACCTTGTTGGGCATCTGGTGGAGCATGATGACAAATTCGTATTCGGGCTGCAGGGATCATGAAAATTCTGACTCGTGTCGCCATGCTTAACGTGGTTGCCCTCCTCATCTGCACACTGCCAGTCTCCGCGTTCGCGGTGGCCAGTGACGAGGCTACCCATCAGAGCGATCACCAGGAAGACGTGTTGGAATTGCCGGAAGTCCATGTGCATGGGCTGTCGCTCAACAAGGACCAGCAACTTGGGCCGGTGCCAAAATCCACGCCCTGGCCCCGGATTCCTCCCGCGCTCGAAGGCACCATTCTCGATGACTGGATGAAAGCCCGGGTGTTGGTTTCCAAGGCTGCCAAGACCACGGTAATCGTATTGGAGCCCGCCAAGCATCGGGAGCTGACACAGGCCGGCATCGCCGCACTCAACAAGTGGACATTCGATCCGCAGATGAAGGGTGATGATCCTGTCGACGGCGAATTGACGGTCCGTATTCACTTTCGGACCCGCTGAAGCGGTTCGAGTGGTTCATCGGCATCGTATCGCTAACACGCAACGTATCTGGAACCGTGCGCCTCGGGCTCTCGCTCGCGGCAGCCTTGCCAACGAGCCGCTTGAACCACCTCATTACGAGCGCGCTCCCGATATCGCCGATTGTCCTGCCTCATGTTAAGATGCCCGCGTGAGTTGGGATGAAGCTCTTTTCCGCGCCGTCAACGGCCTTGCCGGGCGGTCAGGTATCCTGGACTGGCTGGCGCTCTCACTGTCCTCCCCCGACCTCCTCTGGGGCCCTGCCGTCATCCTGGGGGGGTACTGGCTGTGGCTGTCCCGGCAGGAAATGATCATCGCCGCTCCTCTCTTGGGCGGCGTGATCGGGGTCGCCGATTTTCTAGGTGCCCGTATTAAGGGGTTGGTGGCCCGGCCGCGGCCTTGTGTTGCGCTGCCGGACATTCACCAGATCGAGACCTGCGGGAAAGCCTTCGGGTTTCCCTCCAATCATGCAATCAACACCGCAGCGGCGGCCGCCTTCCTCCATGTGCTATACCCGCGATCGGCCTGGATCAGCTGGCCCCTTGTGGCGGTGATCGGGCTGGCCCGCGTCTTCATCGGCGCCCACTACCTGACGGACGTACTGGGCGGCTGGCTGTTGGGCGGCCTGTTCGGGGCGGCGACGGCTTGGGCGCTGCTTCAATGGCCGAGATTCCGCCGCCGTCCGCTTCCTTCCACCCCCTCCGTCGGTGTTGTCGCGAAACAGTGAGTTAGCTCGTTGCCGGCTGTTCGATGCAGGCCAGGAGACCGTCGACGCAGCGGTCCACGTCGTAGTTGCGTCCGATCATCACGACGGCGTGATTTGGTTCGTCCAGCAACATGATCGGTGTGACGGTGGCGGACGCCGGCGGCGCATACTGTAATTCCTGCAGGTTGTGGTCTCCGAGAAAGCGGAAGAATCCTTTCGCCCGCTCCAAGTCCTTGGGCAGAGTCTTCGCCCAATCCAACAGGCGCCCGCGGTTGACGGGACCGGGAAGACGCACGGTGGTCGCGATGGGATGATAGCGCGCACGCACCTGTTCGCCAGGCGGCCGTGCTGTACCGAAGACTACGTTGGTGTGGGACGGCTTGATGGACGTGCGGGGCGCCAGGAGCGCGTCCGGATCGATTCGGGCATGGCTGGTTTCCCAGAGCCGGGCGAACGGATTGTTCCGGACGATCGATTCTTTGAACTGTTCCCAATGCCCGGGGACATACAGGTCGCGCTTGTTCAGAATCAACTCGTCCGCGCACCGGATGGCCTGGGTGGTGACGAATCGGCTGGAGTGGCTTTCCTCTCCGGCGACCGGATGGAGCAGCGCGATGACCCGTTCGAGCGTGGCGAGCCGCGACGTGTACAGATCGGTGACGGCGTCCACGACTTCGACCGGATCCGCCAAACCGGAGCATTCCAGGACGATCAAGTCCGATGCATGATCGTGAACCAGCTGCGCAATACCCCACGAGAGGTCTTCCTTCGTATCGCAGCAGACGCATCCACCCGCCAGGTTCATCACCTGTTCGGCGATGGTGCCGGCACGCGGACCGTCGATACTGACCTCGCCGGCCTCGTTCATGAGGACACCCGCCCGTTTCCCGGCCGACTTCCAATGTTCGAGCAGCCGCATCAGAAGCGTGGTCTTGCCCGCTCCCAGGGACCCGCACAGCAGATAAAACGGCACAGGAGAAGAGGTCATGGCATCGGATTAGTGGTGGACGTGCGCGGAGGCGACGGCTGAATGCTGGTCCCTCAACGTGTTGAGATTGCAGTGCACCGTATCCGGATGGGCGCAGCTGGTCTCCAACTGAATGGTCATATGTTTGATCCCAAAGTCTCCTGTGATCCGATCACGGATCGTCTTCAACAGCGCCGTGGTGTCCATGGAATCTTCGGTCAGAATGTGACACGTGAGCATGATCAGCCGAGGTTCGATGGCCCAAATGTGAAGGTCGTGGACGTTCGCCACACCCGGGATGGATTCGATCGTCGCGGTGACGTTCGAGGCGTTGATGCCGGGCGGTGTCGATTCCAGCAGGACCTCAAGCGATTCCTTGAAGATCGGCCAGGATCCGTGAACGATGGCGGCTACGACGAAGATGCTGATGAGAGGATCGAGCACGGTCCAGCCCGTGAGCAGGATGGCCCCGCCGCTCACGATGACGCCGAGCGAGACCCAGGCGTCGGCCAGCATGTGCCAGAACGCGCTACGGATGTTGAGATCGTCCTTGGCGCCTTGTTGGAGCAGCAGGGCGATGCCGAGATTGGCGGCGAAACTGACGGTCGCGATGCCCATCATCCAGGCGCCGTTGACGACGACCGGTTCGAACAGACGCGTGATGCCAATGATCAGAATTCCACCGGCGGTCAACAGCAGGATGAACGAGTTCAGGAAGGCGGCGATCATCCCGGCCCGGTGGTAGCCGAAGGTCCGGGATTCAGTGGCGGGTCTCGAGGTGAGGAGGTGCGCATACAATGCAAGAAACAGCGATCCCTGGTCGACCAGATTGTGGCCCGCGTCGCTCATGAGGGCGATGCTGTTCAACAACCAGCCTCCGGCGAATTCACCGACGATGACGACGGCGTTCAACGCAAGGGCGAGATGCAGACGGGAGCGTAGATGGTGGTAGGCGGCCAGGGACGTCATCGGTTTCAGTGTCGCATGAGCAGGGCGTGGCGGCAAGTCTGGCAGCAACGAAGACGGTTCCGCTCCGCGACTCGGATTCGTATTTCCCTGGACCCTCGGGATGCCCTTGTTAGAATGCCGGAGAGGCGGTTTCGAAACGACTTTCGTCTGAACGCGCATCCCAGCATACAACGTGACATGGCTTGCTACAGTCCTGCCGACCGGAGGCGACCGCCTGCGGCGGGCATTGGTAGTGGTCGTCCTGTTCAGCATACTCAGCAAGCTCATGCTGGGGGCACTGGTCTTCAGCCTCAATCCTGACGGCATCTTCGAGAGTTCCGATGCCCACGAATATCATCAGCTCGCGCTCAATATGGCGCGGTATGGGACCTTTTCGCGGTCGGTGAATCCTCCACTCGACCCCGAAATCATACGGACACCGGCCTATCCGCTGCTGCTTGCCGGGCTGTACCAGGTCGTGGGCATTCGTCCTCACGCCGTCATCCCCGTCCAAATTGCATTGAGCGTGGTGACCCTGCTCGCAGGTTTTCGGATCGCCTGCCTGCTCTTCGGTCCCAGGGCGGGCCTTCTCACGGCGGTCTTCCTCGCCTTGGACCCCGTCTCGATGTATTACTCGCAGGTCATGCTGACAGAAACTCTGTTCGGGACGGCCCTTACGCTCTGTCTCCTCGGTATGGTGCAGGCGATCAGAATTCCGTCGCCTCGATATCCGTCATGGGCAGGCGTCTGCCTGGCGGCGGCGACCTATATCCGTCCGACCGGCTACTATCTTGGACTCCTGTTGCCGATGGTGCTCTTTCTGGCGATTCAGCGGTCCGGTGGATGGCGCCGGGCGCTCGCATCCGCCGCACTCATGGGCATCATATTCTTTGTGCTGGTCGGGGGGTGGCAAGTCCGCAACTATGTCGCCACCGGTTCGACGGCGTTCAGCCAAGCCAAGAACCAATACCTCCTCATCGCAAAGGCTGCGGCCATCGTTGCCATGCGCGACGGCGTCTCCCTTCAGGAAGCCCAGCAGCGATTGGCGGATGAGCACGCAGCGTCTCTGCCGCCGAAATTTTTCCCTGCCTCGCAGGCTCTCCTGTTGGAAAGTCAGGGACAATTTGCGCAGTCCGTCATCGCCGCGCATCCGGTCCTTCTAGTGGTGACGACATCGCGCGGTATGGCGGCGAATCTCTTGGGACCGTCGAACATGGCACACTTGCTCGGGTCGGACAATGTGGCGCTCCGCGACGCCTTCCTTCAGCGAGACTTCGCACGCTTCCCTCCGAGCTATTGGATGGCGGCTCTCTCGTCTTGGACCGTGGGAGTGCTGTTTCTCGGGATTGTGTATGGCGGCGTGGTGCTGCTGTTCAAGCGAAAGGGGTTCAGGAACGGAGACATCGCGTTGTTGGTCCTGACCGCCGTCTATGTGATCCTGGTGAGCAGCGGACCGGAAGCCTACAGTCGTTTTCGGATGCCGATCATGCCGATCCTATGCGTGCTGGCGGCGGGAGGCTATCTGTGCCGGGGCGTGATCGAACTCGGTGAATGCGACGACATTCCTCGGGGCGCACTGGAACGGGCGGTTGATGCCGGACACGCGGCGAGGCGTCTCTCATAATCGGCTTCTACCGTGACGGCAGAATTCTGAGCGTCCGGTTTCCCGCCCGCATGGTTGACGGACTCGATGCCCGCAGGATGAACGGGGGAAGCGATCCCTGTCCCATGGAATGCTCGTAGCGAAGACCGGGATCGGCGGGGTTGAAGGGAAGAGCGAGTTTCGCGCGCACGTCGGTTTCCAGCTCGTCACGCAGCTCGACCAGCCGACCGCTCGTCAGATAGTCGGTATAGACGAAGGCGGTATAGTTACCCGGCGCTCCCTTATAGTATTCGGCGACGTGACGGTAATCCACCTCGACACTGTGTAGCCGGTCTTGTGATCCTCGGCACGTGTAGGTCCAGGTGCCGGGGGACGTTTCGACCGCTTCGTCGAAGTAGGGCGTCCCCGGATAGGTCGTGATCACGGTCGCGTCGAAGTCGTCGGGACCGGTTTCGACGAGCCAGTCGCGCGTCGCCTGGACCGTTTCCTCTGATTCGCCGGGATGGCCCAGCGACATCAACGCCTTGACCTTCAAGTGATGCCGCCGGGCGATGTCCATGCACCGGGCGTTTTCTTCACGCGTGGCCTGCTTCTGGATATTGTCCAGGATCCGTGGGTGAGCGGATTCAAAGCCGACCAGAATCCATCGGAAACCCGCTTCGTACATCGCACCGGCCTGTTCGTCCGTGAACAGCTCGGCCTTGATGAATCCGCGAAGGCGAAACTCGATTCCCAATCGCTGCTGGGTATTGGCGATCAAGCTCATGAGCGAAACCATCTTGGGATTCACGTTGAGTTCGTCGTCGTACAGCATGAATCCGGTCACGCCGTATGCCTGGTACAGATGCACCATCTCGTTGACGATGTGTTCCGGCGATCGTGTCCTGATCCGGCGCAGCGACGGACTCGTTCGCCCTCCGCAAAATCCGCAGCCGAACGGGCACCCCAACTGGGCGATCATGGAGAGGGCTCGTGTGCCGTCGATGCTGAACCGGTAGGACGAAACGTCGACCAGATGGCGAGCCGGAAAGGGCAGGCGCTCGAGAGCGGCATGAGTCAAAAATCGCTGAGACCTGGGATCATCACCGTCGATGATACCGGCAGGGGCCTCCTGCAAAGCTTCCAAGACGGCGAATTCTCCATCTCCGGCCACGAGGACGTCGAACATACCGGTCAATTGTTTGACCGCTCGTGCCGCACGTCCGATGACGCTCCGCTTGCGTTCATGCTTTGCCGCCGCACAGACGAGGGTCGCATGCGGTCCTCCCAGGATAATCCGTGCGGTCGGGCGCAGCCGGCGGATGGTGCGATGGATGCTCGTGGCCGCCGGCATCTGCGGGGTCGTCGCGGTGAGACCGAAACATTGTGCGGGGCTGATCTCGAGATGGGCCGCGAGCGCCTCCTCGTAATTGGATACCCCGGACAGGTCCAGTAGTTCCACGGTGACGCCTTCCTGCTCGAGCACCGCGGCGACCTTCAGAATTCCTAGGCTCATGAAGACGCGCTCGTCCAGGAGGAACAGCGAGGGCGGAATGATAAGGCAGACGTGATCGATCATGAAGACGGGTCGGACCTATATCGCCGCGTACCGATAGGCGCCGGCCCCGTGACCTCCAAGGGATGGAACCGCCATTTCACGATGGTCCATAGGATGATGAGGCCGTGACGCCAGGTGATCTTCTTTCCCTGCGAGTATGTCCGCGGGTTGTACCTGATCGGCACTTCGCGAATGCGCATGTGCTTTCTCAACAGTTTGCAGATCAGCTCATTGTCGAATTCGAATCCGGTGGCTTCAATGGGAGTGTCCAGCAGATGTGACCGCAGAAATGCCTTGTAGCACCCTTCGTAGTCCGTGAATCGCCTGCCGTACAGGATATTCGTCACATGCTGGATCAACAGATTTCCGATGTAGTGATTCAGATAGGGTGACTTGTGTTGACCCCAAAACACGGGTCGCTCTCGGAGAAAGCGCGATCCCATCACCACGTCGCACACGCCGTTCAGAATCGGTTCGATGACGGCGGGGTAGTCCTCGGGAGCGTATTCGAGATCGGCGTCTTGGAAGATGACGACCTCGCCCGTGGCGGCTCGGATGCCGGTAGAAAGAGCCGCGCCCTTGCCTGAGTTGACTGAGTGACGGATGACCTGGATTCCGGTCAGACGGTCGAGAATCCGGGGCATGTCGTCGTCGGAAGCGTCGTCGACGACGACGATCTCCTTTGAAATGTTCCCGAGGTCGACGGCACGGATGCGCTCGACCACCGCTTCGATGGTCTCCGCTTCATTGAAGGCGGGAATGATGATCGATAGCTTCATGACGCGCGTGTCGGCGATGCCCTTGGTGAGCATCTCGTGGTCGGTGGAGAATGTCAAACAAATCAGCTATTTGTCGGCAGGGTAATCGGATGTCGAGGAGTGGAACGGAATGAAACCGAACGTGTCATCCGTCAGTGACGCAAAGCCGGGTTCAATCGTTCGGTGATGACTGGATAGGTGGCGGTGCCCATGCCGGAATTTCCCGTGGAGAGATCGGTGGCCACTACACGCAGCATGATGCCGTCCGGGGCGTCTTTTACCGCCGGGACGAAAAAGGGAGCTTCAAAGCTGCTGCTTTCCCCGGAGTAAAACATCTGGAGGCGCTCCACGATGCGGTTGCCGATCAACACTTCTCCGTAAATGGTGATCTTGCGCGAATCCCAATCACCGTGGGGACGGACCAGGGTTCCGGACAGGGTGCGAACGGATGCCCTGAGCTTCGCATCTTCCTTCGCGATGAGCGAGTCGCCCGGCTTCGGACGTTCGACCTGGACAAGATACCCGTACAAGTGCAGCACGATGCCGTCGTTCGTGTGGTCTTGTCCCGGGACCAAAAGGACGGTCTCGGTCGTCCGTTGCATCGAGGCGGGATGGGCGAGCGGACCCTCAGCTGAAATCTCCACGAAGGTAGGGCGGTTCAATTCCAGCGTCGTCGTAAAGGCCGCAGAGGGCCGTGAGCTGTAGATCGGTTCCTCCATGGTTCTTGGCGTCCGCATGATTTGATTCTGATCACCGGCTTCTCCCTGCTGAATGCCGGTCGCCAGAATCTGCTTTGTCGCTGCGTCCGCGATCGTGACCCGGGCGCCTCCCACTTCGCGGCCGATGACCATCGCGCCATGGGCGACGACCCGCACCACGATCGTGGTGGCTTTCGGTTCGTTGAGATGCGGATCGGGAGGAGGCTCTTCTTCCGCAGGGATCGACCAACCCTGACTGGGAATCAGGAGGGCCATGAGAAGAAGTGTCAGGATGCCTGCCGGCTTGGTCATTTGACTTTGGTTCCCGGCTCGACCTCCTCCAGGATGGTGACGAGGCCGCGCACCTCGCCATCGCCGGCAGCGAGCACCATGCCCTGCGATTCAATGCCCATGAGTTTTGCCGGCTTCAGGTTGGCAACGATGACGATGGTCTTGCCGATCAGGGATTCGGGATCATATTTCTTGCCGATGCCGGCCACAATTTGACGCTCTTCCGTCCCCAGCGAAACGCGGAGCTTCAGCAGTTTTTCCGATTTCGGGACCCGCTCGGCCGCGAGGACCTTCGCGGTCTTGAGCTGGATCTTCATGAACTCGTCGATGGCGATCTGAGCGGGAGCAGCCGGAGCCGCCGGTGTCGGCGCGGCGGTGGCCGAGGTCGGTGCGGTGGGGGCCGATTGAGACGGGGTGGCGGAGTCGTTCACGGGTTTGGCTCCTTCTGGATTCGGTTCAACGCGTGGAAAGAGGGCGGGCCCCTTGTGAATCTTCGTTCCGGCTTGGAGCCCGCCCCACTCGATGGTGTTGCGTAACAATGGTACGGTGAAATCAATGTTCAGGCCCAACTGCTCCGCGATCTTCTGCGCCGTGGCCGGCATCACCGGATAGAGATAGAGACTCAATATGCGCAGGCACTCTGCAGCGCTGTAGAGCACCGCGTGCAGTTCGGGACGCTTGACCGGGTCTTTCGCAAGTTTCCAGGGTTCATGCTTGTCGATGAATGTGTCCGCATCGGACGCCCGGCTCGCGAGAAGGAGGAGGGCGGTGTTGAATTCAAAACCATCGAACAAGACATCCAGTCGGTCTCCCAGTGCTCGGAGGGACTCTCTCGCCTGAACGAGGAGCGGATACTGTTTCTGCGCCTCCTCGCCGTCGAGATAGTCGTGAGGGACGTCCGGAATCGTGCCGGCGCAATTCCGTTCGATCATCGTCAATGTTCGGCTCAAGAGGTTGCCGATTCCGTTGGCCAGATCGCTGTTGATTCGTCTTGCCAGACCCTGTTCTGAAAAATCCCCGTCCTGACCGAAGGGGACCTCTCGGAGGAGGAAATATCGAAAGGGATCGACGCCGTAAACTGCCGCCATTTTGTTGGGATCAACCACGTTGCCGCGACTCTTGGACATCTTTTCTCCATCGACCGTCCACCAGCCGTGCGCAAAGATCGTCTGCGGCAAAGGCAAATTGAGCGCCATCAACATCGTGGACCAATAGACGGCGTGGGTGGTCAAGATGTCCTTGCCCACCAGGTGGAGATCCGCAGGCCAATACCGGGCGACGGCCGGCGAGGGCAATTTATACTCGAGGGCGGAGAGATAATTCACGAGCGCGTCAAACCATACGTACGTGACGTATTGCGCGTCGAACGGCAGTTCGATGCCCCATGACAGCCGGGACTTCGGCCGCGAGATCGAGAGATCGCCGAGCTTCTGCGTCTGAAGAAAGCCCAGGACTTCATTGCGGCGCGGCTCGGGACGCACGAACCGATCGTGTGTCCTGATGTAGTCGATCAGACGATCCTGATATTGCCCCATCCTGAAAAAATAGTTGTGCTCGCTGATCTGTTCGACGGGGCGTTTGCAATCCGGACAGAGGCCGTTTTCGACGTCCTTCTCTGTCCAGAATCGTTCGTCGAACGTGCAATACCATCCCGTATACGAACCTTTGTAAATCAAGTCTTTATCGAATAGCTCTTGAAGATATCGTTGCACTATTGATTTGTGCGGTGCATCAGTCGTCCTGATGAAGGCGTCGTTGGAGATATTGAGGCGGGTCCAGAGGTCTTGGAACTGAGGCGCAAGCTTGTCGCAATGCACCTGAGGATCGATCCCCGCCTTGGCCGCGGCTTGCTGGACTTTTTGGCCGTGCTCGTCGAGACCGGTGAGAAAAAAAACATCGCGGCCTTTCAATCGCCGGTAACGGGCCAGCACGTCGGCGGCGATGGTCGTATACGCGTGACCGATATGGGGCACGTCGTTGACGTAGTAGATCGGGGTGGTGACGTAGAAGGTGTTTTTTGCGCTCATGGGCAATCGACCAGAAGATACCAGGTTGCACGGAATGAAAGCTACGCGGTCAATGGAAGGAGCCGAGTCGACTGGACGTCAGGATGACGGGACGGGAGTCTGCGGGAAGATCGCGTCACGCAGGCGGAGGAGGATGTTCTCGAGGGCGATTTGGAGATTGACGTGCCGGCCGGACTGTTGCTCCGTCTGCTCAATATCCTGAAGCAGCTGGAGAAGAGAATCCGTATCCGCCTGGCGTGCACAGGCTTCGAGCGCCCGAATGTGCTCGGCGAACAGGAGTTGGTCAGGATCCCCTCCCACTCGGACGAATACGACGTCTCTGATCCACCGGGCCAGCCACGTCAGGGTGTCTTGCGCACGTTCGGATTTGTGGAGTGATTCGGCAGCGGTGAGCAATAACGCGCTCGATTGCAGGGTCTGCTGGTTGACCAGTTCCAGGATTTCGCGCTGTCGGGTACGGAGTTGTCCCGCATCGGCTGAGAACGCCTGCCCGATACGCCCCTCGCTGAAGACGGCCAGCAAGCGAGCGTCCGCGGGGTTCTTCTCCCGATCGCGAATGAGCGCCGCTTCCACCCGTGTCCATGACGGAACGCCGAACCGGAGTTGCTGGCATCGTGAACGGATCGTCGCCGGCAAGGCGTGGGGCCGGCTTGAGACCAGCAGAAACAGACTGTGGTCCGGCGGTTCCTCCAGGGTTTTCAAAA
Organism: Nitrospira japonica; assembly: GCF_900169565.1. Lineage (NCBI taxonomy): Bacteria > Pseudomonadati > Nitrospirota > Nitrospiria > Nitrospirales > Nitrospiraceae > Nitrospira > Nitrospira japonica. Next base: position 3,996,900 of record NZ_LT828648.1, on the reverse strand, counting down.
GGGCGTTGGATGCGCCGATGGTCATGCGGTCCGCGTCGTCGATGAGACAAATCTTTCGCTCGCCGACCAACGGACGGTACACCATCTGCTGCTCGAGGTTGCGAATTTCTTCGATCTTGATCTGGGGTACGGCCAATTCCCGGTCCGGCTCGATCACGAAGAAATCCGGGTAGGTGCGGGCCTCGATCTGCAGGCACGAACGACAGAGGCCGCATGCGTCGGGCGGCTTCGCCGTCTCCATCCGTTCGCAATTGAGAGCTTGGGCGAATCGAGACGCCGTCAGCCGTTTTCCGATGGCGACGTCTCCGTGAAACAGATAGGCATGGGCCAGTCGCCCGCCGCTTGCGGCGGTTTGCAGGGCGGCGATCGTCGCCTCGTGCCCGATGACCTCATCAAACGGCATGCACCCCTCGCCGGTATCCTACATACCGCGCCGCCCACCGTAGTGCAAGCGGCTCGATCTCGGCTCGAATGTCCTCGACGCACCGGTCCGCATGGATCACGGTGATCCGTCCCCGTGCCTGTTCGGCCAATGCGAGAAAGCCCCGGCGAACGCGCCGGTGGAATCGCGTCGTTTCGCGGTCCAGACGGTTTTGTTGCCCTCGCGCGGCGCGTCTGCGTGCCAAGCCGATGGCGACGGGCAGGTCCAGCAGGATTGTGAGATCCGGTTGGAGTCCATCCGCGGCTACCGCGTTGGCTTGCGCCAGCCATTCTCGATCCAGCCCGCGGCCGAATCCTTGGTAGGCCATGGTTGAATCGGAAAAGCGGTCGCATAAAACCACAGCGCCCCGCTTCAGCGCCGGCTTGATGACCTGAGTCACGTGCTGGCTGCGGGCTGCGAGGATCAACAGCGCTTCAGCTTGTACGCTGATCGGCTCTTTCCGTTTGGAAAGCAGCAGGACAGTACGGATGGCTTCGGCGATCGGAGTACCCCCCGGTTCTCTGGTAGTGACGACTCGGCACCCGGCTTTCCGCAAGGCCGTCGCGAGGTATCGGATCTGCGTAGTTTTACCGCTCCCTTCGGGGCCTTCAAGGGTAATGAACAGACCTCGGTGAATCCACGTCCGTGCTTTCATCGAATCAGGGGCCTCGCAGGGGGGAAAAACGGGCGGAATCGTAGTCCAAGTTATTGAAAATAGCAAGAAAAGGCTTGCGAGGCTCTCCGTATACTCTGTATGATGTGATGCTACCTCTACGGGCGCGGTTTCATGCTGAAAGCCTCGCTAAAACGCTACTTTCTGACGGGTCTTCTGGTGATTACCCCGATCTGGGGGACTGTCCTCATTTTGAAGACGCTTTTCGTGGCGGTGGACGGCATTCTCGGCAACCTGTTGGCCGAGATGGTGCCGAATCATTATGTGCCGGGACTGGGCATTCTTGCGCTCATCGTATTGGTGTTTGCGACTGGTTTGTTTGCGGCCAATTTCATGGGCAAGCAAATCGTCAAGGTATGGGAAGGGTGGCTCAATCGCGTGCCGCTCGTGCGCGGGATCTATTCGACCCTGAAATCCATGATGGATATTCTCTCGTTTTCCGAACGGGGGTCGTATCATCGCGTCGTCCTGATCCAGTTTCCAAAGAACGGCCACTACTGTTTTGCCTTTGTCACCGGAGTGACGAAAGGGGAGATGCAAGAGATTACACAGGATGCATTGGTTCACGTCTACGTTCCCACCTCGCCGAACCCGACGTCCGGATATTTTCTGCTCGTGCCCGAGCGGGAAGTGACCTCCGTCGATATTAGCGTGGAAGAGGCGATGAAGCTGATCATATCCGGGGGGCTGTATTCACCCACCCCGTCGCTCGCCGCGACCGCCTCGGCCGAGGCCAAATGGGGTTCGATCAAACAGCCGGATCCGGGAGTGCCCATCGGATGAGTCGTTCGACAGAAGCAACAGCGTCGGTTGCCGGCGGTCACGCCAGTGTTCCGGGACTTGCCGTCGTGGTCATGGCGGCGGGACTCGGCAAGCGAATGAAGTCCAAGCATCCGAAAGTGCTCCATGCGGTGGCCGGGCGAGCGATGGTGATGTATTCCATCGACGTGGGCTTGCGAGTGGCCGATCATCGGGTGGCTGTCGTCGTCGGCCATCAGGCCGAGCGGGTGCGACAGGTCATCGAAGGCGCCGTAGCGGCCCCTGAGGGTCGGGCGGTGGCGATCGTCGAACAGCGCGAACAGTTGGGAACCGGCCACGCCGTTTTACAGACCAGACCCGTTTTCGACGTCCCGGGGCAACCGGCGCCGGCTTGTTACTTGATCCTCAATGGCGACACTCCGCTGCTACGGGAAGAGACCGTCCGGTGTCTGTTGCAGGTGCATCAACGCGAGCGGGCCGCGGTGACCATTCTCACGGCGAACCTAGAGGATCCCAGCGGATACGGACGTGTCGTCCGCCAATCCGCCGACGGACCCGTCTCGCGTATCGTCGAAGATCGTGATGCCGGTCCGGCCGAAAAAGCGATCAGAGAAATCAATGCGGGCACCTATGTGGTCGACGGCCCCTTTCTCTTTGCGGCGCTGGACCGGCTGGACCCCAGCAACGCGCAAGGGGAGTATTACCTTACCGACATTCTGCAAATGGCGGTCGCGCAAGAGCGTCGAGTATGCGCGGTCGCGCTCGATGATCCAGACGAGGGCTTGGGTGTGAATTCACGCCGGCAGCTGGCGGAGGCCGAATTGGTGCTGCGCCGTCAGATTCGGGAACAGTGGTTGGACGCGGGGGTGACGATGATCGATCCCGCCTCCACCTGGATCGACGCCGGAGTGTCGATCGGCAAGGATACCGTGCTTCATCCGAACGTGACGCTTGCCGGCGGGACCGTGCTCGGGGAGGAGTGCATCGTGCATTCTTTCACGCGGTTGACGGATTGTACCGTCGGCAACAGCGTGGAGATCCTGGGCCATTGCGTGTTCCGCGAGGCGCGCGTCGACGATCATGCGACACTGGGACCATTTGCGCACCTTCGTCCCGGTGCGATCGTTCGCAGAAAGGCCAAGGTGGGGAATTTCGTCGAGATGAAGCATGCGGAGTTGGGCGAGGGGTCAAAGGCCAACCATCTGACGTACCTCGGAGACGCCCGGATCGGGAAGGGCGTGAATATCGGTGCGGGAACGATCACCGTGAATTACGACGGAGTCAACAAGCATCAAACGGTCATCGGGGACAACGTGGCCGTCGGAAGCGACACGCAGCTGATCGCGCCGGTCACGGTCGGGGCCGGCGCCATCATCGCGGCCGGGACGACCGTGACGGACGATGTGCCGTCGGACGCATTGGTGATCGCCCGTGTGCCTCAAGTCAATCGTGCGGGCTGGGCCGCGCGTCGTCGCGCGCTGTTGTCGTCGCCGCAGGATGCCCGCGCAGCATCGCCGGCCAAAACATCGAAGCCGCGGCCGTCTGCGAGCCGGGCCAAGCGACGGAGGTAAGTCGCCTATGTGTGGAATCGTCGGATACGTCGGCGATCAGGAAGCGGTCCCGATCCTTATCGGTGGACTCGCGAAACTGGAATACCGCGGATATGATTCTGCGGGAGTCGCGGTGTTGCAAGGCCAGAAGATCGAAGTCCGGCGGAGCGTGGGAAAGCTGGCGAACCTCCAAAAATCGCTCAAGGAGAAGGAGATCGCCGGCGCGGTGGGAATCGGCCACACGCGGTGGGCGACGCATGGGAAACCGTCCGAACAAAATGCGCATCCGCATCGGTCGAAAAGCTGCGTCCTCGTGCACAACGGGATTATCGAGAACTATCAGCCGCTCAAGCAGCAGTTGGAGCGCGAAGGGTACAAGTTTCACTCGGACACCGATACGGAAGTCGTGGCCCATCTCATCGATAAGCACATGCAGAAGGGATTGGGTTTGGCTGACGCGGTCCGGGCGGCGACGAAGGAAGTGCGAGGAAGTTATGCGTTGGCCGTGATTTCCGAGCAGGAGCCCGGGACCTTGGTCGCGGCGAGGTTGGGGTGCCCGCTGGTCGTCGGCCGAACGAAAAACGCGTCTTTCGTCGCCTCCGACGTGATGGCGATGCTGGCGCATACGCGCGACGTCACCTATCTCGAGGAAGGCGACGTCGCCGTCGTCACCGCTTCCGATGTGCGCATGACGGATGTGGAAGGCCATGCCATGGCCAGGAAACCGTCCAAGATCACCTGGGACGCGGCGGATGCGGAGAAAAGCGGATTTCCCCATTTCATGCTCAAGGAAATCCACGAGCAACCGCAGACGATTCTGGACACGATGCGCGGACGGTACTCGTATGAAACCGGCGAAGCCGATCTGCCGGACATCGGATTGACGCCCAAGGAATTTGCGGCCGTGGACCGGATTTGGATCGTGGCTTGCGGAACCTCATGGCACGCAGGTCTGGTCGGTAAGTATCTCTTCGAGGACATGGTGCGGACTCCGGTTCAAGTCGATATCGGGAGCGAGTTCCGTTACCGCGACCCGCTGGTCGGCAAACGGGACCTCTTCCTGACGATCTCTCAATCCGGCGAGACCGCCGATACTCTTGCCGCCGCACGGGAGGCCAAACAGAAGGGCGCGCGCGTCGTATCGATCGTCAACGTCGTCGGCAGCACCCTGGCCCGGGAGTCGGACGGCGTGTTGTACACCCATTGCGGCCCAGAAATCGGAGTGGCGTCGACCAAGGCGTTTACGGCTCAATTGACCGCGCTCTACCTGATGGCGCTGCATCTGGCCCGCGTCCGCAACGTGATGAAGGAAGCGGACGGCAAAGCCTGGCTCGATCGGTTGGTGCGCCTCCCCGTGCTGGTGGAAAGCGTCCTGCGGCGTGAGGCCGAGATCGTGGCGATCGCCAAACGATATTACAAAAAACGCAATTTCCTCTTTCTGGGCCGTGGCATCAATTATCCGATCGCATTGGAAGGTTCCCTCAAGCTCAAGGAGATTTCCTACATTCATGCGGAGGGGTATGCGGCGGGCGAGATGAAACATGGCCCGATCGCCTTGATCGACCGGGACATGCCGGTGGTGGTATTGGCTCCGCGGGATCGGTTGTATGAAAAGACTGTCAGCAATCTCATGGAAGTCAAAGCCCGCCACGCTCCGGTTATTGCACTTGTGGCCGAGGGGGAGCGAGAATTAGGAAAGACCGCCGACGCGGTCTTTACGATTCCCGAGACCCATCCGCTTATTTCGCCGATCCTGTTCACCATTCCGCTGCAGTTGTTGGCCTATCACATCGCAGTCCTGCGCGGCGCGGATGTGGATCAGCCGAGGAATCTTGCGAAGAGCGTGACGGTCGAGTAGTGGGATGTTGAACATCCCGAAGCCACGGGGAGATAAGGGTGGAGATTACCAAACAGGAAGTCGAAAAGGTGGCGAAGTTGGCGCGCCTGGCCATCTCTCCGTCCGAGCGGGAGGCCTTCGCCAGGCAATTGAGTCAGATCCTGACCCACGTCGAGACGTTGAATCGATACGACACCGCGGGTGTCGAGCCGACGACGACGGTGCTGGAACAAGCCAACGTGTTTCGAGAAGACGTCGTTCGTCCGTCGTTGCCAGCGGATCTCGCGCTGGCCAATGCGCCGGAGCGGGAAGCCGACGGATTTCGCGTGCCGAAGATCATTGAGTGATTCGAAGATTCTTATCGAAAGGTTGAGGCGTTCATGTTCCGACAAATGCTACGGTCGAAAATCCATCGTGTGACGGTTACCGGCACGCATCTGGAGTACGAAGGCAGCCTGACGATCGATCAGGATCTGATGGAAGCCGCGGCCATTCTTCCGTATGAGGCGATCATCTGCTCGAATATGAATAACGGCGAGCGCTTCATGACGTACGCGATTGCCGGCAAGCGGGGCAGCGGAGACATCGTGCTCAACGGTCCGACCGCACGCAAGGCGGCGGTCGGCGATCAGATCATCATCTTTTGTTACGAATACTATGCCGAAGAAGAGATCAAGAAGCACGCGCCGATCATCGTGCGTGTCAATGACAAAAACCGGATAGTGAGCAAAGGATGACGCCGCCGGATGTGCCCGCGCGGGGCGAGCGGGCAGAAACACGTGGAGTGTCGCGAGTATTCCCGGGGATAAGTGATGTCGATTCATAAGCTGTCACTGTGTGATTTGCAAAAGAAGTTCACGGCGGGGGAAGTGACCGCCGTCGAAATCGTGCGCGCCTATTCATTACGGATCAGCCAGGTGGAACAGAAGGTCAAAGCCTATGTGACGAGGACCACCGAGTCAGCGTTGGCGCGGGCGGCGGCATTGGACGAGAAGCTCAAGACCTGGCGCCATACCAAGCCGATGATGGGCATGCCTCTGGCGATCAAGGACAACATCTGCACGTCCGGCGTTCCGACGACCTGCTCCTCGCGCATGCTCAAGGAGTTCGTTCCGCCCTACGACGCGACGGTGGCCGCGAAGCTTCAAGATCAAGAATATCTGTTGCTGGGAAAGACCAATCTTGATGAATTCGCGATGGGATCCTCGACCGAGAATTCGGCCTTCGGGCCCAGTCGAAACCCGTGGGACCTGCAGTGCGTGCCGGGCGGGTCGAGCGGTGGATCGGCCGCCGCCGTCGCCGCCGATGAGTGCGTGGCTGCGCTGGGATCGGATACCGGCGGATCGATCCGACAGCCTGCGGCGTTCTGCGGAGTGGTTGGCATGAAGCCCACCTACGGGAGGGTCTCGCGCTACGGGCTTGTCGCCTTCGCGTCCTCTCTGGACCAGATCGGTCCGATCACGAAAACCGTCGCCGACGCCGCGTATCTTCTCGGTGCCATTGCCGGGCATGATCCGATGGATTCCACTTCCGCCGACCTTCCGGTGCCGGATTACATGAAGGCATTGAGGAAAAGGGATCTCAAAAAGCTCAAGGTGGGCGTGCCCGTAGAGTTCTTCGGGGAGGGACTCGATCCGGAAGTCGAGCAGGCCGTCAGAGCCGCCATCGACGAACTCAAGAATCTGGGGGCCGACATCAAGGAGATTCAACTTCCGCGGACCGACGCGGCGGTCGCAGTGTACTACGTGATCGCGACGGCGGAAGCCAGTTCCAATCTGGCAAGATTCGACGGCGTCAAGTTCGGCTTGAGAGCCAAGGAGACCAAGGATCTTCTTGATCTATATATGAAAACGCGACAGGAAGGCTTCGGACCGGAGGTGAAACGACGGATCATGCTGGGTACCTATGCTCTGAGTTCCGGGTACTACGAGGCGTATTACGGAAAAGCTCAGGCGGTGCAGACGCTGATTCGCCAGGATTTTTCCGAGGCATTCAAGGAGGTGGACTTGATCGTCACGCCCGTGACCCCCACTCCGGCGTTCAAGCTCGGGGCAAAAGCCGAAGATCCGCTGCAGATGTACCTGTCCGACATTTTCACCATATCGGTCAACCTGGCCGGCTTGCCGGCCATCGCTTTGCCCTGTGGATTCAGCAAGACTCGTCTGCCGATCGGCCTGCAAATCATCGGGCGTGCCTTTGAAGAAGAGACGATGCTTCGAGCGGCCCACGCCTATGAGCAGTCGACTCAATGGCACGAGAGGAAGCCCGTCGTTCGCTAGATCCAAGAGCCGGAGGCTCAGAGCATGAATGCCGTCGAAATTGCCGCGATCCTGATCGCCGTCGCCTTTGCCGTTCTGGTCGGATACCTGGTGCCGCTGTTGATACAAATACGCAAGACGGTCGCCGAGTCGGAGCAATTGCTCTCCAAAATGAACACGGATATGCCGGCACTCGTATCGGAATTGCGGGCGATGAGCCAGAACCTCAACGATCTTGCCGAGCAGGCGCGCGGTGGGGTGGAGCATGCCGCGGTACTCTTGCACGCGGTCGGTGAAGTCGGAGAATCGGTTCAACAAGTTCACAACGTCGTTCGAGGATCGAGCGGCGGGCTCCTGACCAATGTGGCAAGCGTGGTGGCGGGATTGAAGGCCGCGACGCAGGTCGTGCGGGAGCGATACCGGAGGGAAGGAGAACCACACAATGGCGGATAATCACGGATCGGCGGCTGGCGTGGTGTTGGCGTTTCTCAGCGGGGCGGCGTTGGGAGCGGTGGCGGGGTTGCTGCTGGCGCCTCGATCTGGTCGTGATTCACGGGAATTATTACGCGGCTATGCCAGACAGGCGGAGGACAGCTTGCGTGATCTTGCCGGTCAGGCCGGTGAAACGCTTGAGGGCGCGATCGATCAGGGGAAGGAATTCGTCGAATCCAAGAAATCCGTGTTGCGGGAGGCGTTCGAAGCGGGACGGGAAGCGGTGAAGCGCGAGCGCGATCGGGTTCGGGGAGAAGGATGACGCACGCGTGACCTACGAAGTCGTCATCGGCGTCGAAGTTCACGCCCAGCTGCGGACCAAATCCAAGATGTTCTGCGGGTGCGGGACGACCTTCGGTCTGTCGCCGAACAGTCAGACCTGCCCCGTCTGCTTGGGGCTGCCTGGTTCCTTGCCGGTGATCAACAAGGCCGCGGTTGAAATGGCCGTGCGCGCCGGATTGGCGCTGAATTGCACCGTCGCCCGCGCAAACCGGTTCGCCCGGAAGAATTATTTCTACCCGGATCTGCCGAAAGGTTACCAGATATCCCAATATGAGGCGCCGATCTGTGAACAGGGATGGATCGACATCGCCACGGGCGACGGCCGGAAACGGATCCGTATCCGGAGAGCTCATCTCGAAGAGGATGCCGGAAAGAGCGTGCATGAATCGGCTTCAGCCGGCAGCCGGGTGGATTTGAACCGGGCCGGGACTCCGCTGCTCGAAATCGTCACGGAGCCGGACATGCGATCGTCGGAAGAAGTCGTCGCCTATTTGAAGGGGCTTCGGGATATTTTGATGTATCTCGAAATCTGCGACGGGAACATGGAGGAAGGCAGTTTCCGTTGCGAGCCCAATCTATCGATCCGTCCCCTCGGACAACAGGAGTTCGGCACGAAAGTCGAATTGAAGAACATCAATTCGTTCAAGTATGTCAAAGACGCGATCGAATACGAGGTAAAGCGGCAGGCCAAAGTTTTGCAGGACGGCGGTGCCATCCGGCAGGAGACGCGCTTGTGGAATTTGGATCGCGGGGAGACCGCGGTCATGCGGAGCAAAGAAGAAGCGCATGACTATCGATATTTCCCCGATCCGGACCTGGTGCCGCTGAAGCTGGACCCTCAATGGATTGAAGATTTTCGCGACAGCGTACCGGAACTGCCGGCGGCCCGTGCAGGCCGTTTCGTCAACCAGTATGGTCTGCCCGAGTATGACGCGGGCCTTCTTACTGCTTCCAAGGCCATGGCTGATTATTTCGAGGCGTGCGTGGGCCTCTTTCCTCATCCGAAGACGGTCAGCAATTGGGTGATGGGTGAGCTTACCAGGGAATTGAACACCGCGGGCGTGGATGTCGACTCGTCGGCGGTCTCTCCGGAGCGACTCGTCGGTCTGCTGGCAATGGTCGACCGGGGGACGGTCAGTTTGAAAGTCGCCCGGGAGATCTTCCCCGAGTTGTACCAGAGCGGAAAATCCGCGGAGGACATCGTCCGCGACAAAGGGCTGACGCAGGTGTCCGACGAGGGGGTTCTGGAATCGCTTGTCACGGAGGTGCTGGCGAAGAATCCAGGGCAGGTGGCCCAGTTCAAGGAAGGCAAACATCAAGTGCTGGGGTTCCTGGTCGGCCAAGTGATGAAAGCCAGCGGCGGGAAGGCAAATCCCGGAAAGGTGAACGAGCTACTCAAAAGCAAAATAGGCGATTCTCGGTGACATGAGCGACGTGAACCATGATGTGGACGGGAGCATGTGATTATGAGCGCGATTAAGGAGATTCGAGGCAGGCAGATCATCGATTCCCGAGGCAATCCAACTGTTGAGGCGGAGGTGGTGTTGGAAAGCGGCGCGCGCGGGCGGGCGGCCGTGCCTTCGGGAGCATCCACGGGTGAGAAAGAAGCGATTGAACTGCGGGACGGCGACAAGAAGCGATGGCTCGGCAAGGGAGTGTCGAAGGCCGTGGCCAACATCAGTAAGTCCATTGCGCCTGAACTGTTGGGGATGGAAGCATTCGACCAAGCCGGCCTCGATCAGACGATGATCGGGCTCGATGGAACGAAGACCAAGGGCAAGTTGGGAGCGAACGCGATTCTTGGCGTATCGTTGGCTGTCGCAAAGGCGGCTGCCGCGGAAACAGGTCAACCGCTCTATCGATATCTGGGGGGCACAAATGCGCGGGTGCTTCCCGTGCCACTGATGAATATCATCAATGGCGGAGCCCATGCCGACAATCGTTTGGACTTGCAGGAGTTCATGATCGTTCCGGTCGGAGCCGAGCATTTTCACGAAGCACTCAGGATGGCTACGGAAGTGTTCCATTCGCTCAAGGCGCTGTTGAAGAAGAAGGGACTGAGTACGGCGGTGGGAGACGAGGGTGGCTTTGCGCCGGACCTCCAATCCAATGAAGAGGCATTGGCGCTGATCATTCAAGCGATCGAAGAGGCCGGCTATCAACCCGGCCAGGAAGTCGCGTTGGCCTTGGATTGTGCGGCCAGCGAATTGTACGACAAGAACCGCTACGTACTCGAGGCAGAAAAGAACCGGGAGCGATCTTCGGAGGAGATGATCAATTATTACGGAAAATTGCTGGATCGATATCCGATCCTTTCGATCGAAGACGGTCTCAGCGAAGTGGACTGGAAAGGATGGAAAATGCTCACCGACAAGCTGGGAAGCCGTGTTCAGCTGGTGGGCGATGACATTTTCGTGACCAACGTGGAAATCTTCTCCAAGGGCATCAAGGAAGGGATCGGGAATTCGATTTTAATCAAACTGAACCAGATCGGAACCCTGACTGAGACGCTCGAAGCCATCGAATTGGCAAAACGGTCCGGCTACACGGCGATCATCTCCCATCGTTCCGGGGAGACGGAGGACACGATTATTGCGGACGTGGCGGTTGCGACGAACAGCGGATTGATCAAAACAGGCTCGCTGTCGAGGACCGATCGGGTTGCGAAGTACAACCAACTACTGCGCATCGAGGAAGAATTAGGAGCGGCAGCGGTATATCGGGGCCGAGACGCCATGCCGGGCAGGCAGTAACGATCGTACATGCTCATTAAGCAGAACAGAGGCAAACAGTGGCTCGACTGGCAGCGACGGCTTATCACTGGCGCACAGTATGCCGGTCTGGGGGCATGCCTGCTGCTTCTGCTGGCTTTGTGTTTTGGAGAGATGGGGTTGCCGCGTTATTTTTCCATGAAGAACCATGCCCAGCAGCTGGAGACGGAGATTCTCGATCTCCAACGGGGAGTTGCGGGGTTGCGCAGTGATATCGATCGTCTTGAGCATGACCCGCTGAAGATCGAGCAACTGGCCCGCGAGCAACTCGGGTATGTGCGCAAGGGAGAAACCGTCTATCAATTGTACCCGGAAGCCACTCAAGATCGATCGAGACCATGACGCCATGAAATTCGGGACAGTGGTCATCGTTGGGCGTTCAAATGTGGGGAAATCCACACTGCTCAATCGGCTTCTCAAAGAAAAGATCGCGATCGTCTCGGAAAAGCCCCAGACGACCAGGACAAGAATCCTTGGCGTGGTTCATGCCCCCGGTGCGCAGGTGGCGTTCCTGGACACTCCAGGCATCCATCGGCCTGAGCATTTGCTGAATCGCCGGATGGTTCGGACGACCCTGGACACGCTCGAGGAAGCCGATTTGTTCTTCGTGCTCATGGATGCCACGAGCCTTCCTGGTCCCGGTGACTTGTCCGTGCTGGAGCACGTCAAGGCCGCCATTCAGAAACAGGCCAGGCCGGTGATGTTGGTTTTGAACAAGATCGATCGGGTAAATAAGATGAAGTTATTGCCCGTGATCGACACCTATGCCCGGCTGTACCCGTGGACCGAAGTCGTTCCGGTCTCGGCCGAAACCGGGGCGAATGTCGAACGCTTGCTCGACGTGACAGTGGCTCATCTGCCGATGGGAGATGCCGCCTACGATGAGGACACGATCACCGACCAGTCCATGCGGACGTTGGCTGCGGAGATGATCCGGGAGAAGCTGCTGCGGCAGACGTATGAAGAAGTGCCGCATTCGATCGCGGTCGAAATCGACCAGTTCGTCGAGGAGGGGAAGAAAGCACGAATCAGCGCTTCGGTTCTGGTCGAACGCGAGTCTCACAAGGCCATCATCATCGGCAAGCATGGGGAACGGCTGAAGGTCGTGGGCACAGAGGCTCGGATCGAAATGGAACGGGTATTCGGCATGAAGGTGTTTCTGGAACTGTGGGTGAAAGTGCGAGAAGCCTGGCGGGAAGACGAGCACGCGCTGAGCGAATTAGGGTACTGAGAACGCGATATGCATCAGACGGATAAGCTCACAGAAAGCCGCCAGACAGAGTCGCGGCATCGCGTAGGAGATCGAGATCTTCTACGCGATGCGTTACGGGATCAGGCGGATCGAGGTCAGACGAAGTCCGACATCGTCTTGTTGTCCGTGCAGAGGCTGCTCCGGCGTGGAGCGATCACCAATCTTGCAAAGATGCTGGGACGGATGCATCCGGCCGATGTCGCCAAGGTCATCGTGCATCTGTCTTCTCCGAAGGAAAAGCGCGAAGTCTTCGAGTTGGTCAGAGGAGACTCGAAACGCGGACAAGTTCTGAGCGAGCTCGACACCGACAGTATCACCCAGGTGTTGGCGGATCTGCTGCAATCGGACATCGCATGGTTGATCAAAGATTTGGGTCCGGATGATGTCGCCTATATTCTCGGCGTGCTGCCCGAAGAACGTGCGAAAGAAATTCTTTCGCTCATGCGAACCGAGGATTCGACGGAAGTCGCCGACATCCTGAAGTATCCGAAGGACACGGCCGGCGGTATCATGACGACCGAGTTCTTTGCGCTGTCGGAGGATGCAACGGCACAGGATGCCATCCGGCGTCTTCAAGAGGCGACCGATGCAGAAATGGTGTTTTACATTTACGTTACGGCCAAAGATGAGCGGTTGGTCGGCGTGCTCTCCCTGCGGCAGTTGTTGACGGTTCCTCCCTCGACACCATTGAAAAATATCGCAACGCGGGACGTGATCAGCGTATCGGTCGACATGGATCAGGAAGAAGTGGCGCGTCAGGTGGCGAGCTATAACCTACTGGCCATTCCGGTTGTGGACAAGGAAGGTATTCTGGTCGGGATTATTACCGTGGACGACGTCGTGGACGTCATCCGAGAGGAAGCGACCGAGGATATGTTGAAGATGGCGGGCGCGGTGCAAGAAGAAGCCGTGTCGAAGTCCTCGAGTCTTTCTGCAGCAAAAGTCCGGTTGCCGTGGCTGTTTACCAATCTTGTGGGAAGTCTGCTGTCCGGAGCAATCTTGTGGGAGTTTCGATATACGATTCAGGATGTCGTGGCGATCGTGAGCTTTATTCCGGTCATAGCGGCCATGGGCGGGAATGTCGGCTTGCAGTCCTCAACGCTGATCATTCGAGGACTGGCGACCGGCGTAGTGGAATTGACCGACGTCTGGTCGGTCTTTGTGAGAGAAGTCAAGATCGGACTGCTGATGGGCGTGGCGTGTGGAATGATTCTTTCTCTAGTCGGCTGGATTTGGCACCAGGGCTTTTTGGGCATGGTCGTCGGCGTGTCGCTTATTACCGCCTTTCTGGTGTCCACCAGTATGGCGACGTTCATGCCCATTTTTCTGAAGCGAATGGGCGTGGATCCGGCCGTGGCAGCCGGCCCTTTCGTGACGACTGCCAATGACATTACCGGAATCACCATCTATCTTACCCTTGCCACGGTGTTCATGGAGTATCTCCGATAGCGGAGCCCAGCGCAGAGGATTGAATGGTGATTCCCGATTTCCAAAGACCCGGATTGCATGCCACTCATTAAAACCGCCGCGGTCACGCTGAGGAGTCGAAAGTGGGGCGAGGCGGATCGTATCGTCACGTTCTATACGAGAGCTGCCGGAAAGGTTCGCGGCGTTGCCCGAGGAGCTCGTCGACCGAAGAGCCGGCTGGGAGCGACGCTTGAACCGCTTACAATTTGCGAGTTAAATCTGTTCGAAAAGTCTGGCGATTCGCTCTATCGGGTCTCACAGGCTGATATGGTCGAACCGTTTGTGTGTTTCAGAGAAGACCTGACGTTAATGGCCGCGGCGGCCAGAATGGCCAATGTCGTTACCGCCATTACGCCGGATGGAGACCCTGATCCGCAGCTCTTTGAGACGCTCGAACAGGGGTTATACTCGCTTGCTGTAAGCGAAGATCCTGCACTGACGGCATTGCTGTTCCAGATTCGATTGCTCGGGCTTACGGGGTTCCGTCCACAGACAGATCACTGCTCGGCTTGCGGACGAGGACGAACGATTCCAGAATCGCAATTTTCTCCCGTTTCCGGAGGGTTGGTCTGCGCGGCATGCGCGACGCGACAACAATTTCATTGTGTGCCCCTTTCACGAGGAAGCTTGGCATTCCTCCAGCAAGCGCTTCGATTCGCTCCCGCAGTAATCACCAGATTAAAGGCAAGCGGTCAGGTCAGATCAGAGGTCGAGGAAGCTATCGAAGGTTATGTCACGGTTGTCGTCGGAAAACGACTCCCTCCTGTTGATTTCCTTTCACAGCCCGTCTGAGAAGCACGCTCACGGAGGCAGGCAAGATACTATGGCGGAAATAGTGCTCGAACCCAAGGACATGTCTTGGATCGACAAAGGTGTGTTGGGTATAGAATGGAACGACGGACATCGAGGGGTGTATCCCGTTCGATATCTGCGCCAACAATGTCCCTGTGCAGCTTGCGTGGACGAATGGACGGGGGAACGAAGGCTGAAGGCAGACGAAGTGCCGCTCTTGATCATGTTGCAGGACATTGAGTCGGTCGGGCGATACGCGCTCCAATTCAAATGGAGCGATGGACACGATACTGGTATTTATTCCTATCAGTTGCTGAGACGGCTCTGTCAATGTGACCTTTGTCAGCCAATCAAACCGACTCAACCTCGAAGCCGGAAGTTATTGTGAGATATTCTCTATACTGGCGGAGAGCGCTGATTATTTGCTTGTTCGGCATATTTGCGGGCTGCAGCGGTATCCCGCCTTTGGCTGAACAGGAGCAGCATATCAAGAATAATGAGATGCCTCTTCACCAACTGACGCCTCGGGCGTTTGCCGGGGTCTGGGGCGTGCCACCCTATCAACGGGTGGAATTTATGCAGTTTTTTATCATGAAAGATGGATCGTTCGTACCGCGGTCTCGTGTGGCTCTCGGAGAAGCTCCGAAAGGGTGGGATGCCGGAGTTGAGGCCGGCGAGGCCTTATTCTTGGTCTATCCAGATCGCGGCTGGCTCTTGGTCTTCCTTGATGAGCGCTTGGTATACAAGGAGGCACTGACGGCGGCACAGCTGCATACGTTGGGACGAGATTGGAAGATGGAAGACCGGTACCGGTCTCGGCTTGAAAGCCCCGCTTCCCACTAGCCAGGGATTTTTGCAGGCTTGTCGTGAACCAATCTCGTCCGCTGAATATCGTCATGGCCGCGTCCGAGGCCGTTCCCTATGCCAAGACAGGAGGGCTGGCCGATGTCGCAGGAGCATTACCGTCTGAGCTGGCCAAACTGGGTCACAACGTCATCCTCGTCTTGCCTCGATATCCCAGCCTAGACGATTCCGGGCGAACCTTCCGTGTGCTCGAACGCATTCCAATGTACACATCTCTTGGTGCGAGCGAGGCCACGATCGAAGAAGATGTCGTCTCCACGCCCGGACAGCTACCGGTACGAGTCTGGGCGTTACGCTACGACGAATTTTTCGGCCGCTCAGGCCTCTATCAAGCCCAAGGGAAAGACTTCGACGACAACCTCGCACGATTCGCTTGGTTTTCTCGAGGGGTGATTGAGGTAATCCGCTACCTTCATCGTCAGAAGCGTTGGCAAACAGACATCCTACATCTTCATGATTGGCAGACCGCGCTGTGTGCCGTGTACCTCAAGACACTCGACAGTGCCAGGCCAGAGGTTCAGACGATCAAGACGGTGCTCACGCTGCACAATGTGGGATATCAAGGAATCTTTCCGTCAGAGAAATTCTGGCAGACGGGCCTTCCGCAACCCTTGTTTAGGCAAGAAGGCCTCGAATTTTACGGATCAGTGAATTTGCTAAAGGGTGGCATACTCTTCGCTGATCGATTGACGACCGTGAGTCCTACCTACGCTCGGGAAATCCTCACGCCGGAATTTGGTTTCGGATTGCAAGGAGTGCTACAGGCTAGGCGAGAAAAGTTACAGGGAATCATCAACGGAATCGACGTCGATGTGTGGAATCCTGAAACCGACCCGGCACTTCCTACCCGATATTCAGCTGACAAACCAACCGGTAAGGTTCAGTGCAAGCGGGCACTTCAGAAAGAGTTTGGATTGCCCAGTGAAGATGTGCCGCTCCTTGCAGTCATTGCTCGTCTCACCTCGCAAAAAGGGCTCGATTTGGTTGAGGAGGCCATCCCTAGGCTCATGAGTCTGGGTTTGCAGTTGGTGGTGTTAGGAACTGGAGATCCCGTACATGAATCAAATCTCGCAAAAATACGAGATCAATTTTCAAGCCGAATGGGATTGCGCATAGGATTTGACGAAGCACTCGCTCATCAAATCGAAGGCGGGGCCGATATATTTCTTATGCCTTCTCGGTACGAGCCCTGTGGGCTGAGTCAACTGTACAGCTTGCGGTATGGAACAGTACCCATTGTAACCAAGACGGGTGGGCTCGTAGATACTGTATTGCCTTTAGGCAGCGATGGCAAGAACTCAGATACAGCGACGGGTTTTCATCTCTTGGCGCCAACGGCTGATGCGTTGGTCGACGCCGTGCGTGAAGCGATTATTGCGTATGCACGACCGGCGCTGTGGAGCAATATGGTTCAGAGAGGCATGAAGACCGACGTATCATGGGCACGAAGCGCACGATCCTATGAAGAGCTGTTTATCAGTTTGCTAAATGCAACTGATCAAGATAGGGGAACTTGAAGCGGAGTTCTCAGTGATGAAGGGAAACCGTAATGGCAGGATTATCGAGATTCAAAAGCGCAGCCTTCGCTTGCAGAGAATAGTAGGCATACTCGGCCTGAGGTCTGTACTCCAAAACGCTTTCGAAAAGCGATCTAGCCATTTCGATATGGCCGACTTGAGCAGCTGCCTGGCCCGCGCGCAACGAACATGAGGCAGCCATCGCCTTTACATCAACAGCTAGACGAGCGGAAGGGGCAGACACAAGTCGTTCAATCTTAATAGGCAGAGGTATCACAAATCCATCAAGCGAACGTGAATGACTTGCTGCGGTTCTCAAAATTTGAGCATCATGGCTCATCTGGTCGAGCGTGTCCCCAGTATTGCAATGGGAATAAGTTTTCCAGAGGGCTGAAAAGCTTGTGCCTTCTCCATCTTTAACGTGGTTCTGCGTCTGACAACCCGTCAGTGTCAAGACAGAAAGGCCGAGGAGAATTAAGAATGCTTTCTTCATACCATGTATGGAAATGCAATCAGCGGGCCGAGAATTTATGAGGCGTAACTCATTGTAAACAAGACATTAATCTAATTCACTCGGATTGCGAGTGTCGCATAGATCGCGCACCGTTACATATTTGATACACCATATAGTGGTTTGGGCTGAAGCCGATCTAGGAATTAAAAATCTGAACGAGGATCCCTGTGCGGGTAGTGGCATTCGTCTTTCTCATGATGTGTTTAATATGTTCCTTGACTGTCTGTTCGGTTATTTGGAGAGCATTTGCAATTTCCTTATTTGTCCAGCCTTTTGCAAGGTGCTCAACGACGGCCTGTTCCCGATTCGTTAATTGAAACTTCTCTTTGGCTTGATCCGTATTCAGTTGTTGTCGCCGTCCTAATTCTTCCAGGGTCACCACTAACCTTGCAAACTGAACTCCTCCCCGGTCGGGCAATCCGAATCCACGGAGAAGAACCGGTTGCTCAGGGTTTCCGGTCACGCGCTTAATCTCAAATTGCTCCCAGTCTTTTGCCTCAGTACGAACATGAAGTGCCTTGACAATTTCTCCGCAAAGCTCGGTCAATACAGAGGGAAGTACACCGTGGGCAGGCCGAGAACTATTTCCTCCATGTTCGGCAAGATTAATCTGTCTTGCCAATTCCGAAGCCTGACGATTCATATGTAACAGCTGCATGGATGCGGACAGCACTACGATGCCGGGACCAGCGCGCTGGTCAGCAAGTGTTTCAGAACTACCTGGTGCCGGTGATTCACTCATGTGCGAGGAAGCCTTCGAGGAACCCTACAATATAATGCCAATGCTAGACAATCGGATGATTTCTGTTAATCTACGTAAACGGTACTAATCTTTTAATAAGACCACAGTATGGAAACTTTACCTAACCCTTTTGGGGGAGTCAACACCCACCTTAAGGGAACCGTGGCATACAAGTTCGGTATTGTTCGTTCCTCAATCGATTTCTATACTCCTCCTATCTGTAATCTCCCTAATCGGAGCTCATTTTCTGCTGTCACGCAGTTCACAGGAGTTCGGCTTTTGAAGCGCTGGACTTCCCCCGATAAAGGGAAAGTGGCCGGACAGCAATGAGTTAGATGTCCCATGAAAGGCATGCACGAAAGGGGGAGTCGTGGCACACAATGAGTGGGAATGGCCGATTACCGTGGATTTTCAAAAACATAATGAGAGAGTGGCATTATTGAGGCCAATTCCATACGAGATTACGGCTGCAGCTAAGGATCCAGCTCCCTCAACCCGCCAAGGAAAAGCCCTATCTGTCAATATCAGCAATGGCGGAATGCTCTTGTTGATGGATCATCCTCCAGCCATTGAACAGGTATTAAAAGTGTATGTGCCGACACCAACAGCCGTTGCAGACACTCCTACCTTGGCTGAGGTGCGCTGGACTAGAAAACTGCCGTTTAGCCACTCCAATGGATTCGGCCCATATTTTGTAGGGCTGAAGTTTATGTTTTGATCAGAACAGCCATTATTTGGTGAAGGCCAAGGAAGGATCATCTGAATGGAGAAGTGGTACGCCATCATGGCGAAACCAAAGCAGGAATATACGACGACTTCAGTCCTGCGGCAGGTAGGAATTGACACGTATTATCCAGAGATCAGAGAAGTCTTTAACATTCGAGGTCAGCGACGGACTCGACCAGCTGGACTCTTCCCTGGTTATTTTTTCGCCAAGTTTGATTATGACAGGCAATATCGGATTGTATCGTACTGTCGAGGAGTTCGAAAGATAGTGATGTTTGGCTCCTTTCCAGCAGAAGTCGAGTCTTCTTTGCTAGACGAGATCAAAATTCGACTGGAACGGACGCATACGATCCACTTGCCCAGTTTCAAGCCTGGTGAAATTGTACAGATCAATCACGGTCCGTTGGCAGGAATTAAAGGCATATTTGGCTCTTCTTTGCCGAGTAAGGAACGGGTTGTGGTCCTCCTTCGGACTCTTCTCTATCAAAGTCGAGCAGTCATACAGCTTTCGGATATCGAAAAATTTCCCGAAGCTGTATAAGTATAGTGAGAGACGGGTCTGTTATTTGAGTTGGTTTCAAGTGAGAGAGGTGTATCCTCAAGGGCGGTAGCCTGCCTTGATGCCGACAATTATGTTCTTATGAGGTCATAAACATGCGGAAGACAAATGTACTTGGAGTGTACGCGGTGCTACTAACACTACTGACTGGTATGTCAGTCGTTTCAGCACAAGAGGTTGATCCCAAGAAGCATGGTGCGGCTTCCACTAAAGCAGCGGCACCTGGCGCTGCCGAAAAATCACTCCTAATAGTCACGCCGGAATATATTATAGGTCCTGAAGACGTTTTGGAGATTACCGTCTGGAAGAACGCAGATCTGTCAAAGCAAGTCCAGGTGAGGCCAGATGGAAGAATTTCGCTTCCTCTCTTGGGAGATATCTCCGCAGTCGCAAAGACACCCACTCAATTGACCGAGGAGATTTCGACAGGACTCAGGGCCTACATGGAAAATCCCACGATTTCCATCATGATAAAGGATGTACAGAGCTATAACATTTACGTTTTGGGCGAAGTTAACAAGCCAGGAAAGTTTCCCCTGAAGAGCAAGACCACCTTACTGCAAGGCATTACTGTTGCTGGCGGGTTCACGCCCATGGCGGCCCGAAACAAGATTGTGGTGTTCCGGTTTACGAAGGACGGCGAAGGGCAGACCAAGCTCAAGGCGAGCTACGACGACATTGTTGTACGAGATGGGTCCAGTCAAAACATCGAATTGAAGCCAGGTGATCAGATCGTCGTCCCATCCGAGACCATGGTGGTGCTGCCGAGTCGGTAGAAGCTGAACTAAGATCGCGCGACGAGCGCTGTACATATAGAAATTCTGGTCTCATGGAGCCAACATGGGCGTAGTGAAAAGCATTTTCAGTGGTAAACGTAACGGCAAAGGGCGTCTTATTGCAGGGCTTCTCGTACTGTTGCTGCAATATTCGATGGTGGGTTGTCAGTCGCAAGATATGCAATATCGCGGCTCCTCTGTGCCTCCCACCGAATTTCTTATTGGCCCGGAAGATGTATTGGTCGTCACTGTTTGGAGGAATCAGGACCTCTCCAAAGAGGTTATTGTCAGGCCCGATGGGAAAATTTCTCTTCCTCTCATCGGCGATATAACAGCGGCCGGTCTTACCGCACAGGATTTGTCAAAGCAGGTCGCGGACAAGCTCGCGGAATACATGTCGACGCCGACCGTGTCAGTGCAGGTTAAAGAAATCAATAGTTACCATGTGTTCGTTGTCGGTGAAGTCGCTAAGCCTGGCAAGTACGTACTGAAGTCTTTTGCGAGTGTGCTTCAAGGAATCTCATACGCCGGAGGGTTCACGACCTTCGCATCCAGAAATAATGTGCATGTTCTCAGAATGGTCAAGAACGGACAGGGGGAAACGAAGCAGGTCATGATTCCGGTTCCTTATCAAGATATTGTCCAAGGCAGAAACCTGGAGGCAAATATCGTCCTGAAGGCTGGTGATGTCATTGTTGTACCGTGATTCCGGCCTAACTGGACAATGGGCTCTCTTCACCTTCATCATGCTTGCAACCCTCGGCTGGTTCATGAACATGAGTGCGTTTGCACAGACACGTATTATTCCAACCGTGTCGGTCACTGAGACTTATGATTCAAATGTCTTTTATACCCCCAAGTCGCTATTGCAGCCAGGCACTCAACCTGAAGATTTCATCACGCAGATTACGCCTCAGATCAACGTGGCGCAATTAGGATCGCGTGTGCGAAGTAGTTTTGCGGTCGGAGGCATCGTTTCGATGTACGCGCACAACAGCAATCTCAATTATACGGGACTCAATGCTACTGGACGTCTTGACCTCAAGAACTACGCAGACAGAATTTCCCAACGCATCGTCTCCTTCGGCCTTTTTGGAACATATCAATTCACCCCGTCCGTGACCTCCTTTGGAGCGACGGGAGGAGGTATCGGCGCCGGAGCAGGAGCGACGACGATAACCTCTCCGCTGAACGTCGGACAAGTCACGAACCGCGTGTACACACACAACCTGAATTTTGGAGTAAATGCCGGATACTTGCTGACGCGTACCACAACTGTAAGTGGCAGCTATAACTATTCCAAGATCCACTTCAGTGGCCAGTCCGGAGGAGTTGAGAATCAGCTTTTCGATACAGACGGCCATCAGGCCACAATGACCATTGCGAACCAATTGTCGCTCCGGGATACAGTGGGAACCACTGCGCGGATGTCCCATTTCGATCAACAAGGCAATACCGGGGGGTCGAGCTCCTTCACTACCTTCAATGGAACGTTGAATTGGGATCGAAAATGGACCCCAACGCTGAGCACGACGCTGATGGGTGGTGGTGTCATGACTATGCCTATCGATTCGACGGGTGCTGGGCAAAGGGTTCCATTGCAAGTAGCTCCTGCCATCACTGCTAATTTAAACTACGTAACATTTTCTGAGGGACTTAGAGCTGCTGGTGCAGCCGCCCCTGCGCCGTTCGATGGCTTGCCTGCTTTGGAAGGGACATTGATGCCTGGTGGGATCATGCCACCCGGTCAGTTCGGAACCAGGCTGAGTTACAACTACAACGTCTATCCCAGTTTCGTTATTGGATCTGGCCCAATGAAAACACACATTGCTGGGGCAAATATCACCGGTGGAATTACTTCCAAACTTTCGGGTCAGCTAGGCCTTAACTATTCGCATGGTTCAACCAGTGATCCCCAATCAACATTCGATTCAGTAAATGCGAGTGTTGGGGCCAGTTACTTAATCGGTCCAGTGCTTGCCAATTTGACCTACAGATGGATGTATTTTTCTAATATGAATGAACAGCCAACTGGAATTGAAGATCAATATGCATTTTCAAAGAAGATGGTGATGTTAACGCTTTCCTACGCGTTTACCAATCAATCTTTCTTCCGCATGGGGGGGCTGGGGTCATTCGGAACCTCTGGAACGGCCGCTCCCGCTGAAGGTGGGACTCCTTCAGATGCAGGACCTGGGGCGATTCCGTCCGGTGGTGGGACCCTACTGGGGCCTGGAAAGTAACAGAATAAGGAGCATCGCGAAGACGTGTACACAGGTCTCAATACTCCTGAGGACTATCTCAGAGTCGTAAATAATCATAAATGGATGATCATCGTGGCCGTCGTGGTGTCCACGGGGCTCTCCTGGGGACTCTATGAATGGTTGCCAAAGAGTTATCGGTCCAGTGTCTTAGTCCAATTCGAAGAACAAAAAGTACGCTATGTTCAAAGTGTCGATGAACCCGCAGGAGACAAGCCTGAGTTTGTCATGGCCAATCGAGTCGGTGCGATGAGTGAATGGCTGTATAAGCAAGAATTGTTAATGCAGGTGGCTCAAGAATTCCACCTCTACGGCTATGAAAAGGAAGGGTCGACTCGAGAATACGATGACTATATCGCCTCAAGGATGCGTAAGGAAGTCAAGTTTGACGTGAAAGAAGCTCCTTTTGTACGGGTGTCCTTCGCCGACTCTAGTCCGGAGATGGCAAGGGACGTAATAGCCAGACTGTCGGGCCTTTTCGTGAAAGAACACAGTGAAAGTCGTGCCGTCATTGCGGAAAGTTCATCGGAGTTCTTGCAGCACGAGTTAGATGTCCTGAAAAAAAAATTAGAGGTGAAGGAGAAGGCGCTCGCCGAATTCAAACAATCCCACCTGGGACAGCTTCCCGAACAGCTCAATTCTAATATGCACGCGATTGATCGCCTGGAAACTGAATTGGCTGCGCAGCAGGAGGTGGAGAAAACGGTCAGCTTGCGTCTGGATTCTGTGGACAAGGCAATTAGAGAGTATGAGGATCCTGCCAGCGATGTAGGGCCTCAGCGCGCCACGAAAGACCCGCGTCTGTCGCGGATCAAGCAGTTGGAACGAAATCTAGCCGCACTGCAATCCACATATAAAGAGTCATATCCTGATGTTGCGAGCGTCCGCAATGAGATCAAAAAATTGCAGGCGATGAGCACCGAAGATTACATTGAGCTCTATATAGATCAAGAGCCTGCCATTGATAGTGACACCGGCGTCAAGCGCAAACGCAAGGCCATTGATCCGTATAAGACGGAATTGACGAAGCAGCGCGAAGACATCCTGAGGGAGTTGGAACTGGTTCGGCTTCGACAATCTCGTATCAAGGCTGAGATCCGAAAATATGAGGCTAGGATTGAGGGTACGACAGTAAACCAGCAAGAATTGATGTCGATACAGCGTGACTATGAAAATTTGCAGAAAAACTACCAATCGATTCTCGAAAAGAAAATGACGATCGGTATGGCTAGTGATTTGGAGCAGAAGAGTCAGGGGACCAAGCTGCGCATCGTTCAGCAAGCCGGTTTGCCCAATCTGCCTGAGAAACCGAATATCTACTTCATCCTGTTTGGAGGTTTCGGTTTTGGATGTGCGGTAGGTTTTGGCTCAGCCTTTGGGATAGAACTGTTGCGGCGAGGCTTTGTGTCTGCGGAAGAGGTGGAACTGACTCTCGGGCTTCCGGTTCTTGCGGCTATTTCTCAGTTTGAGTCGGCTTGGCCCGGATCCGCCAAGGGATCGGTGGAACCGGTCGCGCGAAAACCACGGCTGCTGTCCTTGCCGGGCCTCAATCGGGAGGATTCAACAACGTCCGGTGCTATGCAGGTCGCCGTTGGACCGGAGCTTGTGGCTATGTGGTATCCGAGGTCGGCTGTTGCCGAGCAATATCGCGTGGCTGCTACCAGACTTGGTCTAATGGTCGATAAACAAAAAAGCACGGTGGTGTGTATATCGAGTGCTTTGATGGGGGAAGGGAAAACCTCTACGGCACTGAATCTGGCTCATGTTCTTTCAAGAGACTTGAATAGGAAGACAGTACTTCTGGACTGTGACCTGAAAAGACCAATGGTGCATGCCTATGCAGGCTTAGAGTTGGCAGCGGGAGTAGCTGAAGTGCTACTTGGACACAAGACATTGGAGGAGTGCTTAGAATACCATGAGCAATTGGGGGTTTGGATTCTGCCGGCCGGAATCGAGCAGTCTGGAACTGCTGCTCTGACTCATGCTGACCGACTCTCCGAACTCATTGCCAGTTTGAGAGAGCGATTCGACTATGTCGTTGTGGATTCTCCGCCCTTACTCCCCGTCGCAGAGGCCATGCTCATAGTTAGGTCCGCGGATGTGGTGGCCCATGTCGTTAGGGCTCGAGCCACTTCCCGCGACGTGGTGAGTAGCGCAATCAAGATGATTGGGCAGGAAAGAGCGGTTGCGGTCATCTTGAATGGAGTTGAAGCGCAGGATGCACCGTACTCCTATTACAACTACAGCAGTAGGGTTTATGAGTCTAATCGTAAGCAGCTCAGATAGATCAGGATCGCAGAGGGTTCGGCCCTTCGTCGACGAGCGTGCACCGAAGGCGATTTTTCGCGTACCCGGCGCCAAGCGAAGAATACTCATTCTTGGAACCGGGCCACTTGCCCGCGACCTTTCGCAGATCCTGCTTTCTCGAAGAAGGATGTTCACAGACGTGGTGGGAATGCTGGCGAAAGATGATGCGCAAATGCTCGAAGGCTCGAGAGAACAAACGGTAATCGGTGTAATGGATCAGCTCGTCGATGTCGTCGAGCGTCACCGGGTGGATACGATTGCCGTTTGTCTAGAAGATCGACGGGCAATACTTCCCCTCAAAGAGTTGCTCGATTTGAAGGGGATGGGAATTGATGTATTTGACGGACATCATTTGTATGAAGAAGAGTCGGGCCGGATTCCGATAGACGAGCTTAAGCCTAGTGCTATCATTTTTTCCACAGGTTTTCGCGCTGGCTTTATCGTGAAAACGCTCAAGCGGTTTATCGATGTGTGTCTATCATTTGTAGGGCTCGCGGCCCTCCTGCCGGTAATGGTTCTGGTTGGAATCATCATTCGGCTAGATTCGCCTGGTCCGGTATTTTATCGCCAGGTGAGAGTTGGTCTTCGCGCTCAACCATATATGATCTGGAAGTTTCGCTCGATGTTTATCGATGCCGAAAAGGGTGGCGCACGTTGGACAACTGAAAAGGATCCGCGTGTGTCAAGAGTGGGTCGATACTTGAGGAAATGGAGGCTTGATGAGATTCCGCAGCTCATCAATGTGCTCAAAGGGGAAATGAGTCTTGTTGGTCCTCGTCCGGAACGTCCGGTGTTTGTTCAGGAACTCCGGTCGGTCATTCCTTATTATGATATTCGTCACGCCGTAAGGCCTGGAATTACGGGGTGGGCTCAGACCCAGTTCCGCTATGGCGCCTCTGTTGAAGATTCCCATGTCAAACTCCAATATGATTTGTACTATGTGAAGCACCTGTCACTCCGATTGGATTTTCGTATCTTGATCGAAACCGTCCGAGTGATTAGTTTGGGTGAAGGGGCTCGATGAATTCCGCAAAATCCGCACTCCATCACGGTCTGTCGTTCGACGTGGAAGAGCATTTCCAGGTATCCGCATTTTGGTCTGAGAACAGAAGGCAACAATGGGATTCTCTTGAGAGTCGTGTTGAAAACAATACGCGCAGGATCGCCGATATATTGGCAGCTCATGATATGAAGGCGACATTCTTTGTGCTTGGTTGGGTGGCGGAGCGCCATCCGGAATTGATCAGATCACTTTCTCTGGAAGGTCATGAGATCGCTTCTCATGGCTACTCACATGAATTGGTGACTACGCAAACGCCTGAAAGCTTCAGGGCCGATATTCGGAAGGCGAAGCAGATACTGGAGAATGCTATTGGAAAGCCTATATTAGGCTACCGAGCCCCGAGTTTTTCAATTACAAATGAAACGCGATGGGCCTTGGAAATTCTTGTGGAAGAGGGCTATGTATATGACTCTAGTGTCTTCCCGATCGTTCACGATAGATACGGGATGCCTGGCGCAGAACCACATTGCCACCGGTTAGCGACAAAAGCCGGTTTTCTGTGGGAAGTTCCCCCTTCCACGATTGAAGTATTCGGTCTCCGATGGCCGGTTGCTGGTGGCGGCTACTTCCGTCTGATACCGTACATAATTCTGCGCCGCTTTCTCAAAAGAATCGAGCGTGCGAGACAGCCGCTGGTTATGTACCTTCATCCCTGGGAGCTTGACCCAGCCCAACCTCGCATGGAAGGTTCTTTGCTGTCGAGATTTCGCCACTACAACAATCTTCATAAGACAGAACCGAGGCTTGTGTCCCTGCTAAGCGAGTTCCGTTTTGGCCCGATTCAGAGGCTTATTGAAGGTATGGAGCATTCTCATCGAGAATCACTCCAAAGCGCGGTTTGTGGCTAAAATCTTTTCCTCGCGCGCTGTCCATCCCGTCTCGCAAATTTGAGACCAATACTCCATGTGCTTTCTTTACTCGGCCTATCCCTATGCTAGACTCAGATAGGAAACTTCAATGACCGCAGCTAAAGACATCTTTGCTCCGACACCTACTCTGCAAGTGGACGTTGCAGGCGGCCACCGTATTCTCATTGAACCAACAAGCAGCCTTTTTCACTTAGACTTTGGCGCCATCTGGATGCATCGGGAGTTACTGCTATTCCTTGCATGGCGCGATGTGAAAGCTCGCTATGCACAAACGGCAATGGGGATTGGCTGGGCACTCGTGCAGCCATTACTTTCCATGGCGATTTTCACGGTTATCTTTAGCTACTGGGCGAAACTCCCGTCAGACGGGCTTCCATATCCTCTCTTCGCCTTTGCGGCATTACTTCCCTGGCTGTACTTCTCGCGAAGTCTTGATAAGAGTGCCGGAAGCTTGGTCGCGGAAGCCGGATTAATCAAAAAGGTGTATTTCCCTCGAGTAATCATTCCAATCTCTGCCACACTGGTTGGACTAGTGGATTTCTTCGTGGGGTTGGTGCTGTTGATCGGAATGATGATCTGGTATGGCGTTGTTCCAACATACGGGGTTTTGGCACTTCCCTTTCTACTCCTACTCGCACTTGCCTCTTCACTGGCCGTGTCACTGTGGCTGTCGGCCATCCATGTCAAATATCGAGACATTGGAGCCGTACTTCCTCTAATCATTCAGTTGTGGATGTATGCTTCTCCAGTCGTGTATTCGGTGAACATGGTGCCGGAAAAGTGGCGGCCGCTCTACAGTCTCAATCCGATGGTTGGAGTGATTGAAGGATTTCGTTGGGCTTTACTTGGAAAGGTAAGTCCCGATTTTCTTGCGATTGGCGTGAGTACAGGAGTAGTGATCATGCTTCTCTTGGGTGGTCTTTTATATTTCAAATGGATGGAGCGGACGTTCGCGGACGTAATCTAATGGGGAATGCAGCCATACGAGCGGAAGGTCTTTCGAAGCAGTATCGGATCGGGTCTACGCGCCGCCGGCACGATCGTCTGATTGATGCACTGGCCTATCGGGCTAGTAACCTTTTGGGAATCGGTGCCAGTTCCCAGCCTGACGACAATTTGATCTGGGCTCTGAAGGACGTCACGTTTGAAATCAACAAGGGTGATTCTGTCGGTATCATTGGGCGTAATGGATCCGGCAAGAGCACACTTTTGAAGATACTTTCACGAATCACAGAACCATCAAGCGGTCGTGCGGCAATGGAGGGGAGATTTTGCAGCCTTCTGGAAGTAGGAACCGGATTTCATCCTGAGCTAACGGGCCGGGACAATATTTACTTGAGCGGCGCGATCCTGGGAATGAAGAAGCGTGAGATCGATCGAAAATTTGACGAAATTGTCGCTTTTTCTGAGGTTGAGCGCTTCATAGACACGCCGGTCAAGCACTATTCGAGCGGTATGCATGTCCGCCTAGGCTTCTCTGTGATCGCACATATGGATCCGGAGATTCTGATAGTTGATGAAGTCATGGCTGTCGGCGACGGTCGGTTCCAACAGAAGTGTTTCGATAAAATGGCTGAAGCAGGAAAGTCCGGGCGAACAGTGCTTTTCGTGTCGCATGACATGTCGGCTGTTGCACGGTTGTGTAAGAAGGCAATACTACTTGAAAAAGGACGCCTGATTAACGAAGGCCCTGCGCACCAAGTTGTTGGGGAGTATCTGTATTCGGCTGGCAGCATCACCCCTTCGAAAGAGTGGGTAGACCCAGAATCTGCGCCAGGAAACGACACGATACGGTTTCGCTCACTTCGTGTTCGGACAGAGAATGAGTTCGTAAAGGATTCGGTCGACATTGGTGAGTCGATTGGCATCGCGCTGGAATTTGATGTCCTTCAACCCGGCCAGGTCTTGGTTCCGTGCTTTCTACTGCATACCGAAGAAGGAGTCGTCGTCTTCGAAACATATGATCGTGATCCGGCATGGATACGCCGTCCTCGGCCGATTGGTCGTTATGTCAGTACCGCATGGATTCCTGGGCATCTACTTACTGAAGGGACTCTGATCGTCAATTGCGCCGTTATTACCGAAGTTCCATTTCATGATCATTGTCATGTTCTAGATGCCGTTGCCTTTCATGTGCATGAAAGCGGAGTAGGGACTTCAGCAAGGGGAGACTATGCTGGAGATATACTTGGCGTCATCCGCCCACTGCTTAAGTGGACCACTTATCACAATCCTGCAGACAATGGGGAGTCCTGACTCATTTCGTGATAAAGCACTCGATTGGTGGAGCTGGAGGGTGTCGTAAATATTGGGTTGTCCAGCAGACGTAGTGAGACTTGGTGCGTCCTGCCTAGAATATTCGAGCTGTTCGGCTCATGACTCACTCCGCGAAATATTTGGAGGGTTTTAATGAAAGCAGTGATTCTTGCAGGCGGTTTGGGTACTCGATTATCTGAAGAGACGATTGTACGGCCGAAGCCAATGGTGGAGATCGGTGGCAAGCCGATCCTTTGGCATATTATGAAGATCTACTCGGCTCACAATATCACGGAGTTTGTCATTTGCTGTGGTTACAAGGGCTATATTATCAAGGAGTTCTTTGCGAACTATTTTCTTCATACCTCCGATGTAACTTTTGACGTCCAGTCCAACAAGATGGAATTTCATCGCAGCTCTGCTGAGCCATGGAAAGTAACACTAGTTGACACCGGTGATCATACGATGACAGGTGGGCGGATTAAGCGTGTGAGGGAATACATCGGAAACGAGACGTTTTGCTTAACTTATGGTGACGGTGTTTCCAATGTCAATCTCGGCAGACTCATCTCCTTTCACAAGGCACAGCGAACATTTGCGACGCTGACTGCAGTCCAGCCGCCTGGACGATTTGGTGCCTTTTCACTCCCGGACAAAGAAACCAAAATTCACAACTTTCGAGAAAAACTGAAGGGAGATGGTGCTTGGATTAACGGCGGGTTCTTTGTGCTGCAACCCGATGTCTTGGACTATATCCGTGGAGACTCAACTGTTTGGGAGGAAGAACCCATGAGACAGCTTGCTGATGAGGGAATGCTCTCAGCTTACAAGCACCACGGATACTGGCAGAATATGGATACCTTACGTGACAAGAGTGTGCTTGAAGATCAGTGGCAATCCGGCAAAGCGCCCTGGAAGGCATGGTAATCAGTGCATTCGGACTTCCTAGTCATCGGGGGGGGAGTGATAGGCCTAAACATCGCGCGTGGCCTGCGAAAGTTCTATCCTGATTCGTCGGTCCACCTCCTCGAAAAAGAGGCCGCATGTGGGTTGCATGCCAGTGGTAGAAACAGCGGAGTCCTCCACGCGGGATTCTACTACTCTCCAGAAAGTCTGAAGGCGCGACTGACATGGAGAGGCAATCGTCAGTTGACCGAGTATTGCGAGAGGAAAAATATTCCGCTCAACAAATGTGGGAAATTGGTTGTTGCTCGCAATGTTGAAGATCATGCGGGGCTTGATGAACTGTTGCGGAGGGGCCGAGCGAATGGGATTCCGCTGGAGGAAATATCCGAGAAGGAAGCGAAGTCTATTGAGCCCCGTGTGAAGACATGTGGACGTGCGTTGTTTTCACCTGCCACGGCCACAGTTGACCCTACCGAAGTCATGCAGGCCATGAAGAAGGACGCGACCGAGGAAGGAGTGCAGATTTGGTGTGGCGTCCGCTATCTCGGACGTGAACGTGGGAAAGTGAAGACCACCCAAGGTACGAGGGAGGCCGGATATGTCGTAAATGCGGCCGGTCTCTATGCTGACCGCATTGCACGCGATTACGGATTCTCTTCCAGATATCGAATCCTTCCATTCAAGGGGCTGTATCTCTATTCCAGTGAACCTCCAGGATCCATTCGCACAAACATCTATCCAGTTCCTGACCTCAAGAATCCATTCCTGGGTGTACATTTTACCGTGGGCGCAGGAGGAAAGGCCAAGATTGGTCCAACGGCGATTCCTGGATTCTGGCGGGAACAGTATGGATGGACGGAGAATTTTCACTTGAATGAGTTTCTCGAGGTAGCTGTCAGAGGGCTCGGTTTGTTGGTCAACTCAAATTTTGACTTCAAGTCTCTTGCAGTAAGAGAGTTGGCAAAGTATTCCAAGTCGAAGATGATTGCACTGGCAAGCCTTCTGGCGGAAGGAGTAAAGCCGGACCACTATCAGCAGTGGGGAAAGCCCGGCATTCGAGCCCAGTTGGTGGATATTGAGAAACGGAAACTGGAAATGGATTTTGTTTTGGAAGGTGACCGATCCTCCATGCACGTCTTGAACGCCGTTTCTCCAGCATTCACCTGTAGTATTCCGTTTTCTGAGCATGTGTGTGAACACATTCGGACGGTCCTGAATTGAAGGGAGCAGTATGAGGATTCTCGTGACAGGTAATATGGGTTACGTTGGACCATTGGTGGTACGCCGATTGCGGGAAGCCCATCCTGGTGCAGAACTCATCGGGTACGACGCGGGCTACTTCGCTCAATGCTTGACCGGTGCCAAGAGATTTCCCGAGAGTCTGGTGGATCTGCAGTACTTCGGCGACATTCGTAATATCTCCGATGACGTTGTGCGTGGCGTGAATGCAGTGGTTCATCTCTGTGCCATATCCAATGATCCAATGGGAGCACTCTTTGAGGGCGTCACGCTTGACATCAATCATCGAGCCAGCGTGAAGCTTGCCGAAAAGGCCAAGCGCGCGGGTGTGAAGTCATTCGTGTTTGCCTCCAGTTGCAGCGTGTATGGCTTTGCGGAAGGGGGACCTAGACAAGAGGAAGACGCGCTGAATCCATTAACGGCGTATGCCAAATCAAAAGTGTTCACGGAACGGGATCTTTCCGGATTGGCGTCTGACGGTTTTAGTGTTACATGTCTTCGGTTTGCGACGGCATGCGGCATGAGTGATCGTCTCCGGCTCGACCTGGTTTTGAATGATTTTGTCGCCGGAGCACTCGTCTCAAAACGGATCAACATTCTAAGCGATGGAACTCCGTGGCGTCCTCTCATCCATGTGAAGGATATGGCTCGGGCAATCGATTGGGCTGTGCAGCGGGACTATCGCGACGGTGGAACGTTTTTGACGGTTAATGTCGGAAGCGACGGATGGAACTATCAGGTTAAGGAGTTGGCAGCTGCAGTGGCCAATGTGGTGGAGAATGTAGAAGTCTTGATCAATAAGGACGCGCAACCGGATAAGCGATCCTATCGTGTAAGCTTCGCCAAATTTTCCAAGCTTGCGCAGGGATATCTTCCGAGCGTTGATCTTCCCGGCGCCGTGGTCGACATTCGGAACGGTCTCGCAGCAATGAAATTCCAGGATCAGGATTTTCGGACGGGCGAGTTCGTCCGCTTGGTAACGCTGCGAAAATTACGAGAAGGCGGACAGGTGACTGAAGATCTCCTTTGGAAAGAACGTGGTCGGGCTTGAGGGGCGTGTCAAGGCAGGGAAACAGTCAGTCGCGATAGAGAAAGAAGAGGCAGGCATGAAACAATCACTCTGTCGATCGTGCGGCGCAGCGATTGAACATACTTTCGTTGATTTGGGTATGTCACCACTCGCGAATTCCTATGTCAAGCCGGAACAACGAAATCGCATGGAGCCGTTCTATCCGTTGCACGTATATGTCTGTGCGAAATGCTGGTTGGTTCAACTGGAGCAGTTTACGAGTCCGCACGACATCTTTTCAGACTATGCCTATTTCTCATCTTTCTCGGATTCGTGGCTGGCGCATGCGAAGGCCTATGTGGAAATGATTGCTGCTCGGTTCAATCTCAATTCATGCTCGAAGGTGGTCGAAATCGCCAGCAATGATGGATATCTTTTGCAGAATTTTGTGGCACGTAAGATCCCCGTTCTAGGCGTGGAGCCCGCAGGAAACGTGGCAGAAGTGGCAAAGGGGAAAGGCATTAATACGAAAGTGGCCTTCTTTGGAGAGAAGACCGCGCTCGATCTCAAGTCCGAAGGTTGGACGGCCGATCTTATCATCGGCAACAACGTTCTTGCGCACGTGCCGGATCTCAACGATTTTGTGAAGGGATTGAAGATTCTCTTGAAGCCAACTGGTGCGGTGACGATGGAGTTTCCTCATCTCCTCCGATTGATGGATCAGAATCAGTTCGATACCATCTATCATGAACATTTTTCTTACTTTTCATTCCTGGCGGTTGAGCAGGTATTTGCGCGTCATGACTTAGCTCTTTTTGATGTAGAGGAATTGCCAACACATGGTGGGTCATTAAGGATCTACGGACGGCATAGCGAAGATGGCTCAAAGCCCACAACGGATAGGGCAAGGGAATTGAAAGCGCGAGAAGTGGCCGGAGGATTCAATCGCCTCAGTCACTATCTAACATTTGGACCCCAGGTTGAAGCGACCAAGAGAAAATTGCTCTCGTTTCTCATCGAGGCTCGGCAGGAGGGAAAAACCATTGCCGGCTATGGGGCCCCGGCCAAAGGAAACACCCTTCTGAATTATTGCGGTGTACGTACCGACCTTGTTGCATACACTGTAGACCGTAGTCCCCACAAACAAGGTCACTATCTTCCCGGGGTACGCATTCCCATTTATTCGCCAGATCAAATAAAACTCACGCGGCCTAATTATGTCCTCATTCTGCCGTGGAATCTTCGGGATGAGATCATGGAGCAGATGGCATTTGTTCGTGAATGGGGTGGTAAGTTTGTCGTGCCTATCCCAGAGGTAAAGGTTTATTCGTGATTTTCCACGAGACCATTCTTAAGGGCGCTTTTATTGTCGAGCCCGAAAGAAAAGAGGATGAGCGAGGTTTCTTCGCCAGAACATGGTCTACGGAAGAGTATTCTAAGCATGGATTGAACCCAAAAATTTCTCAATGCAGTGTCTCGTATAACAGCAGGAAAGGGACCTTGAGAGGGATGCACTATCAAGTTCCACCTCACGAGGAGGTGAAGTTGGTACGGTGCACCCGTGGTGCGATCTTTGACGTCGTCATTGATCTGCGGCCTGGTTCCAGCACTTATACGAGACATACCAGTGTCGTGCTCACGGAAGCCAATGGGCTCTTGCTCTATATCCCTGAGGGGGTGGCGCACGGCTATCAAACTCTCGAGGACGATTCTGAGGTGTTCTATCAGATATCTGAAACATTTCATCCGGAGAGTGCCCGAGGGGTGCGGTGGGACGATCCATGCTTCGATATTCCGTGGCCTGATGCCGACCGTATTATCTTACCTCGAGATAGACAGTACCCATTATTCACTCCCTAGTTGAGCCCAAAGGCAGACGGTGACGATGCGCCATATCCGCGATAGCGGGGAACATATTGGAGTGGGAAGAGCAATGCATGATGTGCTCTTGGACCTATTCCCAATATGCCGAAGCATCACTGGTGACGGGGTTCGTGCGACACTGCGAGCCCTTCAGAAGCGCATTCCTCTTACCATTCAGGAAGTGCCTAGCGGAACGCAGGTATTTGATTGGACTGTCCCATTGGAGTGGAATATTCATGATGCCTACATTAAGGATCTCAATGGACATCGCATCATAGATTTTCAGAAGTCGAATCTGCACGTGGTCAATTATAGTCATCCGATCAACCGCCGAATTAGTTTGGATGAGCTCAAGAACCATCTACATTCTCTCCCCGAGCATCCCACTTGGATTCCTTACCGCACCTCATACTATAAAGACAGCTGGGGATTTTGCCTCAGTCATAATGAATTGCAGAACCTCAAGGACGCTGAATACGATGTACGCATCGATGCATCTCTATCAAAAGGGTCCCTTTCATACGGAGAGTTTTTTGTGCCAGGACAAGTTAGAGATGAGGTGCTGTTCTCTACCCATGTTTGCCACCCTTCTTTGTGCAACGATAATTTGTCTGGAATTGTGGTGACGACGTTCCTGGCGGAATGGGTGTTATCTAAACCACGAAGATATTCCTATCGGTTTCTTTTTGTTCCGGGAACAATCGGGTCGATTACCTGGTTGAGTCAAAACAGAGGGCAGACTTCGCACATTAAGCACGGATTGGTCTTAACAGGGGTGGGAGACCCAGGACCCTTTACGTATAAGAGGAGTCGTCGAGGCGATTCGGAAATTGATCGAATAATGGCTAATCTTCTCCGTCATTCGGGTAGTCCGCATAACATTGTTGAGTTCATTCCCTATGGCTATGATGAGCGCCAGTATTGCTCGCCTGGATTCAATTTGCCTGTTGGCTGCTTTAGCCGTACTCCGCATAGTCAATATCCTGAGTATCATACATCTGGAGATAGTGTGGAATTTGTGAAGGCAGAATCACTCGAAGAATCATTGGAGCAGTGTCGGACAGCCGTGGAGACTCTCGAAAGAAACAGAGTGTATCTAAATAGAAATCCTCATTGCGAACCTCAGTTGGGGAAGCGTGGCCTATATCGTGGCATCGGAGGCCAGGCCGGTGAGAAATCAATGGAAATGGCGCTGCTGTGGGTCCTTAACCTTTCAGACGGCAGCCATTCCCTGTTGGAGATCGCCGAGCGGGCCGATATAAGGTTTGAGGTCTTAGCTGCGGCCGCAGAAAAGCTGATGGAGCATGCCTTGCTCAGTCCAGCACAATAGTCTCATTTATGGCAGATAGTTTTTATCAAGAATCAGGAACAAGAGACGATGAGCGAGGATGGGCAGCTGAGGTTACTGGTACGTGCTATCTTTCCGTCTTCGTGGCGAATGGCACTGTTCAGGAAGCGGCAACTGCTCGCTGAATGTCGCAGTGAATTCAAGCAACGACTTTCCGACCTTTTCCCCGATCGCTACATACAGGCCTCGCAGTTTAGGGAAAAGTTTGGGAGGGACCCAAACTTTGAAACGCCTGCGACGTTCAATGAAAAAATCCACTGGCTAATGTTGCATTATAGAATTCCAGAAATGACTCAACTCGCGGATAAGTATGGAGTTCGTCAGCATGTAGCGGCACGGGTTGGCGAGTGGCCGCTTAATGATCTGTATGGCGTCTGGGAAGATCCGGATGACGTAAATTTTGAGGAACTTCCTGATTCGTTTGTGCTTAAGGTAACGTCGGGATCCGGGCAAAATATTCTCTGTAAAGATAAGGCACTCTTGAACATTGCAGAGGCGAGATCTCAACTTAAGAAGTGGATGCAGGAGAACGAGTACTGGATTGGAAGAGAATGGGCCTATAAGAATATTAAACCAAGAGTTATCTGCGAGAAATTCTTGACAGATGACCAAGGACATATCCCGTCTGATTATAAGCTGTTCTGTTTCAAGGGGGAGCCACGATTCGTTCAGGTGGACACTGACCGATTTACCGACCACCGTCGTGATCTGTTCGATCTCGAATGGAAATTGCTTCCATTTCAATATTCGTATCCGACAAGTGCTATCCAGATAGCCAAACCTTACCACCTTGAAACCATGGTGGGTCTGGCAAGAGCGTTATCGGAGGGATTCCCATTCGTCAGAGTCGACTTCTATTCGATGCGAGAACGAGTCGTTTTCGGAGAAATGACATGGTATCCGGAGGGTGGCATGGGACTGTTCAATCCAGAGAAATATGATTTGGAGATAGGGAAGACACTCGTACTTCCTCGACCCGTTAACGCATCTCTCGCAAGCAGAATCTGGTCAAAATGGCACGGCGCACGCAAACTGTTGGGCAGTCCGCGGAGTTCATAGCCGCTATTAGGGCTGAAAAGGGGGCAAGAGGCGATCATGAATAACACCGTCTATTATGATCCGATGTTTTCAGATGACCGGCGCCGAGAGCTTCTCTTCGAAGGCCAGCTGTTTGTCTATTCTCCTCGTCCAAGCTCCTTGGCATTTGTCAATTTTGCCAGGAAACTGATTGAGGAGGCATTTGCTCCGCTAAATCCCGAACTGGCCCAGTATGAAATGTCCGTTGAGCAATACGCCGAGGTATTGATTAAGTTGAAGCCGGGTTTTATTCATCATCCCGAGTCAAAACGACTCATTCATAATTTGTTCAGAGAGATGGGATGTGACCTGGAGAAAACCTATTTTGATGTTCCGAAGATGCGCAGTTCAACCAGCGACAACTATCTGACCACCGGCATTGCCTATGCGTGGCATCCTCACCGCGACACGTGGTATTCCGCGCCGTCTTGCCAGATCAACTGGTGGATTCCGATTTATGGCATTCAAGCAGACAACGCCATGGCATTTCATCCTCGATATTGGAACCGACCGGTTAAGAACAGTTCCAAGGGATATAACTACTACCTCTGGAACCAGCAGAATCGCGGAGCCCATGTCGCAAGATTCCTAAAAGAAGACCCACGGCCATTGCCCAAATCAACTGAAGCGTTGGATCTGGATCCTCAGATCCGTCTCATTGTGCCCGCGGGCGGGATAATCATGTTTTCCGGTGCGCAAATGCATTCGAGCGTTCCAAATACATCCGGAAAGACGAGATTTAGTATAGATTTTAGGATCGTGCACGAAGACGATGTCAGGAAAAAGCAAGGTGCTCCATCCGTCGACGAAGAATGTACGGGAACGACCATGAGAGACTACTTGCGAGGGACTGATTTCTCGCATATTCCCGACAGCCTGATCGCATTGTATGATGACGGCAGCGGGATAGAAGGGGAACTGGTGTTCAATCCCTCCGAACCTGGTGCTTAAGCCGAGTGGTTAGACTCTCATGTCGCATCAACATACTGGGAGCAGATTACGGGTTGCAGTTTTAGGGACTGGGGCATTCGCCGAAACTTGTCATGTGCCTGGTCTCCAATCCCATCCACAAGCAGAAGTCCGTGCGATTTGTGGCAGGCGAAAAGACCGTGCTCAATACCTAGCCGACCGGTTCAGTATTCCTATCATTTCAACGGACTATCGAGAATTGCTCAGTCGTTCCGACATCGATGCCGTGACCATCGTGACGCCGAATAGCTTTCATGCCGAGCAAGCTTGTCTCGCATTGGCTTCCGGAAAGCATGTGTTCTGTGAAAAGCCGTTGGCCACAAATCTATCAGATGCCTGCGAAATGGTCCGAGTTGCCGAAGCGAGCGGAAAGGTCCATCAGGTTGCATTTACATATCGGTACCTCCACGGGATTCGCGAGCTTCGGCGGAGAATATATCAGGGAGACATTGGAGTGCCGCACTATGTGCGCGCGCACTATGACTGCTGGGACGGCTTACACCCGTCGTTCAGTGCGGGCTTTCGTGACAAACTAGATCTGGCGGGGGGGGGTGTTCTCTACGATGTTGGACCTCACCTGTTCGACCTTGTGTCCTTTGTGCTCGGTCCGATTGAGTCCGTTACGGGGTTCTCGAAGATGATCCCGCGTCATCGTAGGAATGTCGGGCCTCTTATACAAGAGGAGGTCGAAACGGATGATTTCGCCTCGGCTTGGTTTGTCCACGAAAGCGGAGTGCGAGGGCAGTGGTTTGGAAGTCGAGTGACCCCCCCGCTGGCAGAAAGAAGTTTTGTTGAAGTGATTGGAGACGAAGGAGCTTTGCGGGCCTCATTGAGCAGGGGGGGGGTGGATGTGCTAAAAGTATCCACCCCAAGCAAACCTACGTGGGACGAGTTATGCCTTCCAGACAAAACGGACGATGAGTCTCCGCACTGTTTGGGCGCAATGATGCGGAGCTTCGTAGATGCCTGTCTTCGCGGGAAGCTTGATGGCGAGGTTGACGCCTCCTTCTATGAAGGACTCGCAGCCCAAGAGGGAGTGGCAGCCGTGGAAGAAGCCATGGCGGACATGACATGGGTACGGATTAGGAGATATCACTAAGTCAAAATGAGTCGGATGGAACTTCTGCCAGTTCACAGCTTGGAAAGCAGTAGAACATGGATGGCGAGAGGTAACCCAGGAATTAACAGTAATGGAACCGTTGGTCAGTGTTATTGTCTCCGCCTACAATCTGGGATGGTGTATCCAGGATACGATTCGCGCTGTCTTGGCACAAACCTATCGAAATATCGAGATCATCGTAGTAGACGACGCATCGACGGATGACACATCGGATCGCGTCAAGCCCTTTCTAGACCAAATCACCTATATCCGACATGAGACCAACCAAGGGTTGGCGAATAACGCCGAGGGAGGTCCAGCAAGGAATACGGGGATTCGCATCGCTAGGGGGGAGTACCTGGCATTCTTGGATGGTGACGATCTGTGGGAGCCCGAGAAGATTGCCGTGCAAGTCGAGACCGCACGGCGCTTTCCTCATGCGGGGCTTATCGCGGTCGACGGGGTTTCATTTAATCATGAGAATGGGAGAATTCTCGGCACGTCGCTGTTTCACGACCAAGGTGATTCCCTATGCGGAGCCATGGAAGAGGGGGAGGCTCTAGAAGCCGATATCTATCGCCGAACATTGCGGGGTTGTATGATTGATACTCCTTCGCAAGTCATGATTCCAGCGAGTGCGATAAGCGTAGTTGGTCCGTTTTCGCTGTGTCGCTCCGATGACTATGACTTCTATGTTCGACTCACTGAAAAATTCAAAGCGGTGCTTGTCAAGAAGCCGCTAGTACGTTATCGGTGTCACACCTCCAGTATCTCCGGCCCGTTGCAAATGCAATTCTTTCGATTTGTGCA
Source organism: Nitrospira japonica (assembly GCF_900169565.1). Classification (NCBI taxonomy): domain Bacteria; kingdom Pseudomonadati; phylum Nitrospirota; class Nitrospiria; order Nitrospirales; family Nitrospiraceae; genus Nitrospira; species Nitrospira japonica. Next base: position 3,957,572 of record NZ_LT828648.1, on the reverse strand, counting down.
ATCCGGCCTTGCGGCGCGCAAGCGGCACCTCTTGGTTTGTTCGGAAGAGGTGAAGCCGTTTCTGAAACAGCAGATTAGAAATAAACTGCGAATAGCTTCTGAGCGTACTCGAGAAGAGGGAGATCGAGGACAAAAGATATGGGCGTCACGCTTCTTGTGGGGGCTGGTGACCAATAATCCCACCTCTCCGGGCGTAGAGTATGTTTGGTTGTCACTTGCCCGACTCTGGTGTCCGGAGTCAGTGGCGACAATTGTGCGTCCCCTGACAACGAGAATATTGCGGCATCTTCGCTGAGAAGGGCGAAGGCCAAGTATCGGTCGACCGGTGAGATATGCGTCCTGTGATCACGCAAGTAAAAGCTGAAATAAAAAAAATACTCGGTAGCCTCACTAGTGTTGTTACGAAGGATCGAGTAGCCGCACTGACCTTCGATGACGGACCACATCCTGAATTTACGCCCCAAGTCTTGGATGTTCTGGATCGTCATCGGGCGCAGGCTACTTTTTTCATGGTCGGACAGGCCGCCAAGCAATATCCTGACTTGGTAAGAAGAGTGGGGGAGGCCGGCCATGCCATTGGCGGCCATTCCTGGGATCACTCTTCATTTCGTCGTCTTACTGGCTCTGAGCGTCGTCGCCAAATGCTTGCGTGTCAGGAGGCCCTAGCGCCCTATGGATCACCACTAGTCAGACCGCCTTACGGGGAGCAGAGTTTGGCCGCGCGTCTTGATGCGTTTAGGCTGGGATATGAGGTGGTCGGTTGGAGCTTTGATGTCGGAGATTGGTATGAACTAGACGCGTCTTTAATGGCTAATCGTTTAGTTGAATGGCTTCAGCCAGGAAGCGTCGTATTGTTACACGATGCACTGTTCGATCAATCTAAGCCGGCTAGTGAACGAAAACACGAACGACAATCCCATGCCGATCGTAAGTTTATGCTGAAAGCCTTGGATGAGGCGCTCAAGCGGCTCAGTGGTAGGTATCACTTTGTCACCGTGCCAGAACTGCTACGTCGTGGGAGCCCATACCGGACATTTTGGTTCAAGAAGTTCGTCTACTGACCATAGTTAAATTGTTCCCTGGAAATTTCGTTTCAGAGGGGATTTTGTGCCCAAGAAGCAAGTGTTTCCGCTCTTGACCATCGGATGCGCAGTCGGACTCCTTTGGTCTTATGGGCTTTTCGTCAGTATCCTAGACGAAACGATCGTTGGCGTATCCGTTGGACTCCGCGACGTCGTAGTGATAGCAGCTGTGGGGGTATGTTTAATTTTGGCGCTTGGTCAATGGACGTTGAAGTCTCAGGTTCTTTCCTCTCGTGAGGCCTATGCGATTGGTGGTGGAGCGATCGCGATTCTCGGAGCAATGCTTGCCCTCGATACGGCCTACAGCGGCTACCTTAGTTCTCAACAACCATTAAGATGGGACCGAGAAATCTCGCGGGTATCCGATCGTAACTCCTGGGTTGGCGAATTGTATCCTGATTTATTTTATCCAGATCATGAGAACTATCGGCTTCATAAGCCCAGTCGCGTTGTAGAAGGGTTCCACTTCGGTGATATGTACACACCGAGCATGCTTAAGTCTAAGACGCTGATGGAATCGGTGCTTTCCAGAAAATACGTCAAAATTGCGATCAATGAGGATGGGTTTCGAGGAGGAAAGGCGTTTGATAATGCGAGAAATGCGAGAATTGTAGCCTTGGGTGATTCATTTACGTTCGGGTGGGGAGTCAATGAGGAAGCAACATGGGTGGGACATCTTGAACGATCATTAGGAGAAACTATTTACAATCTTGGCATTCATGATTCCTCACCAAGGCAGGAGTACTTATTGTTGGAGCATTTACTGGACCAGGGAAAGCTCCGTCTGGATCATGGCCTCCTGTTATGGCTAATTTTCGAAGGGAACGACTTGGAGGACTCGTACGATACCGTTCGTCCGACTTCTGAGTCCACCATGACTCAAGTCTTGGATAACACGCTTCTCTCTGGACTCTGGAAGATTCCACGTGTGATCAAGCATCAATCAGTCGTCGATATTTTTCGGTCCGGGCGCGCAACGTTTTTGATGTCGGGTGCTGGTCGAAGCGGAGGAGCGTATTGGGTCGACGGGATACAATTGGCCACACCCCTCTACCGTTCTCCCCGATTCGGATACAAGCTGTTTTCGCCGCTTCAGATTGAACGTGCGAAGTCGACTCGAGAATATGTGGCTAGCCATCCGAACCGGTCAGCACTACATCGGACGATTCAAGACATGGCTGCCTTATCTAAGAAACATGGATTTGAGGTCGTCATGTTACTAGCACCGAGTGATGCAAGACTCTACGGAAGTTACTTCGATGATTTCCCGCAAGCCTCTGATCGAGCTCATTTTTTGGAGGCCGTGTCGGAAGAGGCGGGAGCGGTCTCTTTTCGGGTGGTGAATTTGTCGGAAGCACTACGTTCTTATGCGGAAAATGAGCTATTGTATTTTCGAGATGATGATCATTGGAATGAGCGAGGCCATGAGGTGGTCGCGGAAATTGTCGGCAAGCGGTTGAATGTTCAACGACAGTCTGCAAGTCGTTCAAACACGGTTGTGCAATCCCTATGGAAACAACGCCCAACATAATACTGTATGTCTCCGGAATTGCCACGGTTGTATTTCCATCCAAACAAAGTAGGGACGATGATCCCGCCGATGCCACGAGTCTTGGATGTGCTCTTCCCTAATTGAGGATGTCATGAAACTGAGCGTCATCATTCCCTGTTACAACGCGGCATCGACCATCGGCGATTTGCTCAAGGCCTTGGCTGGAGAGACTTGGGCAGAGCCATGGGAGGTCATCGTCGTTGACAATCGCTCGGATGACAAGTCGGTTGAAGTTGTCGAACAATACCTGGGAAAAGTGCCGGGTCTTCGAGTCGTCAAAGCCTATGAACGACGAGGTAAATCCTACGCTCGCAATACCGGCGTCGCCGCCGCAAAAGGCGATGCCATAGCCTTTTGTGATGCTGATGATATGGTGGGAGCGGGATGGTTGAAGGCAATAGGAACTGCCCTAGAGAGCATGGATTGTGTCGCATGTCGTGTGGATTTCACCAAGTTGAATGAACCGTCGCTGGCCACGCAGCATGCCTATCACGAGCAACACCATGGGCTTCAGAAAGCTTGGTATCCGCCTTATCTTCAGCATGCCGGGGGTGGGACCTTGGGTATCAAACGTGCGATTCATAATCAAATCGGTGGATTTGACGAGGCTTTTCCGGCTCTACAAGATACTGACTATTGCTTTAGAGTGCAGTTGGCGGGTTATCAGTTATTCTGGGTATCGGAAGCGGTTATTCACGTCCGATGTCGACCTGGTTCAACAGCCAGATTTCACCAGATACGCGAATGGGCTCTCTATAATGTCTTGCTCTCGAAACGCCACAGTGTGGATACAAGAAAGGGCGTGGTTGCCTGGAAAGAATATGTGAAGAACTGGATCCGGTTACTTGAGTTGCTTCCGAAAGTCCGTACCAAGCTGGCTTGGAATAGATGGATGTGGTACTTCGGTTGGCAGGTTGGAGTGTTCCACGGAAGCCTCAAGTTTCACACTTCACCGCTTCCGCTTCCTTTTCGCCCCGGCGTATGACGATGACGCTCATTCTTTCCTTGCGGTAGGCATCCAATGCATTTCGGCCAGCCTTTTGGAGATCAAGAGAAGAGGAAAGTAGCTGTGGTCATTCCTCTGTCGAATCGATCGACATTCACGGTAGACGAAGAAATTTCTTACAAGCAACTTGTGCACTTCCTCGGAAAGTATGATCGATATTTTGTGACTCCTAAGAGCCTGGACATCGACTTTCCTGAGTCACGCATCCGACGGTTTGACGATCGGTATTTCGGAAGCATCGTTGCGCATACGAAATTGATGCTCTCCGCAATGTTCTACGACTCGTTTTCGGACTATGAATACATCCTCATCCATCATCTTGACGCGCTTGTGTTTTCCGATCAGTTGCTAAAGTGGTGTGAAGAGGGATTTGACTATATCGGTCCCCCATGGATCAAGTGTGATGCGACCCCTTGGGTGGAAGTGTCGCGAGTCGGAAACGGAGGATTATCGTTGCGGAAGATCAAGAGTTTTTTGAGAGTATTTGACTCGGATCGGCACTGGGTGGATCCGGATGAATACTGGGAGGGGTTTTGTCGGGCTCATCCACTTCCTACTCAATTGTTAAATCTTCCCCGTAAGTTTCTCAAACGTCTCGTGTATTTTAACAATGTAAAGCACGAGCTTGCGCAGTGGCCATTTCGGACGGATGGAAAAGGTAATGAGGACTATTTCTGGGCCGATGAAGCGACTCGATACTATCCGCCGTTTAACGTCGCTCCCTTCAAGGTAGGTCTTCGGTTTGCATTCGAAGTAGCGCCCAGACTCTGTTATCAAATGAACAACTACCAACTTCCCTTCGGATGCCATGCTTGGCCGCGATATGACCGGGCGTTTTGGGAGCCTTATCTTTTGAAATAAATCAGGGGTATCGCAGTGCGTGTCTAGGTGCAACCTATCTCCAGCATCGATAACCATTCCAAATTGAAGCGACCACAGGGCGAAGCGCCTGATCCTTAACGTGTGAGTCGCGAGGTCGAGTCCATTACCTCCGTACATCCGACGAACATGACCATTGGTCAGGCCGTCTGCCGCGAATATAGAATCGCGAGCGGTTTTGTCTGGCCGCCGGTGCCGTCCTACAGGTTTGATAACAACCTTCTGCGTAATCCGGAGGCCCGCGTTCAACCACATCGGCAGCAAGCGTTTGATGAGCGTCCGCGAGAACTCCAGTGATAGGCAAAGTTCTGCGTAGACTGAGCCCGAGTCTGAAGACAGTTGTCATCGTGATGCTGCCCATTCTCTCTGTCGTGTTTGTCCTGGCTGCGGCGGAAGTGGTCTTTCGGCTGTATCAGCGGTGGGACTATGGAATTCCGATTCGAGCATCCTTGGAACAAGAGGATTGGAATCCTGCCTGGTCGCTTGTTTTGGACGATACGCTCGGTTGGCGTGCAAGGGCGGGGTACTATGACGAAGTTACAGAGACTACGTCGCATGGAAAGCGATATCCCGTCACGCGTTCACAGCATGATTATGGATTTAGGATGTTTGGTGATCTCCGATCGGGCAAGCCCACCATTTTGGTCATCGGTGATTCATTTACTCAAGCGAGCCAAGTGTCCGATGGCGATACGTATTTTGCGATTATCAAGCGCGAACTTAACGCTGAGATTTTTGCTTATGGTGCCGGCGGGTTTGGGACGCTTCAGGAATATATGATTCTTGATCGCTATGTGGACATGATCCATCCCTCACTGATCTTGTGGCAATTCTGTCTCAATGACTTCATCAACAATGACCCGGCGTTGGAAATGGCCAGTTCAATGAACAACAACGGATGGAGAAGGCCTTATTGGGTCGACGGGCGCATCGAATATCTGCTCCCCAAAACGTGGACTGGGTCCTTGCGCATGTGGGCGCAGCGATATTCGCGGTTCTTTCACTGGACTTTCTCCCGCTGGGATAGATTGTTGGCTATGCATCCCGGAAAGACCGTAGAGGATGATATTGCCAAGGAGGGGCTTTCCCACAAAGGATTTCAACATGCCATGCGCGTAACTGGAGAGCTGGTGCGTAAGACGAGATTGCGCGTCGGCGATGTTCCAATCGTGGCGTTCTCTTGCTGGAAAGCCGAACCATATGACACTGCGTTCAAAATGATTTCCGATCAATCGGACATTGTATTTTTCCCAGACATTGCCGGAGAAGTCCGCGCAGCATATGAGCGCGGAGAAGATGTGTTTCACATAGATATGGGCCATTGGAGTGTCGAGGGACACCGGTTGGCTGGTTTATTGATCAGCGATCATTTACGTACCCTCTTTCCAAAACTGTTCCAGCGGCCCCCAGCATCGTCGGCGCCGAGCACGAGTCATTGATGAAGATAACCTCTCGTCTAATCCCCTCTGTGTTGTGCGCGGCTGTGTCTTGGGTTGGGGCGGCGGGGTGCACGTCTGTCCCCGCTGATCACGGCAACCCCACAATAATGGGTCCTCTTCGCCTGCTGAAGTCCAACCCACGCTATTTCATTGATCCAGCAGGGCATCCGGTTTATTTGACCGGATCTCATCATTGGTTCAGTTTTCAGGATGGCGGAAAATCAGATCCTCCCCCTCTCTTCGACTACTCCGAGTATCTGAGTTTCATGGAGCGACATAATCATAACTTCATACGACTTTGGGTCAAAGAACAGGCACGGTGGTTTCCTTCTGCTGACCTTCACAGCGACTACTATCTTTCTCCAATGCCTTACAACAGGATTGGACCAGGGATGGCTCGAGACGGGAAACCGAAATTCGATTTGGATCAGTTCAACCCAGCATATTTCGACCGTCTCCGCGATCGTGTCGTCGCGGCAGGGGCGCGAGGGATCTACGTGTCAATCATGTTATTCAATGGATGGGGAGTCATGCCGTTTGAGGATTTGGGACTTCCAGGAAATCCTTGGCTCGGTCATCCATTTCATCGCGACAACAATGTGAACGGTGTGGATGGCGACATCAACGGCAATGATCAGGGGGACGAAGTACACACGCTCGGATCGGATCCACGCCAAGTGACTCGCTTAAAGAGGCAAGAGGCTTATGTCAGCAAAGTCATTGATACGGTCAATGATCTGGATAATGTGCTCTACGAAGTTGGAAACGAAATAGTCGAAGCCTCTACAGAATGGCAGTATCACATTGTCCGATATGTGAAGGCCTATGAAGCCGTGAAACCAAAGCAGCACCCCGTTGGCATGACTTTTCAGGGGATGCAGGGCGGCGCTGCGCCACACAATTACTCATTATGGGACAGTCCTGCGGACTGGATATCACCGGGAACCAGAGAGGCGCCAGGCGATCCACTGACGATGTCCTATCGTGAAGATCCTCCTGTCGCCAGTCATGCGAAAGTGATTATTACTGATACCGATCATCTATGGGGAGTTGGGGGAGATCGGGTATGGGTATGGAAGAGTTTCATGCGCGGCCTCAATCCCATCTATATGGATCCCTATGGAAGGCAGGACCAGCCAAAAGCCGACGAGTCCGCTCGACGAGCCATGGGAGATACGTTGATATTCGCAGGCCAGATCAACCTTGCTCTGATGGAACCCAGACCGGAAGTTTCCTCGACGACCTACTGTTTAGCGCAGCAAAATCGCGAATACCTCATCTACGTGCCACCTCCGTCCGAAGCGTCGTCAACCACTCAATCGAGCCGGACCATTACCGTGGACCTTCCTGCGAGAGAATTCCACATGAACTGGTTTAATCCCGAAACAGGTGAGAGAATGAGCGGGAATCTTGTAGCCAGGGTGGGCGGCAATCTATTTACTGTTCCTTATCCGGGGGATGCAGTTCTGCATCTGGTTTCTATCGAAGATCGAGCAGGGAATAAGTAGATATCTGAGGCACGTGTGCCTAGTGTTTCGTAATATCGATTGAGGGACAAGGGAGAGTTAATATGGCGGGAACCGGCTTTAGTAATTCAATGGTTGTCGCAGAATTGCGTTATATTCAGTCCGTTCGTGAGGCCAGAGAATTCAAGAATCCGGATACATGGGTTCGGAGATTCATCCCCACCTTCAGGCGATGGCAATGCGCGTTGTTGAGTTCTCGAAAACTTGCCGACCTGAGATCCGATCCTTTTTACTATTATCTCGTTGCAAGGACAGAATACTACGACAGGCTGTTCCTCAATGCGATTGAAGATAATGTGCGATTCATCATCAATGTGGGGTGCGGAACCGATACGCGTCCGTACCGGTTCAACGATGCATTGGAGAAAAAAGGAATCAAGGTATTAGAGTGTGATCAACCTGTGGCCATTGCGCAAAAAGAGGAGATGTCTCGGAGGCAGGGAGTCTTCGATCATGTGGCTTACATGTCCGTGAACTTGAATGATGCGGCATGGCCAGAATTGGAATCATGGCTGAGTCGGAATCGGACGGGCAAAGGGTTTGTGTTTATGGAAGGTGTGAGTCCCTATGTCAATACCGATACATTCGACAGATTCTTGTCTCTACTTGCCAAGGAACTGCTTCCGGGAAGTCGAGTGGCGTATGATTTCAAGCTCAATGGAGTCAAGGACGATTTCGGCCGCACCGGTCGAACCCAGCATCCATTCAGACTTCCGGCTGCGCGAGAAACAATTTCTGATTACCATAAAAAGTTTGGCTATCGGCTTGAGCACATGGAGTTGGGCTCGGAGTTATCGGTCCGTCTCCTCGCGGGAATCAAACAAATGGGAGCCGCATTGTTCGAGGAGGATGCCCTTCTTCAGCTTGAAGTGATGGACTGAAAGCAATCTGAACAGATGGATGGATGATGGAATCGTACCCTAAAATTACCGTCGTAACTCCCTGCTATAATCATGGTCGATTTATCGAGCAGACCATCACGTCCATCCTCGATCAAAACTATCCCAATCTCGAATATATCGTGATGGACGGTGGAAGTACCGATAATAGCGTCCAAGTCATTGAGAAATATCAGAAACATCTGGCTTACTGGATAAGCGAGAAAGACCGAGGGCAAAGTCATGCTATCAACAAGGGATTTCACCACTCGACTGGAGAGGTGATGACATGGCTTAACTCTGATGATTGCGTGGAGCCGGGCTCTCTGCACCTGATCGCCGACCATGTCCGCCGATACCCCAAGATTGGCGCCTTTGTGGGTCACGGGAGAATCGTAGATACCACCGGGCGGGAGATATATTTTAGAAAAGCAGGGGAACTCACATTCGAGCGGTTTTGTCAGTGGTTGGATGGCGGGGATTTTCTGCAGCCATCTTGCTTTTTCCGGCGATCGGCATGGGAACTTGTCGGCCCGCTTGACGAACACACACATATTGCATTTGATGTGGATTATTGGCTACGGATGGCTAAATGCGGCGTACAGTTCCAAGCCGTTGAAGCTCTCTTATCTACTTCCCTCTCACATGGAACCGCGAAGACAACCGCGTTTAGGCATCATATGGTTATCGATACGGCGGTGGTGGTGATCAGGGCGGGAGGAGAAAAGTATGTTCGGAAACGGCTGGACGAGATGGCGACCCAGTTCTCCTATTACGAGGCGAATTACAACATGATCATAAATCACCCGGTCGTGAAAGCGGTCCTGCCGCTTGTCCGGCTATTCATAAAGCCTGCCGCTCGATGGAAAGATGTGACCCCATGGTGGTAATCTGGACACTTCTATATAGTCCGATCATGAGGGGCACAATTAGCCGTGATTCTCCGTACAAGACAATTACTGAAACGGATTGCCGGGCCTGCGTTCGCTCCGAAAGTTCGCCTATTGCTCGGCATGATCGACAAGAATCAATTCTACGACGTTCTGTCCTATGAGGTAATGAAGAAGTGCCTGAAGGAGCGATCCGTTTGCGTGGATGTTGGATGCCATGCAGGCTCGTTTCTTCGGTGGATGATGGAGATGGCTCCGAAGGGAACATTTTTTGCGTTCGAACCCTTGCCGGAGCTGTATAAGAGACTTTCGGATTCATTTACGTTTCCTCCCGTAAGAGTGTTTAATCTTGCCTTGAGTGATCGTGCAGATGTCGTGTCATTTAACTATGTCGTTTCGAATCCTGCGTACAGCGGTTTGCTCAAGCGAAGATACGATCGCCCCAACGAAACGGATTGCACGATTACCGTACCCACCGACCGCCTGGATTCGATAATCGGCGAGCATGATTGCGTCGATTTCATTAAAATAGATGTTGAAGGTGCTGAGTTTCAGGTGCTCCGAGGAGGCGCCCGTACGATCAACAGGTGCAAGCCGATTATTGTGTTCGAGCACGGAATTGGTGCAGCGGATTGCTACGGGACGAGGCCCGAGCAGATATACGATCTTCTTTGTGATGAATGCGGTCTTGGTATTTCGCTTCTGGATGGCTGGCTGGTTGGTCGACAGCCGCTATCGCGGGATGGATTTTGCGAACAGTTTAATAAGGGCCTAAACTACTACTTTATTGCTCATCCTGTTTCTCTCTGATCAGAGAGTTGAATCCCTTGTCTGTCCGTTTTTGACCTGAATTAGGGGAAAGGGCATGACCGCTGGCCTCCCTGAGACTCTGGCACGATGTTGCAGAGGAATCTGAATGTTCGAGCCATTGGTCAGCGTAATCATTCCCACATATAACTCCCAAGATTATATTCGGGAGGCGGTCGATACGGTTCTGAAACAGACGTATGCAAACCTCGAAATTATCATTGTCGATAGTTCAACTGATGATACCAAGCAAGCACTTGAGCGGTACGGTGAGAAAGTCCGCTATTTCTATCAAGAACCGAAAGGCGTTTCAGCGGCTAGGAACTTCGGCCTAAGGCAGGCCCGTGGGTCTCTTGTCGCATTTCAGGATGCAGATGACCGCTGGCTCCCCGGAAGGATCGAGGCTCAGATTCTCGCGCTGCGACATTTTCCCGATGCTGCACTGGTATTTTCTGACTACGCCATGTTCGACCACTCCGGAGTAATCCTGCCTTCTGCCTGCTGGCCGCATTTTAAGATCTGGCTTGAAGAACACAGAGTAACTGAAGGTGACCTTGCCTATGGTCAGTTGTACTGGGAGCTGATGTTGGGTAACTGCATCGGCACCTGTGCCGTGTTGGCCGCGAAAGACGTGCTTGAGGAATTCGGTGGATTTGATGAGACCTTCAAGACCTGCGAGGACCTGGACTTGTGGCTTCGGGTATCTACGAAACACTCTTTTCTGTATATCGACAAGGTTCTCGCGGAGTATCGAGTGCACTCCTCTGGACTATCGGGGGCGCAAGATACCAGAGACATGACCTGGGCACTTGATCGGGCGCGAGTTCGAGAGAAACATCTTCGAGCGGACTTGGTTCCTCAAGACTTGCGTTCTCGTGTAGAACGATTGCAGGGGAAGGATTGCTGGGAGTTGGGGATTGCGTGTCTGGACCGCGGCGACCGACCATTGGCCAGAACTCTCTTCAGCATGGGCCTCCGATATCGCCCCTTCGATATCCTGACGTGGCTGTATATCGGGTTCAGCCTTCTTCCCAATTCATTCATTGCTATCGGTAAGCGTATGAAACGGGGGATCCACCAAGGTCCGGCTTGGAGTTCTGAAAAGCTGAAATGAGTAGTGTTGGAGGCGATGCGACGATGCCGAGACCGTTGGTCAGTGTCATCGTGCCTGTTCACAATTGTGTCGACTATCTTGATCAGGCGCTCAGGAGCGTGCTCGATCAGGACGGCCCTCCTATAGAAGTCATCGTGATTGACAGTTCGACAAAAACGTCACGCGGGGATGTTCCCGCCATGGCGGACGCACGAGTTCGGCGATATTCACAAGAGCCTCGTGGAGTCTCAGCGGCGAGAAATCTTGGCATTCAGCAGGCGCGCGGTGAATTTATTGCCTTTCAAGATGCGGATGATGAGTGGCTGCCTGGAAAACTCCGCCTTCAACTTCAAGCGCTCGAGAAATATCCCGAGGCTTCGCTCGTATTCACGGACACGATGATGTTCAGAGACACCACGGTCATTCAGCCATCGATGAATCAACATATGCTCAAAGACTGGTGCCAATCCCATGGGCCAGATCTCGCCGGATGTTACTATGGCCCACTATACCCTCAACTCCTAGTGCGAGACTGCATGAATACCTCCGCCGTGGTGGTTCGGCGGTCAGTGCTGGATTTACAGGGAGGATTTGATGAGAATTTCAAAGTTGGAGAAGATTACGATCTATGGTTGCGAATTGCGAGACAGTATCCAATGATCTTTATAGATCGCGTGCTCACGAAGTATCGTGTTCACGCCGAGGGACTATCAGGCGGAGACGATGTGCGGACGCTACGCTGGCTTGAAGCGCATATGGCGGTCCGTAAGAAACACCAACGAATGCGATGGGTACCTCCCCAGCATGCGGGACTTTTGACGGACATTTTAGGTGAACGCGCCTGGGAGGCAGGCTGGAACTATTTTGGGCGTAACCAGCTTCAGGATGCCCGTCGGCATTTCTATATTGCGATGCAATCGAAGCCGTTTGTCCCAAAGGTATGGCTCTACTGGTGCTGTTCATTTCTGCCATGCCGTGTGATTGAGACCATACGAGCCTTACGAAATGCTGGCAGAGCTTAGGTAGCAACGATTGGCGAAGCTGTTAAAAACACGACCGAGAAGATTTCCGAAGATCCTCGTATGTCAATAAGGTGAAGCCAAGGGAACCATGGAACCGTCAACAGTCACAATATCAGCCCACAAGCCGCAAGATTCGGCGCCATACTTGAAATCGTGCGAACCTGCTCTGGTCTCTGTGGTAATTCCCGCGTACAACTGCGGGAACTACATCGCGGAGACTTTGGAGTCGGTCATCCAGCAGGATTATCCGAAGCTCGAAGTTCTCGTTGTCGACGATGGATCGACCGATCACACAAAAGAGGTGGTAGCAAGCGTCAAGTCCGATCGCGTGCGGTACGTGTATCAACAGAACAGCGGTGGTCCTTCTGGTCCCAGGAATACGGGGGTTCAGCAGGCTCGAGGCAAGTATGTCGCATTTCTTGATTCGGACGACATTATGCTCCCAGGCAAGATTCAGCGTGCCGTGGATCTTCTGGATCGTGAACCTCATCTCGGCCTCGTCTTTGCCAATTTTGTAAAGTTTGACGAAAGCACTGGCCAGCATGCCGGCGCGTTTTTGGACACCTACGAATACTTCAAGAGCGCGCCCAAGCGGCTCGTCGGAGAGTCACAATACGTCATTCAAGCTGCGGCGGCCTATGATGCCCTGATTGTCGAGAATTATATCGGCACGTCCGGAGTCGTGGCACCGAAGGCGGTCTTAGCTGATGTCGGTCCATTTGACCTACGGTTGAGAGGTCCCGAGGATTATGATCTGTGGCTGAGAATTGCCTATGCCTATGACATCGGATTTATCGATATGATCGGTCATCGTTATCGGGTCAGGCCGGATGGGATAACGGGGCTCGGCGATGCAAAATTGGTCCCCCATTCCATACAAGTTATGCAGAAACAATTGGATCGTCCGCTTCCATCGTCAACGCGCAGGAATGTCCGTAAGAAACTGGCGATGCAGTTTTTTGCGCTCGGATACTGTCACCAGATGGCGGAAGAAATGAAGGCGGCCCGGCAACATTATTTGCTGAGCTTGAAAGAAGCTAATTATTGGCTGTCCTGGAAGGGACTATTTATGACTTTTTTAGGAGGCGGTGCAATTCGCAGATTGAAGCAGTTACGGGGTGATTAGCACCGACTGACTTTTGAAGAATGAGGGAATAATTAGATGAGCACTATTCTAGGAATATCGGCTTACTATCATGATAGCGCCGCTTGTCTTGTGCGAGACGGAGATATCGTGGCTGCGGCACAAGAAGAGCGATTCACGAGGAAGAAACACGACCCCGGTTTTCCGCATCGAGCTATCGATTACTGTCTGCAGGCCGGTGGAATCCGCTTGGGTGAAGTGAGCCGCCTGGTGTTCTACGACAAGCCGTTGGTGAAATTTGAGCGGCTTCTTGAGACCTATCTGGCCTTTGCGCCTACCGGTTTGCAATCGTTCCTGGCCGCGATGCCGGTCTGGATGAAAGAGAAATTGCTCCTTAAGACTCTATTGTGCGAGGAATTTCTGAAGCATGACCAAAGACTCAAGAAGCGCGACCTTCCGCAGTTGCTCTTCTCCGAACACCATGAATCTCATGCAGCTTCAGCATTTTTTGCCTCCCCGTATGATTCTGCGGTGGTACTCTGCATGGATGGAGTCGGGGAGTGGGCCACGACGTCTGCGTGGAAGGGGCATGGTAACCAATTGACGCCGCTGTGGGAAATACCATTTCCTCACTCGCTCGGGCTGTTGTACTCCGCTTTTACCTACTACACAGGCTTCAAGGTGAACTCCGGGGAGTACAAGGTGATGGGGCTCGCGCCATATGGGGAACCGAAGTATGCGAAAGCCATTTATGATCACCTTATCGACATTAAGCCGGACGGTACTTTTCGGATGAACATGGAATATTTCAACTATTGTACCGGCTTGACCATGACGGGAAACAAGTTCGACTCCCTTTTTGGAGGGCCGCCACGAAAGCCGGAGTCAAAGTTGACGCAACGAGAGATGGATCTTGCCCGTTCAGTTCAGGAGGTGACGGAGGAAGTGATGCTGCGGATTTCGCGCTCGCTCCATCGAGAAACGGGTCTCGACTACTTGTGCCTAGCCGGCGGTGTGGCGCTTAATTGTGTGGGAAACGGCCGTATCCTGAGAGAGGGGCCGTTCAAGGACCTGTGGATTCAGCCCGCGGCTGGCGACGCGGGAGGGGCCTTGGGCGCAGCATTGAGCGTTTGGCATCAGTATGAGAATCAGCCAAGAATCTCGAACGGAAAGCAGGACCGCATGCGCGGGTCCTACTTGGGGCCGGCTCATACGAATGAAGAGATCGAGGTATTTCTGAAAAGCAAAGGCGCGCCGTATAGCAGGCTATCCAACTCGGAACTCTTTGAGCGCGTTGCACAGGATCTTGCCCAGGAGAAGGTTGTGGGATGGCTGCAGGGTCGCATGGAATTCGGCCCCCGGGCGTTGGGGGGACGCAGCATTCTCGGTGATGCAAGAAGCACGAAGATGCAGTCGATCATGAACCTGAAAATCAAGTATCGTGAATCGTTCAGACCATTTGCGCCGTCGGTATTGCGTGAACGCGTCTCAGATTATTTTGACCTGCACTCCGATAGTCCGTATATGCTGATCGTGGCGCCGGTTCAGGAAAAGCGGCGTCGGCCGATGACGGCTTCACAGAAAGATCTCTGGGGCATTGATTTGCTCAATGTGCCGAGATCGGACATTCCCGCGGTTACCCACCTCGACTACTCGGCAAGGGTACAAACGATTCATCAGGAGACCAACCCGCAATACTACAATCTGTTGAAATCGTTTGAAGCCCTCACGGGGTACGCGGTGCTGGTCAATACCTCATTCAATGTACGAGGTGAGCCGATCGTATGCACGCCGGAAGATGCATACCGGTGCTTTATGCGTACGGAGATGGATGTCCTCGTGCTCGAGAACTGCGTCCTGTACAAACAGGACCAAACGCCGCTTGCGGAAGATACGGATTGGAAAAAAGAGTTTGAGCTGGACTAGAGAAATGGGAGGCACGTGTATGCGGATTCTCATCACCGGAGGCGCTGGATTTCTTGGCAGTCACCTGAGTGACTTGCTGATTGGTAAGGGGCATGACGTAATTGTGATGGACAATCTGATCACTGGACGAGCCGAGAATATCGCGCATTTGATGGGACATCCTCGGTTCAGCTTCGTCAAGTACAACGTGTGCGACTACATTCATGTAGACGGGGCGCTTGATGCGATCCTGCACTTTGCGTCCCCGGCAAGTCCCCAGGATTATCTGGAGATGCCCATCGCGACGATGAAGGTTGGTGCGCTGGGTACGCATAAGGTATTGGGGTTGGCCAAGGCGAAACACGCTCGACTACTGTTGGCCAGCACCTCGGAAGTCTATGGCGATCCGTTGGTGAACCCCCAACCGGAAACCTATTGGGGGAATGTCAATCCCATCAGCCCCCGCGGCGTCTATGACGAGGCGAAGCGGTTTGCCGAGGCCATGACGATGGCCTATCACCGGTATCACGGAGTCGACACCCGCATTGTCAGAATTTTCAACACGTATGGACCGAGGATGCGTCCTCACGATGGGCGAGTCGTGTCGAACTTCGTGGTGCAAGCCCTTCAAGGGAAGCCATTGACCATATTTGGTGATGGAAGCCAGACCAGAAGTTTCTGTTACGTCGATGACTTGGTCCGGGGTATTACGACGCTGCTCTTGATCGACTCAGACAAGCCGGTAGCGGAACGTACGAATCGGGCAAGATTTCTGACGAAGTCTACTCAACCCCTGCCTGAAACCATCCACGACCCCGTGAATATTGGCAATCCGCGAGAATTGACCGTCAAGGGCATTGCCGAGCTTGTGCTCAAGCTCACCGGTTCTAAAAGCCAGATCGAGTATAGACCGTTACCGGCTGACGATCCGAAAGTGCGACGCCCGGACATTCGTCTTGCGAAGCAGTTGCTGGGATGGGAGCCGGAAGTGGAACTTGAGGATGGTCTCCGAAAGACTATCGAATATTTCAGTCAGGTCGTATCGGACTGACAGCCGCACGGTTGGTGTTGTCATGCAGCCCGAGATGGATGCGGCGGGTACAATGGTTCAGTAAGACATAAATCATGAAAATATTGGTGCTGACTTCCGATGTTCCCGCCACTTCGAGCATGCCGGGATCTCCCCGGCTGTTTAGCCTCTGCCGCGAACTGTCCAAGCATCATGAGTTATTGCTGGTCTGCCGCTGCTCATCTCGGGATCGATACAGGATGTTTCTCAATGACCCTACTGCCGCCCGTGTCTTCGCGCGTGTCGAGGTCCTTCCCGATCCTCCTCGACCGACGTGGTGGGGGCAGCAATGGCATCGCATGAATCTGGCCGCTTTTTTCGAGACACGGTATCGACAGCCATCCTACTATCGCATGATGCGGGAAAAGATCGACGCGCTGTGTATCGAGGCGAAAGTCGATCTCATTTATGCCGATCTGATTTTCATGACGGAGTATGTCGGAGAGCATCGAGCCATCCCTGCGATCGTGGATCTCACGGATTCCATTACGCTCATGGGGCTTCGTGTATTGCGGTCGGAGCATGGACTCTCGAAAAAATTGTCTGCGTGGGCCCATCTTGTGCGGGCCAGGCAACTTGAGCGTACCGTTGGAAATGTCTTCGATCTGGTGGTTACGAATTCCGTCGTCGACGAGGGCGTTATCAAGGGGCTGTCAGGCTCCTCTAACACGCTCACCGTGACGAACGGAGTTGACATGGACTACTTCCTGCCCGGCATAGGTCAGGGAGAAACGGACAAGTTGGTATTCACCGGAGTGATGGGCTATCCGCCTAATCAAGATGCAGCGCTCTATTTTTCGGATGAGATCTTTCCCCTAATCAGGGCGAAGCGTCCCCATGCGCAGTTTTGGATCGTCGGCAACGGTCCGCCGGAAAATGTCAGAAGATTGGCACAGAGACCAGGCATTCACGTCACTGGAGAGGTCGAGGACGTACGGCCGTTCGTAAGATCGTCGGCGCTCGTGGTTTGTCCCCTGAGACTGGGGACCGGCGTCAAGAACAAGATCTTGATCGCCATGGCAATGAAAAAGGCCACTGTCGCAACACCGCTCAGCATCGAAGGTTTGGATCTGGTCGATAATCGTGAAGTGGCTCTCGCAGACAGTGCGCAAGTCTTTGCCGACAAGGTTGTGCATTTACTCGAAAATCCGACCGAGGCCCAGCGTCTGGGCGCAAACGGATTAGCTCGGGTTCGGGAGCATCATTCGTGGGCCGTCATGGCTCGGTCGCTAGAAATGGCGATCGATTCGGTGATTGTTTCTCGCAACGGACGTTCTCATCCGTTGAATTGAACGGGAGTTTTCTCCGCCGGTTCTGTTGGGACGAAAATCCATGAACGTTATTACTCTGAATACTGCCACCGACGCCGCCCTATGGGATGCATTTGTACTGAGCCGCCCGGAAGCCTCCGGCTATCACACCCTGGCATGGCGGGAGGTTGTGACGCGCGTGTTTGGGCACCCCACCTTCTATTTGATGGCCAAGGACGGCCAGGATATGGTTCGCGGCGTGCTCCCTCTGGTCCTCACAAAAAGCCCCCTGTTTGGGAGCTTTCTGACTTCTCTGGCTTTTTTCAATTATGGGGGGATTCTCGCAGAAGATCGGATGGCTACCGAGAAGTTATTGGCTCGGGCCGGCGACCTTGCCCGTGAACTTGGAGCCGGCCACATTGAATTGAGACAGACGGCGCCATTGGAGACCGATTGGCCGGTAGGTCAGCACAAAGTGTCCATGCGCCTGGCCTTGCCTTCTGATCCGGAAGCCTTGTTCAAAGCCTACCCGTCGAAGCTGCGAAGCCAGATCCGGCGAGGGCAGAAGGAGGGGATGGAGGTTCGTATCGGGGCTGAAGAACTCTTGAATGACTATTACAGCGTCTTCTCTCGATGCATGAGGGATCTTGGTACTCCTGTATATGCAAAGGGTTTCTTCCGAGCGATTGTCGACGCTTTCCCCAAAGAGACTCGCTTGTTCGTCGTATCATTGCAACAGCAGCCGCTTGCGGCGGGACTGGTCTATGGATTCCGCCGGGTACTTGAAATTCCATGGGCGGCATCGGACAAACGATACGGTCGGCTGGCGCCTAACATGTTGCTGTATCATGCCGTTCTCGAATATGCCTGTCGGGAGGGATTCACGGAGTTCGATTTCGGGCGATCGTCCGTGGACAGCGGGACGTACCGTTTCAAACAGCAGTGGGGGGCTCAACCGCGCCCATTATACTGGTACTATTGGTTGAGCCAGGGCCGGGAGATGCCTCGATTGAGTCCTGACAATCCGAAGTTCAAGGTCGCGATCAGCCTGTGGCAGCGTCTCCCACTCTTTGCCGCCAACTTGCTTGGTCCGCACATCGTCAAATATCTGCCATGAAGCTGCAGCGGACTCTTGCTCCCACCTCGGCGCCTCTTTCTCTCTCCAACCTCATTGGCTCTCTTCCGGGACTCATTGGTGGTCGGAAGTACCGTGAACGATTGATCCGAGAATTGGAAGCCAAGTTTCAGGCCAGGGGAGTGTTTCTTGTTTCGTCCGGGAAAGCCGCTCTGGTGGTGGTTCTGAAGGCCTTGGCGGCGAGTTCAAGGCGACGGCGGGTGATCATTCCAGCCTACACGTGTTTTTCCGTGCCGTCAGCAATTGTGAGAGCAGGCCTGGAGGTTGTTTTATGCGATGTGAACCCGCGCACGCTGGATTTTGACTTCGAAGAGCTGGAGCGGCTCCTGAGTGAGGATATCCTCTGTGTTCTGCCGACTCACCTCTTTGGCCTTCCGGCTGACGTACGACGTGTCGTCCAACTATGCCGCACACGCGATATCGCTGTGGTCGAAGATGCGGCCCAGGCGCTGGGCGGAGGGTCTGAAAAAGGACTCGTCGGTACTGAAGGAGACGTGGCATTTTTCAGCCTTGGTCGTGGAAAGAACCTCACGAGCGGAACGGGAGGAATCATCGTTACGAAGTCGCCCACCTTAGCCGACGCGATTCATGCCGAATATTCGAAGTTGCCGGCTGCCTCCTTCGGCGAAACATGTCGAAATTGGGCCGAACTGGTTCTCATGAGGGCGTTTATTCGCCCGACCTGGTATTGGTTACCGTCCGGACTTCCATTTCTTGGTCTAGGAGAAACCAAATTCTATACCGATTTCCCGGTGTGCCGTATGGATGAGGTGCGAGCCTGTCAATTGGTGGGCTGGGACCGGCGGCTGGCCAAAGCAAACACGGATCGCGCGGCTTGTGCAGGAAAATTGATTATGGGACTGAACCAGGGCTTCAATGGTCTGCAACCAATTACGCACCCCGATGGCGTCTATCTCCGCTTGCCGGTTCTCTTGCGGGATAGAGTGGCCAAGCATGAGGCCTGTGCGCGCAGTCAAAAATACGGTGCCGGAGTAAGTTCAAGCTACCCAACGACGATTCAGGACATTCCCGAACTGGCTGGTCGGATTACCGACCGGACATGTCCAGGGGCTCAAGAGGTCGTCGAACGATTGGTGACCTTGCCGACCCATGAATTTGTGACGGAATCTGATCGTGTAAAGATCTGGCGGGTCTTGGGAGTTTCAGAGCCTCGCTCCAGGAACACCGGGGCACGTTCAGCCCCAGTTGACCAATGCAGTTCCGGCTGACGGTGTAGAGCGATACGATATGGAAGCGTTGTTCTGGTTGTCAGTCTGGTTTATCGGGTACGCCTATGCCGGATACCCGCTATGCCTCTATACTGTCGGCTTGTTTCGAAGCAGACCAGTAAGGAAGTCGGAGTTTAGGCCGACCGTGGCAGTCATCATTACCGCCTATAATGAAGAGAAACGGATTCGCGAGAAATTGGAGAATACTCTCAAGTTGGAGTATCCGAGAGAGAAGCTCGAATTGATCGTCGCGTCCGATTGTTCTACCGACGCGACCGACGATATCGTTCGGTCGTTCGCTTCTTCCGGAATTAGACTGGTTCGCTCCAATGTCAAAGGCGGGAAAGAAGCGGCGCAAAAGCTCGCGGTCGAATCTACGATCGGAGATGTCTTGGTATTTTCCGATACAGCCACCATACTTGAGCCTACGGCCATTAGCGAGATCGTCAACAATTTTTCGGATGGGACCGTCGGATGCGTGAGCA
Source organism: Nitrospira japonica (assembly GCF_900169565.1). Classification (NCBI taxonomy): domain Bacteria; kingdom Pseudomonadati; phylum Nitrospirota; class Nitrospiria; order Nitrospirales; family Nitrospiraceae; genus Nitrospira; species Nitrospira japonica. Next base: position 3,937,241 of record NZ_LT828648.1, on the reverse strand, counting down.
GCGTCGATCGATTTATCGATACCGACGGGGTCGTCAGCGGGGAAGGGGCCTATGTCCGATACGAAATGGCCTTGCGGAGCCTGGAGTCCAGGGTCAATACTCTGGTCGGCCTCAGCGGCTCGTTTTTTTCCGCACGGCGTGAGGTGTGTCGAAGCTGGGCACCCGATTTACAAAGTGACTTCAATACATTGCTGAACAGCATTCGACTAGGTCTACGGGGTGTCGCCGATCCGGATAGCATCGGGTATTATAAGAACCTTGCCGATCAAAAGAAGGAATACGAGCGGAAGGTCCGGACCGTCGTACGAGGAATTTCGGTATTCATGCGAAGCTTACCGTTGCTCAATCCGATGCGGTATCACTTATTTGCCTGGCAGTTATTGAGCCATAAGTTGTGTCGGTGGTTGGTTCCCTTTGCCATGATCGGTGCGCTGGTTTCGAACCTCGTCCTGGCCGCATCATCACCCTTCTATCAGGCCACGTTGCTGGTCCAGGTGCTGTTTTATGTTCTGGCCTGTCTCTATCTGCTTACGCAGCAATTGCCCAATATCGGAGTTTTACGTATCCCCTCATTTTTCGTCATGGTCAATATTTCGATTCTTGACGCGTGGATACGCTATCTTCGAGGTGAGCGCATCGTGTCCTGGAGTCCCTCGAAGAGGTAAAGACAAGTCCAAAGAGCTTGGATCATAATATGAACGGTGTGGATGCGTCTGGAGAGTCAGGCTCTTCAGACAGACGAAAAGATAAGGATATTTATGGAGCGCGAAGAGATTAGCAAGGCGGTATTGCGACAATTCGGGCTGCTAGTGGGTGGAGTGTTTCTTCTGATCGGGTTATTCCCGTTTGTGTGGAGGCAGGATCCGGTACGTGTGTGGGCAGTGGGATTGGGAACGCTCTTGGCCGCGACAGGATTGGTGGCGCCCGGCCTCCTGCGGGAGCCGTATCGTGGGTGGATGCTAATTGGACATGTTCTGGGATGGATCAATACTCGAATTATCCTGGGTGTGTTGTTTTATGGCATCATCACTCCGATGGGCGTGATCATGAAGCTTACAGGTCGGGACCCGATGAGGAGAGGTTTTGACCCGGGCGCGACGACATATCGCGTGACACGTCCGCCCAGGCCGGCTACGCATATGAAGAACATGTTCTAACTTTACGATGGCAACACGCTGATATTAGTAGGAGGATGATTCATGGGAGAGTTTCTTCAGGAATTATGGGCATTCATGCGAGAGCGGAAGAAGTTCTGGCTTCTCCCGATTATCTTGGTCCTCGTGTTATTGGGGAGTCTCATCGTCCTCACGCAAGGATCGGCCGTTGCGCCATTCATCTATACGCTGTTCTAGTCAGGAGCAATCCGCCAAGGGATAGACACCGCTGCTACGCGGGTCTGTCCCTTTGTTTGAAGGGTATTGTCCCGTTCGGTCCTGCTTCCCGCCGCTTTTTCAGACATACCGCAGCAAGGAGTCGACGTGTTAGCAGGGGTGAAGACAGCCACATGGAAACTGCTGGCAGATGTCTATTACTACTCAGGACTGGCGCAGGTTCGGAATCGAGGTCGGGTGGCTATCCTCACCTATCATCGTGTGGTGTCCAGCGACATGGTTCGTGCCGAGCATATTCAGCCGGGGATGTATGTTCAATCCGAAACCTTCGAGGCGCATGCGGCGTATCTTCACGAGCGGTTCGTTGTATTGCCGTTTGCGGAACTGCTTGAACAATGGCGCACAGGTGAATTGGATTCCAGCAAGCGGTACTGCGCGATTACGTTCGATGACGGCTGGTACGACAATTATCGATATGCTTTTCCGATCCTGAAGAAATACAACCTTCCAGCCACGATTTTTCTTGCCACGGATTATATCGGCACGTCGCGATGGTTCTGGCCTGACGAACTCGCGTATATAGTTGGAGATGCGCGAAAGCGGATGGCGGAGAAGGAATTCGCGGAGGCGCTGTCCAGCGCGTTGGTGGAAACGTCGCCTGCTGCTGGGACTACGATGCCGGTCCCTTCTCTGTCGATTGAATCCAGGGGAGAGATTGATTCCGACTGGCTAATCGAACAATGCAAGCATCTTCCTTCTGGCACCATTGCCGGGTTTGTCCATCGGTTGAGTCAGATTCTGGGAGTGAGAGTGCCGAATCTTCGTGTATTGTTGGATTGGAATGAAGTGAAGGAAATGGCGGGACACAATATTGCGTTCGGCGCGCATTCCTGTTCCCACAGGATTCTGACCAACATTCCGCTTGCCGAAGTCGAGGATGAATTGATCAAATCCCATGAGGCACTGCTGGGACACGACCTTACGCCAGTTCCCGTGTTTTGTTATCCCAATGGAAATTTTGACCGTGAGATTCAGCGACTCACAAGAGCTACCGGTTATCTTGGAGCTGTTGGCTGCGAAATCGGACTGGAGGACAGAAGGCCACAGGATGTCTTTGCGCTTAAGCGAATCAGCGTGCACGAGGATACCGCCGCATCAGATCCACTGTTTGCGCTGACATTGTCCGGACTGCGGTGAGAGGTGACGGATTAGCCATGGAGACCAGTATCGCAAGTTCGATAGGCTCCAAGGGCTGCGTCCTCGTTACGGATGGTGATGAGAGGTCTGCGTTGGCCGTGACGAGAGGTCTTGGACAAGCGGGGATTCCGGTCGTGGTCGGAGCCGAGACCGACTCATCACTGGCTGGTGCATCGCGATATTGCGTGAGTCGGTGGCGATATCCTTCTCCGCTTACCAATCCCATGCAGTTCATCTCAAGTCTGGCCGAGGCCATCAGGCAGTTGAATATCTCGGCCGTCATGCCGGTTACCGATGCGTCAATGCAGGCAGTTACCGAATACCGGGAACGCTTAGGACTGTCGAAAACCCACGGACTTCCGTCTTGGGAAAGTTACAATTCGGTGTCTGACAAGTATGGGCTGTGTCACTTGGCTGTGGAATTGGGAGTGCCCATTCCGTCCACCATTTTTGTCGAGCAGGGGGTTCCGCCTGCGGACACAGAAGTTCTTGGCGATTATCCGCTCATCGTTAAGCCGAGGCGGTCGCTGATGTCGGTGAACGGGCACTGGGCCAGAACCAGCGTGCATCGGGTTGGAAGTCGGGAGGAACTCAATCAGCTGTATCGAACCGTTCCCTATCTTCGTGAGCCTTCTCTGATTCAGAAATGTATCGAAGGGGAAGGCCAGGGCGTATTCGCGCTCTGCAATGCCGGTGACCCGGTCGCGCTTTTTGCCCATCGGCGGCTTCGAGAAAAGCCTCCGTCCGGAGGAGTGAGTGTCCTTCGTGAAAGCATAGCGCTTCCCAAAGAGATGACGGATCATGCGGTTCGATTGCTGAAGAAAGTTGGATGGCATGGCGTCGCGATGGTAGAGTTTAAGGTCGAACATGGAACCGGTATTCCAAACCTAATGGAAATCAATGGACGATTTTGGGGGTCTCTACAATTGGCGCTGGATGCGGGTCTGAATCTCCCCAACCTTCTGTATCGACTGGCTGTCCAGCATCCTGTTGCGATGCCCGCATCCACCTATAGGACGGGTGTAAGGTCGCGATGGCTTCTGGGTGATCTCGATCACCTGCTAATGAGAACTTTCAAATCCGATGAGGCACTCAGACTTCCTTCTGGATATCCCTCAAGGCTCCGCAGTACGACAGAATTCGTTCATTTTTGGCAGAAGGACCTCTACTACGAGATCGAGCGGTGGGATGATCTTGGCCCAGCCAGGTATGAACTGCAGAAGTACATCAGGCATCTGGTAAAGGGACATTCATGAGCGCGACAGGGGTAGCCTGGTTCAAACGGGGTATTCAGAGTTATTTCCATGGTTTGCGTGAAGCGGGACGGCACACATACCGGAACCTCAGGATTCTTCGCGTCTTCTCCGAACGCATCATGACTCCGAGGGCCTTGCCCCACCCTGTTCGGAACGTGTTGTTCGTCTGTGCGAGGAATCTATGCCGCAGCCCTTTGGCTGAAGCGTATTTCCGCGATAAGGCCAGGAAAGAAAGCGTGCTGATTTCCGTCAGTTCTGCCGGAATCGAGACCCTTCCAGGGAGGCCCGCACACAGTCTGGCAAGAGAAGTGGCTGGTCAATTCGGAGTTTCTCTGGAGAGTCATGCCGCCAAGCAGCTATACCAAAAGTTGCTCGACCAGTCGGACTTGATCTTAGTTATGGAAATGTCCCAAAGGGAGCGTCTCGCAAGACTTTACCCTCGCGAGCGGCAGAAGATCTTTGTGCTTGGCCGGTTCTGCAGCACAGGCCCGCTCGATATTGCGGACCCTCACCGCGGAAGTCGAGAGGATTTTCGGATCTGTTTTGAACGAATCAAGGATTCATGCGATCGTTTGATTGAGAAACTGACGCAAGCAAGGGAATAGCACGCGGTTGCAGCCTCCGTAATGGAAAGGAACGACATGCATACGAGTCAGAAGTGCGACAGCCGGTCTGCCGTAGCGGACTACATTGCTTTTTGTTGTCCTGAATGCAAGGGGACTCTCTCCAAGCGTCCGAATGCATACCATTGTGAGGCGTGCAATCGGAACTATCCAATCCAAGATGGCATTGGGTGTTTTTCCGACCTGGCCACGTATCACGGTGAAGTGCCGAAGCCGTTGATGGCTACCATCCTCAAAGACTCCGAACGGTTGGGGTACAAGAAGGCGTTTCAGCAACATATCCAAGATCCATTCATTTACAAGTACGTGGATGACGAAAGCCGTTCGTTGTGGATCAGCATCATTCCTCACGGTCAGGAATCGACGTTTCTGGACGTCGGCTGCGGGTGGGGAACGAATGCGGCTCCGATTTCTCAGGAAGTCGGCGCAGTCGTCGCCTTGGATGCGACCTTTGAACGGGTCAAGTTCGTCCAGATTCGTTGCCGGCAGGATAAGAAATTCAACGTAACACCGGTTCTGGGTTCGGCCATCAAACTGCCGCTCCCTGATAACAGCGTAGACGTCGTGGCTTTCAATGGAGTCTTGGAATGGTTGGGCGGCATCGATACCTCGAGAAATCCAGTTGAACTTCAACAACTCGCGTTGCGGGAAGCCAGGAGGGTGCTCAAGGCAGGCGGACATGTTTATATCGGGATCGAGAACCGGTTTAGTCTTCGTTATATGTTGGGTGATCAAGATGACCATAGTTTCCTGCGATTTACCAGTTTGATGCCACGAGTCATTGCCAACGTCTATTGTCGCTTGAGAACGGGCGGACCGTACTTCACGTACACGCATTCATTGAGCGAATATCATCGGCTTATTCGGGAAGCGGGATTCTCCAAAGTGAAGTCCTACTTTCCCTGGCCGGACTATCGCAACCCCACCGCTATCGTTACTCTTGGGCGAGAACCGGTGGCTGAACAGTTATCGGCCATCCTCAACGGCGGGGTGAAGCCATCGTTCAGACAACGAATCTACCTCTCGCTGCTGAAATTCCTTACGTCGTTCGAAGGGAAAGGGCGGCTCTGCCACTCTTTTTGTTTTGTCGCAAGTAAATAGCCGGAAGTGCATATGCCCTCGTATTGCGCTCAGACACGCCCCTCACAACCCCAGTCGAGCGAATGACCAACCCGCCTGGACAGAGATCCATTCTCCTTCTTTCCACGAGCAGCGGACCAGGAGGCGCAGAACGAATGATCAGCGGCCTAGCCGCATTGCTGATCTCATCGGGGTTCCGTGTCATGGTTGGCCTGTTCAGACCTGGTTGGCTGCAGGAACAGTGTCAGCATAGAAAGATCTCTGTCCATGTTCTGCCACTGAGTGGAATCGCCGGCTGGAGATGGTTTGTGGCGTGTCTCAAACTCGTTCGAACACAGCGGATCGATCTCATCCATGCCCATGAGTTCAGCGCGATTGTGTGTGGGTGGGTCATCGCTCGGCTAGCGGGTATTCCTTTCGTGGGGACCGTGCATGGAAAGAACTACTTTTGGGAACGAGCCCGGAGACGACTGGCATATCGCGTCATTAGCGGATCCGGTCGACTTGTCGCCGTGTCTCAGGATCTCAGGCAGTTCGTCATGGAGAAAGTCGGCCTCTCAAGCGAAAGGATTGACCTCATCTACAACGGCGTGGAATCCGGTGCGCGCGTTTCTAATGATGAAGCGCGTCAGGCCAGGGCGGAACTCGGCCTCGCCCCCGACAATGTCGTGATCGGAGCCATAGGAAGTCTCTATCCGGTAAAAGGACATCAGTTTCTCTTGGAGGCCATGCCGGCCGTCCTGGTTCGCTATCCCCATACAGTGCTCTTGGTAATGGGACGGGGCGAATTGGAGGATACATTGAAGGAGCAGGCCAAACGATTGGGCCTGGAGGGATCAGTTCGATTTTTGGGAATGCGGAACGATATTCCAAAGCTGTTGGGTACTCTGGACGTATTTGTCTTGCCGTCCTTATCGGAAGGGCTTTCGCTGGCGCTTCTCGAAGCCATGGCTGCCGGTATTCCTGCCGTTGCGACCAAGGTGGGCGGCAATGCGGAACTCGTTGTGGAGGGGGAAACGGGGGTTCTGGTACCGTCGCAAGACGCCGCTGCTCTTTCAAAGGCTCTGTGCAGCTTACTGGATAACAGGGAAACGCGTGAACGATTCGGCCGGAGTGCAGTGGCAAGAGTGGAACAACGATTCAGTGCCGGGCTGATGGCGAAGAATTACCAGCGTCTCTATATGCGAGTGTTGAACAGTTACTGAATACCTTCCAAATGTCTGGAACTTTATTGGCATATGGGCCTGATGGGTTCAGGGAGTCGGCCTCGGCTACCGCTTGGCGACCTCCGGCCGCCTTTCCTAGGGGGAGCGTCGCCAAAGCTCCTGACAGCAAAGTCGGATTCTATCTGGTGGTCCTCTACATGCTTTTCGAATTCGGGCGTCCTCAAGACATTCTTCCCGGTATCAAGGGGATTCCATTTGGAACGGGCATATCAGCACTCATACTGCTCAAAGTGCTTCAGTCTGGGAAACTCAACTTCTCTCGACTTCAAACTAGATTGTGGATTCCATTGTTTGTAGTAATGGCGATTCACGTTCCACTCGCCGTAAATAATTTTTGGGCGCTCATGACGTTTAAGGACATGTTTTTGCTTTTCTGTGTCTACCTTGGTGTTATCACTTTTGTTGACACAGTGGGAAAAATGATGACCTTGATGAAGTTCTGGATGGCGATCCACGTCTTGTTGGCGGCAATGGGAATCGCCAAAGGAGGAATTGGAATCGGAGCGTGGATGGCTGATGAGAACGATTTCTGTATGGTCATGAATATGGCTGCGCCATTTGGGTACTTCTTGATGTTTTCTGCAAACAACATGGCTCAAAAGCTGAAGTATCTGGGATGCCTTGGCGCGTTCCTTCTCGCGGCGATGGCGAGTTTATCACGAGGAGGATTTATTGGACTCGCTTCCGTCGGTTCCTATTGCTGGTATCGATCACCCAAAAAGATGAATGCTCTGGTCGTCCTGCTAGTTGCGATAGTTTTCATGGTGCTGCTAGCCCCAGAAACTTATTGGGATGAGATCGCTTCATCGACCAGCGATGAGACGATTGACAAGGGCACAGGGGCGGAGCGTCTCTACACCTGGGGTATTGGGATGGAAATGTTTCTTCATAATCCTATCATCGGGATAGGTCAAAGCAATTTTCCTTGGACGTTTGATTCATATCAGGAAGGCCGCACCTTTCAAGGCAGGTCTATTGCGGGACGGCAGGCTCATTCTGCCTGGGTCACGTTGATTGCGGAATTGGGCATTGCCGGAATTGTCATCATTGGGATGATGTTGTTGCAATGCTATCGAGATCTCAAGCTGGTTCGTACAAGATTTGCTCCTCCGAATTCTCGACTCAAGCATGGGGTTACGGTGCATCCTGGCGAGGATGTTCGAGTCTATTTTGCTCGTGCTATGGAAGGAAGCCTGATTGGGTTCATCGTCAGTGGAGTTTTTATTTCAATCCTATGGTATCCAAGTTTGTGGATTATGATGTCCTTCGTGGTAGCCTTGCGCAATATTGCCGACAATGACCAGGGAGCTCAGGTTGCGCCTCCAGACCCAGTTCCTGTTTCCCGGAGATTGCCATTCCTAACCACGGCCAGGGGCTGAGGATGTCATATCGCTGTCATCTTCCGCTTCGCCTGCCAAGATGCTCTACGGTATGTTCCCCAGGCCTATTCCTTCCCACCCGTTATCTCTTGAACCATGATCGAGAAGGCTTCTGAAAAACAGCCAAGGAAGCGTGCGCCATGAAGGGGTGCGCTCGTATCTGCCATGTGGCAGTAGCAGATTTATGGGCGGGGGCGGAAGTTCAACTTAAAGTATTGTTGTCTCAGCTTGCAAGAATGCAGGGATTTGAACATACCGTCATTCTGTTCAATGAGGGAAGGCTTGAACAGGAAATTCGGAGGCTTGGTGTCGATGTGAAGGTATTTCCGGAGCAGCGATGGAGTGGCAGCAAACTATTTCGAGAGCTGATGAAAGAGTTCAAGGCCGGACAATACAAGATCGTTCATACTCACAAGTATAAGGATACGATTCTCGCAGCTCCTGCATCGAGGATGGCAGGAATTCCGTATGTGGTTCGGACGGTACACGGGCTTCGTGAGCCCTTTCATGGACTTCAGTCCCTAAAGATGAATATCTATGAATGCATCGAACGCAGGGTCCATCAGCATTGTGTCGATGCCATAATCGCGGTATCCCCTCAGATTGAGGATAGACTGAAGTGCGAGTGCGGTGTCGAAAGGGTTGTGTGCGTGAAAAACGGTCTTGATCTTGAGACGTTCCCATCGCCGATCCATCGAGACCGCAAGCGGGCAGAATTGGGGATTGACACAAATACATGTCTTATTGGTGCAGTCGGCAGGCTGACTCCGGTCAAGGGACTCGAGTATCTTTTACGCGCTGCAAGGATTCTCGTGAGTCGGCAATGTCGGGTGCAAATTGCTATTGTAGGGGACGGAAGCTTGAGAGAGGCACTCGAACAGCAGGCGCGGGACTTGGGAATAGTTGAAAACATTGTTTTTCTTGGGCATCGAGAAGATACTCAGGAATTGATGTTTGCGCTGGATATTTTCGCTCTTCCGTCACTGAGTGAAGGCATTCCCATGGCTTTGCTCGAGGCCATGGCAGCAGGGCGGGCCATTGTGGCGAGTCGGGTGGGGGGGATCCCGGAAGTCATTCGAGACGGAGTTGAGGGGTATTTGGTCGAGCCAAAAGATGTACAGGGGTTTGCCGACAGGTGTCTGCAGCTGATCGAATCCTCCGATTTAGCCAGTCGTCTGAGTTTGTCGGCGAGGAGGCGTGTCGAACAGAACTTTTCAGCGCAAGGGATGGCGCGGCAGGTTACGTCACTCTACGATGAATTGATCAAGGCATGAGGCGATCTGTGATTGAGCATAATCCATCAGGTCGACAGGGAAATGAATTGCGAGTGGCGCTCATCGGTGCAGGTCGGCATGCTCAGCACCATGCTCGAGCGATCCTGAGGTGTCCCGGCGCCAAGCTGGTTGCGGTTGCGGATCCTTCGGACTCTGCTCAGTCGGCTATGAGGGGAATTGTATCCGATGTGAAAGGTTATGGAACACCTGAAGGAATGCTGGCGGCTGAGCGGTTCGATGTGGTTCACATTTGTACGCCTCCGGCATCTCACGCATCCTTGGCGCGAATGGCGTTGACTGCTGGATCCCATATTTACGTCGAGAAGCCATTTACAGAACGGACGGAGGATGCACAACGGATACTCGAAGAGGCACAGGCCAAGAAACTGCTCGTCTGTGCCGGTCACCAGCTTCTCTATGAGGGTCCTACTACGGTCCTCGAACAATATCTACCTTCGATCGGCGAGGTGGCTCACATAGAGAGTTATTTCTCGTTTCGAACCGTCCGACATGCTCCCGGAGGGCGAAAAGTGCTGCGGGCCGACCATCAACTGCTCGATATCCTGCCGCATCCCGTCTACATGATGCTGCACGTATTGGAACGTGCCGTGAGGGGACAGACGGCACTCGTCTCACTGGAGGTAAATCAGGCTGGAACCGTTCACGCGCTCATACGACGAGGGAGTGTGACCGGAACGTTGGTTGTGACGCTTGAGGGCCGTCCTGTCGAAAGCTACTTGCGAGTTGTAGGAAAGAACGGATCGATTTTTTCCGATTATGTCAGAAGTACGACTCAGCGGGCGATCGGTCCAGGTTCTTCGGGCATCGATAAGCTGCTGGCTCCCTACCGGCAGGCATGGCAACTCTTGGCAGGAACGACTGCCTCGATGGCACGCCGCTTCTTCAAGCAGCAACGGAGCTACCCAGGACTTGCCGAACTCTTTTCGGCGTTCTATCAGGCTGTCCGCTCAAACGCGCCGTCCCCGCTATCTCCGGAGATCTTGCTGGAAACGGTCCGCATTTGTGAAAGAGTTGCGGAGGACCTCAAACGAGCTGAAATGCGTGCACTGGCGGCCGCAGCGCCGAGATCCGTCGAGAGTCACGGTGTGCTGTTGACAGGCGGGACAGGATTTTTGGGCAGGTCCGTGGCGCAGGCGCTGTTGGTGCGTGGGCGACCCATCCGCATCGTCGCGCGCCGTGAACCGTCGCCGTGGGAACGTATTGGTGGAGTCGAGTATGTCGTCTCGGACGTTTCACACGGGGCCGATGCGCAGCTCTTCAAAGGAATCGACACCGTCATCCATGCGGCTGCCGAAACCGCCGGAGGGTGGGAGGAGCACCAACGGAACTCCCTTGATGCGACGGCGAACATGCTCAAAGGCTCAGCGGGAGCCGGTGTTAAGCAATTTATCCAGGTGAGCAGTCTGGCTGTCCTAGCGCAGGGCAAAGGGGACCCCATAGGCGACTCGCATCCCTTGGAACCGAACAGCAGAGGCTCTGGTCCATACGTGTGGGGAAAGTTGGAATCGGAGCGGCTTGCAATGGCTCTGGGGCAGGAATTAGGAGTGTCGGTCAAGATTGTCAGACCAGGTGCGCTGGTTGACTATAGTCAGTTTGACCCACCAGGCCGACTTGGCAAACGATTGGGAAATGTCTTTGTGGCCGTGGGGTCATCGAGCGATAGGCTTGGCGTGGTCGATGTAGAATTTGCCGGTCGATTTCTGGCATGGATGACTGATCATTGGCAAGATTCGCCCAGCCACTTGAATCTTCTCGATCCGGTTCTCCCCACAAAACGGGAGCTCCTCGAACAGCTTCGAAGGATGAACCCAGACCTCACGGTGCTCTGGCTTCCGAGGATCGTGCTACTTCCGCTTTCGTGGTGCGCCACCCTGGCGCAGAAGCTTCTTCGTCCGGGGAAGCCGGCGATCAATCTGGCCAAGGTCTTTAGCGTATTGCAATACGACACTGCGACGGTTGCTCTTTTAGCGAAGCAAGTAAATGGTGCTACTGGCCAGAAGGATGCCCACGAAGGCTCATAGTCTTGTGCCCTCTATGAATACCGTACTGGCTATCTTACTGATCCTCATCCTTATTCCTCTTAGCGCCCTTCTCTTGTATCAATGGTTTCTTGCTGTGGCCTCTTTCTTTTTCCGTTCCCCAGCCGCTTCCGCTCGAACTGCGAAGAGTCACTTTGTGATTCTCATCCCGGCTCACGATGAGGAGGTGGGGATTGGAAGTTCGTTGGAGAGCATAGGGCGACTCAACTACTCATCGACTCACTATCACGTTGTAGTCGTCGCGGATCGCTGTACTGATGATACCGCCACCATCGCTAGAAAAATGGGAGCGCAGTGTTTTGAAAGGTCCGACGGCCAGTCGGGGAAGGGGGCAGCCCTGGCTTGGGGGATCCAACAAGCCAGAAATGCAAACATACCATTTGACGCGGTGGTGATTGTGGATGCGGACACAGTGGTGGATCGGAACCTTCTCTCCGCATTTGACGAAAAACTGGAGTCTGGGCATGAGGTTCAGCAAGGCTACAACTACCTGTCCAACCCTTGGTCCACCCCATTCACCAGGATCATCGCTGTGACCAGCACTTTGAGAAACGGGCGCTACTACACAGGAAAGACCGTGTTGGGGATTCCAGGCATGCTGACCGGAACGGGGATGTGTATCAGCGCGGAAGTCCTAAACAGGCATGGTTGGACTGCTTTTTCAGTCGGGGAAGATTGGGAATTTTCAGTTCAACTCTTGCTGGCTGGAGATTCGATTTACTTTAATCCTGCGGCAAGAGCGTTTGCGCGGGAATCTCAAGGGCTCAAACAGGCTTCGCGTCAACGGTTGAGGTGGGCGAGTGGACGGTATGCTATCATGGGAGAAAAGTTGTGGGCTCTCATTTCGACAGGGGTGAGAAACAGATCATACTCGCTCGTAGACGAAGCCGTTACGCTTCTTGCCCCAAATTATTCAAGTCAAGCATCTCTCGCACTCTTGTGTCTTGTTGGCAGCTGGTTGGTCGCGTCGGATCCTTTGTGGACATTTGTATGGTACTGGTCAATAGGCGCATTTATCACAATCGCAGGATACTTCGTGCTGGGAGTGCTGTCGACAGAAGCTCCTGGGAAAGCACTGGCCGGATTGGCATTGGTACCAATCTTTCTGCCATGGCGGATGACCATTGAGTTGCTTGGCATGATGGGATATGGCCGGCGCCACTGGGGGCGGATGTCGAGAGGTAAAGTCTCCTCTTAGTACCTCATTCAGAAAGAGAAGATCCATGTGTGGAATTGTGGGGGCCGTTTCCACTGAATTGGGACAAGTTGATCAGCAACTGGTCAGGCGGATGTGTTCATTGATTCGTCGGCGAGGGCCCGACGACGACGGTTTCTTCTTTGATCGGCAGGTTGGTCTCGGTATGCGACGGCTGGCCATCATTGACGTGAATCACGGCAAGCAGCCGGTCTTTAACGAGGACCAGACCGTTGCCGTCGTATTCAACGGAGAAATTTACAATTACAAAGAACTTCGTGCTGAGTTGTTGAAACGAGGTCATACGCTCAGGACGCAGTCTGACACGGAGTGCATCGTCCATCTCTACGAAGATTTCGGTGAAGATTATGTCGTGCATTTGCGAGGAATGTTTGCAATTGCAATATGGGACATGCGGCAGAGAAAACTCGTGTTGGCACGTGACCGGTTCGGCATCAAGCCGCTCTATTATTGGCAGGATCGAGAGAGTCTGTACTTCGGCTCCGAGCTAAAATGCCTATTGGCGGTCGATCGATATGAAAGACGCATGGACGTTCGATCCGCGTCGGATTTCTTCACGTTCAAGTACGTGCCAGGGGCACACACCATCTATCAGGACATCGTCGAATTACCTCCAGGCCATGTCGGTGTCTGGAGGGATGGCGAGTTCACGACGAAGCGGTACTGGCATTTCAAATTTTCTCACGATCAGGCCAAGTCCGTTGACTATTATCGAGAGGGTCTGTTGCATCATCTCGAGGAGGCCGTACGCCTCCATTTGGTGAGTGAAGTCCCATTAGGGTCGTTTTTGAGCGGAGGCGTTGATTCCAGCGCGGTCGTCGCGCTGATGTCCAAGATCTGTCCGGGAAACGTCAAAACATTTACGGTGGGGTTCGGAGACGGACAGCCTGGTACCGATGAGCGTCCTTATGCAAGAACGATTGCCACGATGTTCGGGACCGATCACTCCGAGTGTGTGTATGAGAATCCTCAACAGCAGGTCGAAACCATTCTTCCGTCTATGATCGAAGCCTTCGACGAGCCCTTCGCGGACTCATCGATGATCCCAAACTACCTGATTTGTCAGGCTGCGCGTCAGTGGGTCACCGTGGCGCTCTCGGGCATCGGGGGAGATGAGCTGTTTGCCGGATATGAGCGGTATCGAGGAGCCGTTGCGGCAGAATCCTACGGACGACTGCCTTCCTTCGTGACGGCCGGGATTCGATCTCTGGTTCGATCGGCACCTCGGTTGGATTCATGGGGAATCTGGATAGACCGGATGAAGACATTTGTGGAGGGAGCGCAACTACCTCTGCCGCTTCGATACCAGCAGTATCTTTCTGCGTTCACGGCAACAGGGAAAAATAGCTTGTTCTCCGAGGATTTCCTGAATGCACTCCGGGCGACCAATCGCCCTCCGTTGGACCTGCATCTTCGGAGCGCTGACGGTTACCACGATCCGCTGGAATGGCTTCTCTTGACGGATATGGAGACCTATCTTCCCGACGATGAACTTCGGAAGGCTGACCGTCTTAGCATGTGGCATTCGCTCGAGGTGCGCGTGCCGTTTCTCGATCATAAACTCGTCGAGTTTGTCGCTACCATCCCCTCAAATCTCAAACTCAAAGGGTGGGAAAAGAAGCACATTCTTATTCGGTCCCTGGAGCAGGTGCTGCCGAGATCGATTTTGAATCGGAGAAAGCAAGGGTTTTCAATTCCACTCGACCACTGGTTGCGGGGCCCCCTGCGCGATCTGCTCAGATCACATTTGACGGGTTCGGAACTCAGGGAGCTAGGTCTTTTCAACTCATCAACGATCGAAGTAATGTTGAATGAGCATGATCGAGGGCTTCGCAATCACGAAACGCAATTGTGGACTCTCCTGACATTTGTCCTGTGGCATCGTCTGTACATGCATGGGAGGCAGTCTAACACAGTGCCTGCCTAGTTCTTCCGACTTGACTGCCGGTGACTATTCATTCCACCTCGCAAAAGCAAGCCGACGATTCTTCCAGTATCTTTAATTCCTCTTACCTTCCCGGGTTGGATGGCCTACGGGCCGTCGCCATCCTCACGGTGATCGTCTATCACTTCGGCTTCGGTCAGGTTCCGGGGGACCTTGGCGTGGAGCTGTTCTTTGTCTTGAGCGGATTTCTCATTACCCGGCAGTTATTGAGGGAATTTCGCCAGTCCGGTGCGGTCGATCTTGGCAGGTTTCACCATAGACGGCTCTTGAGGATATTCCCTGCCTATTATGTGTACCTTGCTTTCGCATTCATTGAAGAATGCGCCAGGGGATATTGCTGGACACCGGGTTTGCTTGCTTCAGGCATAGGACACGTCGTTAATTACTATAATGCATTCAACGGCCATCCAAATACGGTTATTGCTCACGCCTGGGCGCTCTCTCTTCAGGAACAGTTTTACATCCTATGGCCGCTGGCACTGATTGTGTTGGTGAGGCGAGGTGGCAGATGGGTGATTGCAGGACTCACCGCCGGTATCTTCGTTGTCGTGCTTTGGCGATGTGCTCTGATCGGAACGATCGGCATCGTCCCAGCGTATCTCTATAATGCATTGGATACAAGATTCGACAGTCTCGCCTTGGGCTGTGTACTTGCCGCCTTGACAGAGTTTCCGGAAGCGGCCGTTCGGGTACAAGCGCTTTCCAAATGGCCATTGATGCCGGTGGGAACGTTGGCAATACTTCTGATGTCCCGCCTCTACGGCTCAGACAGCTATCATTATTCTATCGGGTTCACTGTGGATACATTCCTGCTCACGCTGTTTGTCATGCAGATAGTGCTTCAGCATGGCCATTGGATGTGGACCTGGCTTGATCACCCGGTATCACGATATGTGGGAAAAGTCTCCTATTCACTCTATCTCTGGCATCTTATTGGTTTTGGAGTAGCCAATAGGATGACTCAGTTTCAACCGGTGCTTCAATTGGTTGTCGCCTTGCTGGTGGGCATGGGATTGGCATCCGCCTCGTATTGGCTGATAGAACGTCCGTTCTTGAAAATTAGGGAGAAAAATCAGTAACTCAACCATCTGCGACATGCGCTAGAAAATGATGCAGCCCACCTCACTATTTCTTTATCTTGAAGGTGACTCCAGGTTGTCCGTATAGGATGTATAACCACTCAGGATAGCGGTCTTTGACTCCTCCAATTTTGTGTGCACGTGCTATGCTTGTTTCTCCACGAAGAGCAAAGCTTACTCGCCGCGCCAATGCTCCCGGAAAGCTGAGGAGATAACCCAAGACTTCACGGCGCCAATTTCTCGGCTCGTAAGTCACAGTCCTTAAAGATTCTGTAGCGAAGCCACCTGCTTCGAGCAACACGGGAAGCTCCAACGCAGTGTATTCTCGATTGTGGCGGTCGGCGTAAGAGTTCGTAAACAATGACCACCCAAAAGGATGGCCTCCAAGAAAGAGGTTCACAAGGTTCTGATGCCAGAGAACATTGGGAGTAGATAGGCAAAAGATCCCATTGGTTTCAAGGATTCTGTTGGCTTCTTCAAAGAAATGCATCGGATCACCAGCGAAATGCTCCAATAATTCAAAGCAGATGACACATTGCACACTTCCCGACTTGATAGGGTATGGATCAAGATCTGCATCTGCTACAGCCATTTCTAATTTGAATTTTTCCTTTCTAATCAAATCATATTCAGGGAAGAAACCGTGACCCTCACGTCCTAGTATTGTGATATGTCGATAGCCCAAGTCCAAGTACAAAGGGATCCAGAATACGGTTCCTCCAATATCGACTAAGTGATCGCTTGCGGAACGGGCCTTTGGAATCAATTGCGCTGAAAGAGACATCCGCCATAAATCTTTATCACTGAAGTGGACTCTCAGAGCCTGGGAATCCCAAAAGGAGTCGTTCTTGCCCTTAGGACGAATGCCGGCCAGAATTGTTTCCCTTAAGTTATTTTCTGTAAACAATCCACTTGATCCAGAACCCATGTTTCTTCCTCCCTTAGTCATTTGAACGTCTCACGCGACTCATTAGATTCTCATTCGCGCGGTTGAAGAATGTTGATTGCCTGACGATGGTTCTACTCCGAGCAACGCAAAACCTGAGCAAGTGCTTCCTCAGCTGTCTGGTTGCCCTGATGTAGGCTGCTAAATTCACTCGGGACTAAGTCCCAGAGTCAGCTATGGGGCGTGACGGGTAGTCCACTCGGCACGCTATGACGATGAGGGCATTCTCCACTAGATCACACTGTCGAATATAGTCCAATTGCATGCTGTGCCGATAGACCATAGCTGAACTGTCGCTCTCACTCAATAACCGAGCACCATTCTACTATCTCGCCCTGTAAACTCCTCTGGTCGTCAAAGGAGTGACGACTCCCCCCGGCGAAAACGATGGCAGCTTGAAACGAGAGTAGAATGACGACTTCGGCGGTCCTCTACGAAAGGAGTGGATCGATGAAGCGGTCGAGATTCTCCGAGGAGCATATCGTCTATACCATCCGGCAAGCCGAATCCGGCACCCCCCATTGGGGATGTCTGCCGGCAGTTGGGCGTCACGGAACAAACCTTCTATGCGTGGAAGAAGAAGCATGCTCACCTGGGGGGTGAGTGAGTTGCGCCGACTTCGCCAGTAGAAGAAGAGAACAGCCGGTTAAAACGGCTCGTGGTGGCTCTCTCGCTGGACAAGCATATGGTGTCGGCGGCCCTGCAAAAAAAGTCTCAGGCGTGCACGCCGTCGAGAGCTGGCCGCATGGATTCACGACACGTTTCAGGTCAGTGGCCTGCGGGCCTGTCTGTTAGCAGAATTCAGTCGGGCGGCATGGTATCGGAAGAGCGAAGCCCAGGATGAGACTGTAAGCTCCCCGGTCAACGAGACACGGTCAAGGGAGAACTTCCGCGTTCAAGTTGAGCCCGATAGATGGCCGGCGGCAGGCCCGCCAACGCGTCGTGGGGCCGCTCCTCGTTGTAACTCTGTAACCACTTGGCACTGATCTCGCGCACCTGCTCCAGCGATTCGAACACATAGGCATTCAGGACTTCCGTCCGCTAGGTGCGATTGAACCGTTCGATGAACGCATTCTGATCCGGTTTCCCGGGCGGGATATAGCGCAACTCGATCCCTCGCTCCGCGCACCACGTCAGAAAGCGGTCGGCAATCAGTTCGGGGCCATTGTCGAGCCGCAGGGCCTGCGGCCGTCCGCGCCAGGCGACGACTTGCTCCAACACCCGGATCACACGTTCGGCCGGGAGCGACGTATCAATCTCGATCGCCAAGGCTTCCCGCACCCCTTCATCCAACACGTTCACGGTGCGAAACCGGCGGCCGCCGTAGAGCGTGTCGCTCATGAAATCCACCGCCCACACGGCATTGGGCTGTGGGAGGACGACGAGCGGTTGGCGCAGCCGCATCGGGAGCCGCTTCTTGGTCCGCCGCGGCAGGTTCAGCCGGAGCTGGCAATACACGCGCCAGAGCCGTTTGTGATTCCAGGGTTGCCCATCGAGTCGCAGCCGGGCATAACACTTCCAGAAGCCCCAGCGACTCTTGGCCGCGACGAGGGTCGTGAGGGCCGCGATGACGGGCGCATCCCGCCGGGCCCAGTCCACAACCGGCCGATAGTACGTGGCCCGGCCCAAGCCCATCGCGCGACAGGCCCGCTGAATTGGTAAGCCCGTCACCGTCACGAGATGGGTGACCAGCTCCCGTCGTTCAGCAGGCCTTAGAGCTTTTTTGCGATGACATCCTTCAGTGCCGCATGCTCAAGGGAGAGATCGGCATACATCCGCTTCAGCCGGTTGTTCTCGTGCTCCAATTCCTTCAACCGCTTCACGTCGGAGGCCTCGAGCCCGCCGTACTTGGCTTTCCACTTGTAGTAGGTGGCGGAACTGATGCCGTACTGCCGCCAGATCTCATTGACCGGGCGACCGGCATCGGCCTCTTTCAGAATGGAGACGATTTGGGTGTCGGTGAACTTCGACTGCCGCATGGGAACCTCCTGGCTAAGGTGGCTATTCTGCCAGAAAGTTCTCCTCTCGGCGTGTCTCAGGTGACGGGGAGCTTACAGCAGGCCATCATCGAAGCGTGGCGGCTGGATCATAATTACAACCGTCCACATAGCTAACTCGGGCACCTGCCCTGAATGAGTTCGTCACCCAACGTTAGGTCATTCAGACCGTCAAAGCGGTCTGCCCTGGTTAAGAGTTGTCTCGAAATGGATCCAACGTCAGCATGAAGAACGTTAGGCCTGTAGCTTTAGCATGGGGATAACAGATGTGGCTTGAAAGGCTGTCGATTATCTCAGGATAAGACCTGTAGGGCTAGCAGGTGGTGTGCTGTCTTGGGGACTGGATCCGGCGGTGCACCCAATTCGCGTATTTCCCACGGCAAATTGATCGTAATACATCAGCCCGTCCCCATTTTGTTTGTAGATCTGGAGAATATCAATATAGGTGTTGGAAGAATTACCGCTTGGGCCGCTCACTTGGGATCCGCGAAAACGCTCGCTGTAATATCCCAGGGTCCTCACCCCATTCACCCATATCTCGAGGGCACCGTCATCCACGCCTGGTGTGTTCATCTTGATATGTTCTTCAATGCAGTACCATACATTGTCATTTAATGGAACGCTCGCGACGTTAGGATAATAATTGCAGGAACTATAGGGTCCGCTTCCACTAGTCGGACATATCTCGGCGATGACTTGTGCTGCAAACCCTAATTCTCGTGAACCGAACCAATTTATGGATACAAAGGTGGGTGACGTATTGGGTGAGTTCTTATAATAAAGATGTTTGGTTCCAGACGCAGCCGTATAGGTGAACTTACTGGTTCGATAGTAATAGCGGACATAGAGGTCGGTTGTAGGCGTGAATTTCCGGGAAATCGCCTGGTCGTGCGTTTGTGGATTTGGATCGCTCCATTCGGCTTTGTATGTTCCTTTGAGCGATTTCGATCCGGCATAGGCGACATCGGTGGAAAGGTCGATCTCCGGACAGGGATTGGCTCTTGGGGCATTGTAGTAGCACCAGCCTTGAGCATAACCCCAGCCTGAGGCTTCTGGAGTTGCTCCCTCAAAACTGTCGTCAAAAAAGACCGCTGCTTGGGCCTGACCAGCACAGAACAGCAACCATCCCGCCAAGAAACCCACATTGAATACAAACCCGAGTCTCCTGCCCCCCATACGCATAGCCTACCCCTTATTTACAGTCACAGCGCCAGATCTCTAGTGCATTTCATCTGAACTCTCGAGTTCATGCGCGCAACGTATTCCGGACACCACAAAATTTGATTCCGCTGACCAGGAGCCGGACTTCAGCAAGAGTGATGCCCAGTATTTCCCGTCGAATTATGCCAGCTGGCAGTGGAGATTAATACTACAAAACAAATAGTTGCAGAAATAGTGTGCGATTTATTGGGTGTTGATGGGATCTGTGTAATCTGTATCTCTGTACATGATTCCACATAATTTTTATCTGTTCGAGTTTTGAGTTATATGTACCGATATCCAGAAACATTCATGCGGCGCTTCTTTTCTCATAGCGCAGTGGACCAATCAACTGAATTCTTACGGTTGACAGGCCGTGCGAGTTATTCTGCGATACGTTCGGTTGCCGCTATCACATGTTAAGTACATGTAAACTAATAGATGCTTTTGCTAACTTCGGCTGAAAAAGCACTTTCGTTGCCATCTCTGTCGTACGCGGTCACAACAAAGAAATAGGTCGTTCCTTGTTGCAGGCCACTTGATACGTATTGCGTAGTATTTCCTTGAAGTGTCGCGATCGGTGAGCCATATCCACCCGAGGAAGTCGCCCGATAGATCTTGTATCCGGCCAGATCCGATTCAGTATTGGGCTGCCAACTCAGGGTGGCCGACCCGGTCGTTGATGGTGGGGCTGTGAGCGTAAGTGTGACCGGCACAGTGCGTGGTGTATTGGTCGCGCCGGATGCAGTGATCGTGATCATCCCGCTGTAGTCTCCGGCTGCAAGGCCTGATGTATTCACAGCGGCTATTAACGAACTCCCAGATTGTGACACTGTTAGCCAGTTGGCATTATCTGTAGCAGTCCATGTCAGCGTGCCGGTTCCGCTGTTCGTTACTACGATAGTCTTGGACGCTGGATTTGAACTTCCGACCGTTCCACTAAATCCTAAATTTGAAGGACTGAAACTGATCGTAGGTTGGGAAGGCGGGGCTGTGACGGTGAACGATATGGGGACAGTGACAGACGAACCGCCTGTGGGCCAGAGTGTAACCTGGCCACTATAGGTGCCAGCTGTCAGGGTTCCGGTATTTACGCCTATGGTCACCGTGCCAGTTTCAGTGCCTGTGTTCGGAGTGTGCGATAACCACGTGGCGTCATGACTGACGCTCCAGCTTAGTGAACCTCCACCCTTGTTGCTGATCGTGACGGTTTGGCTCGCGGGATTGCTGCTGCCCTGTTGCGCGGTAAACGCCAGACTCAGGGGGCTCACACCGATGGCTGGGGGCACCGGCGCCGGGGTGACGGTGAAGCTCACGGGAATGGTGACGGGGGTAGCGCCGGTGGCACTGACGGTGACGCTGCCGCTGTAGCTCCCCGTGGTGAGGCTGCCGGTGCTGGCGGTCAGGGTCAGGGCGCCATTGCCGCTGCCCGAGGCGGGGCTGAGCGCCAACCAGGCGGCGCTGTCACTGGCCGACCAGGTGAGCGTCCCACCGCCGGTATTGCTGATCGTGACGGTTTGGCTCGCGGGATTGCTGCTGCCCTGTTGCGCGGTAAACGCCAGACTCAGGGGGCTCACACCGATGGCTGGGGGCACCGGCGCCGGGGTGACGGTGAAGCTCACGGGAATGGTGACGGGGGTAGCGCCGGTGGCACTGACGGTGACGCTGCCGCTGTAGCTCCCCGTGGTGAGGCTGCCGGTGCTGGCGGTCAGGGTCAGGGC
Organism: Nitrospira japonica; assembly: GCF_900169565.1. Classification (NCBI taxonomy): domain Bacteria; kingdom Pseudomonadati; phylum Nitrospirota; class Nitrospiria; order Nitrospirales; family Nitrospiraceae; genus Nitrospira; species Nitrospira japonica. The sequence goes on along the minus strand of NZ_LT828648.1, from coordinate 3,915,711 downwards.
GCCATTGCCGCTGCCCGAGGCGGGGCTGAGCGCCAACCAGGCGGTGCTGTCACTAGCCGACCAGGTGAGCGTCCCACCGCCGGTATTGCTGATCGTGACGGTTTGGCTCGCGGGATTGCTGCTGCCCTGTTGCGCGGTAAACGCCAGGCTCAGGGGGCTCACACCGATGGCCGGGGGCACCGGCGCCGGGGTTGACGGTGGGGTAACTGGGGGAGAGGACGGAGGTGCGGCAGCTGTTATAACAGGGGGTGAGACAAGCTGAGCAAGGTTGGGTGAGTTTGCCACGATCTGTTGAAGACTGCGGCCGCGTTTGTTCTCTGAGCTGGATAGCCCTGTAATCGGGGCAGCCAATGGAGTGGAATTATTCTTTGGAGCGACTGTCGTCTTGTTCGATTGGGATGTTGCTGCGGCAATCGGCAAAGGACCGGATGTGATGATAGATGAAGAAATGGCCGGTGCAGAAGAGTTAATTTTGGGAGTTAACGTGAGAACTTTTGTAGAGAGTCCGGAAGTGGTATCGGCTTGGGATGAAATGGAAACCGATTGGGGGCCGGAAGCCGAACTTTGAGATGTTTGCTGAGCAGGTATGAGAGCAGCCGGCTTCTTGGTCGGTGAGACAGTCGCAATCGGTTTTCTGATCAATCGATGGGTTCGTCCTGTCGCCTTGCTAGCCGTATTTTTAGACTCTTGAACCTGGGTTGCGGTCAGTAGTGGGCTCTGAGCAAGGGCAGCGGTCGGCACAGTCAGGGTTAGAGAAATTCCCCATAGGGAAATCTTCATGAGCGTCGCCAAGGTTACCGTGAATGGACTCGTCTTGGCTGGAGCTGCCGAGGAGGATGCCAGCGGATGGGACATGGTGAGGCCTCCGTATAAATCTGTGTCTCACTGGAGTGAGGGCGATCCGCAGTGAGGTTGTGCCGACACGTACGTCCTTGGAGTCCTCCACCTGTCGGGCAACCAGGGGACGAAGGTCAAAGCAAGAGCAGTGCCTTTCCAGTTCTTGCGGTGACGGTTTGAGGCTTGTTTGGGTGGCTGTAACGGGAATCAATCACTTGTGAATTTTTTGCTCGACAGGCAGTGATTCAAGCCTTGGGCACAAATGCTATCAAGCTGCACAAAGAGTTCGAGGTTGCTCGTGTACAAAAGCGTAGAAATTGAACACCGCTGTATGTCTTGCCAGTCAAACTTGCGCACCGACGAGGTGGGATTCCCTTGAGTTCATTGACGTAAACCTGAGGTTCTGCCATTCTGTGAAAATCCTGTAAGGAGGAACACATGGGTAGTCAGACAGTGCATGCGAGGAAAGTGGCCGTTGTCGGGCTCGGCTACGTCGGACTTCCAATCGCCGTGGCGTTTGGCAAGCGCGGCGACGTTGTCGGTTTTGACATCAATAAAGTAAAGATCAATGAGCTGCGCAAAGGGTTCGATCGCACCGGCGAGGTCTCTGAGACGGACCTCAAAAGTGCACGCATCCAGTTTACGTCAGAACCTGCGGATTTGAAGGCGGCCGATTTCATTATTGTCGCGGTCCCAACACCCATTAATGAGGCATTGCAGCCCGATCTCACAGCGCTATGCAAGTCATCGGAGTTGATCGGTGCGAATCTCTCGGCGGGCTCGATCGTGGTCTTCGAATCAACCGTCTACCCCGGAGCCACAGAGGAAGTCTGCCAGCCTATCTTGGAAAAGACTTCCGGAATGAAATGCGGTGTGGATTTCAAGCTCGGTTATTCGCCCGAACGGATCAATCCCGGCGATAAGGAACATACGCTGGAGAAGATCGTCAAAGTAGTTTCGGCCCAGGATGCGGAATCGTTGGAGATAGTCGCCAATACGTATGGCTTGGTCGTGAAAGCCGGAATCCATCGGGCATCGAGCATCAAGGTGGCCGAGGCAGCCAAAGTGATTGAGAATACGCAGCGGGATCTGAACATTGCTCTCATGAACGAATTGGCTCTCATTTTTCATCGGCTCGGTATCGACACGAAATCGGTCTTGGAAGCGGCTGGAACAAAATGGAACTTTCTCAAGTTTTCACCCGGGTTGGTAGGCGGCCATTGTATTGGTGTGGATCCGTACTACCTAACCAGCAAAGCCGAATCCGTCGGCTATCATCCTCAGGTAATCCTATCCGGGCGACGTATCAACAATGGAATGGGCAAGTTTGTCGCCGAGCAAACAATGAAGCGGTTGAGTCAGCTTAATCGCCCCGTCAACGATCTGAAAGTGGCTGTTTTGGGTCTGACGTTCAAGGAAAACGTGCCCGACCTCAGGAACAGCAAGGTTCCCGATATCATTCATGAGCTTAAAGAGTATGGTGTGCAGGTTCTGGTCCATGATCCTATCGCTGAATCTGAAGAAGCAGTGGAGGAGTACGGTATTCATTTGAGCAAGTGGGAACAACTCAAGGACGTGGACGGCATCGTTCTCGCCGTCGCCCATCGAGCCTATGCAGATATGGATACGCAGAAGCTGCTGTCGCCGCTCGGAAGTCAGCGTGATGGAGTGGTGATCGATGTGAAGTGCGTGCTTGATCGTGCGAAACTTCCTGCATCCATCAAGTATTGGCGTTTGTGAAAAAGTTCTCGCCGCATCGTATTGCCGCCTGCCTCCGCATTCCCTGACAAATCATTGCCAGCCGCAGTCGAGGCTGTCGGAAAGTCTCTTTTCCTCCACAATAGCGTGGAGGTGAGCTAGACTTCGATTGGCATCGCCCCTTTCCAATTATTCACGAAGATTGTCCACGCGACGGTCGTTCTCTCTCACGCTATGAAAGATTCCATTGTCATGACCATTTTCCGTGCATGTCCATCCATGAGGGTTGTCGCCTCTGGGGCAATCATATCATTGGCTGGCTGCGCCTATTTCACGTCATCGGATCTCAAGCGTGGCGACCAGCAGCTTGCCGCGGGACAGTGGGAAGAAGCCAGTCTGGCATATCGTCAAGCCCTCAAGGATGATCCGTTCAATCAGAGTCTTCTGGAAAAGTATGCGATGGCCAGGAATCGCTCGGCCGCGCAATATGGAGATAAAGGACGTGCGTACCTCAAGGAGCATCGGTTCGACTTGGCGGCTGAACAGTTCAAACGGGCGCTGACGATCGAACCGACGAATGTCGAACATCAGTCGGGGTTCTCAGAAGCCAATCGACTCAAGGAGTCACGGCAGCAATACAAAGAGGCCGATCGTCTCGCGCAGCTCGGGCGAATGGACGAGGCGATGGAAAGCTACTCCAAGGCTGCCGAGCTGGACCCTTCGTATCCCGATCCGCTGGAGAGCATCGCCAAACTCACGGAGGAGCAGCAGGCGATGACCCGGGAGGATCGCCGCAAGCAACCAATTACGCTTCGGTTTCGTAACGCCGGGCTAAAGGAAGTATTGGAAGGGATCGGTAAGGCAGGTGGAATGAATCTGATTTTCGACAAAGACGTCCGCAACGATCCCGTGACCATTGCGATTCAGGACACGCCGTTTGACGATGCAATGAACCTGATTCTGAACAGCAATAGTCTGTTCTCTCGCGTGGTATCGCCCGGAGTCATGATCATTAGCCCGAATACCAAGCAGAAGCAAGAACAGTATCAAGACCTCATGGTGCGAACGTTTTATCTGTCGACCGCGAAGGCCAAGGATATGGTGGTCTTGTTGAAGAGCATGCTGGATTCCAAGCGCATGCATGCCAACGAGCAGTTGAACACCATCGTCATACGGGATCAGCCGGAAAAGATCGAAATGGCCGAAAAGATCATCGTGGCCAATGACCGCCTGGATTCCGAGGTGCTATTCGAAGTCGAAGTACTGGAGGTCGATCGGACTACCGATCAGACGTATGGCCTGACGTATCCTAAAAATGCTGCGGCGGCCATTGTCCCGCCGGGATTTGCCGGGGTCATCGCCGGCGATTTGGCGCAACAATTTACGCTGCAGCAATTGACGAGCCTCGGGAAGGGAAACTATCTTTTCAAGCTGCCTACCAATGTACAATTGGATTTTTTCAAACAGGTGACGGACGCAAAAACGTTGGCCTCGCCGAAAGTTCGCGTCGTCAATAATAAGAAAGCGGAAATCAACATTGGCGACAAGCAGCCGATCCTTCTTTCTACCACCAATGTATTGCCAGGTCAGGCATCGACCGGAGCAGTTCCAACGACCTCTACGGTGACCTCCATCGAGTTCCGGGATACCGGCGTCAAGCTGACGGTCGAACCGATGATCCATCTCGCCAATGAACTCTCCTTGAAGATGAAGATCGAAGTGGTTCGATTGGGAGAGCAGGTGGTATTGCAGGCTAATCCTCCGATCACGCAGTTTAAATTCGGCAATCGGTCGGCCGAAACGATGCTGAGCGTCAAGGATGGGGAAACCATTGTCCTGGGCGGCTTGCTTCAGGAGGAGGATCGCCGCACGAAGGTCACGGTTCCCTGGCTGGGAGATCTCCCGTTTATCGGCAACCTCATCAGTTCATTCAAGACGCAGCGGGTGACCACGGAAGTGATTCTGACGCTGACGCCGCATATCGTGCAGTCAATGACGCCGCCCGTTCCGAGTAAACAAACCTTTTGGTCGGGAACCGACTCCACCTATGCGACGAACCCGTTGTTCACGCCGCAGGGGAAGACCATTTCCGGTGCCAAGCTCTTGAATTCAGGGGTGATGGGCGTGCCGGCCGGCGGTATTGCGAAAACAAATGGGCAAGGCAAGACCGCGGTTGCTTCCCTGGCCCGCATGGCCACGGTCGGGCAAATCGTCTCGATCAAACCCGAGAGTTCCGTCGTATCGGTGGGCAAGGAATTCAAGCTGTCATTCAACGATGAGCGGCTACGCACTTCCGCCGACGGACTGTTCCAACTCCGGTTCGATTCGAAAGTCTTGCAGCTCAAGTCGCTGGCCTACGGCGATGTGGTGCCGGCCGACCGGACCCCGTCTGAATCGGGAACCGGTTTGGAGGAGGACGCCCCGGTCGAATTTACGATTGCCTCGAACGCGCCGCGGGCGTCCGGCGGCGGACGAACCGTGACCGCGACGTTTGTGGCGAAGGCCCCGGGCGTATCCCCCGTGAGCGTATCGCTCAAGGATACGCCGGGAGGATCCTCTCCACCGTCCTTCGACGGAAGGGGGATCGTGAGGGTGCGGTGAAACAGTCCGGCGTCACGCTTCTGGAATTGATGGTGACGCTGACGATCGTGATGATCCTCGCGTCCGTGGCGCTTCCGTTGAGCCGCCTGTCGACCAAACGAGCGCACGAAGTAGAGTTGCGACAGCACCTGCGGATCGTCCGGGCGGCCATCGATACGTTCAAGCTGGAATGGAATCGGGATGGCGATGTGCTGGTCGGCCCCGTGTGTCTTAAGAACAAGCTGACCTGTAAGGAGGTCAGCAGCCTCTATGGCTATCCAAAATCCCTGAACGTGTTGCTCGGAGTGACTCTCACCGGTGAGGAAGCGACGGTCCGAGGCTCGACGATCCGGCGTTACTTGAGGAGTCTTCCCATCGATCCGTTGACCGGAAAGGCGGACTGGCGATTCCGTTGCTACAAGGATGCGCCTGACGCGTCGAGTTGGTGCGGTGAAGACATCTACGATGTAATGACGAAAAGCGATGACGTCGCGCTTGATGGAACCAAATATCGCGATTGGTAACCGTACGGTGCGGATGCCGAACGGTTTTACGTTGATCGAGTTGTTGATCGTCGTTTCAATCGTCGGGATATTGGCGACGATGGCGATACCAACATACCAAGCCTCTTTAATCAAGGCCCGAGAAGCCGCGCTGCGACAGGATCTTTTCACATTGCGTGACGTCCTCGATCAACATCGTGCGGATCAGGGAAAATTTCCAGCTTCCCTGCAGATATTGGTCGGTACCGGTTACCTGCGGACCGTTCCCAAGGATCCGTTCACCAATTCCGAAACCACGTGGCAGGAGATCACCGGGGGTGTCGAAGAAGGCGTCATCGACGTCTTTTCAGGGTCCGACTTCGTCGGGACGAACGGAGTTCCGTACAATCGATGGTAACGGGGATGAAGCTCATCGGCCGTAAGATCTGTGCATGCGAGCGCCTGGTTCGGCTCGGCGCGGGTGTCGTTCTGTTTCTTGTGGCTTTGTCGAACGCTGCCTGCGGAGAACTGGAACCGATGGCAGAACCAGAGGTAGTCGACCTCCAGTTGAGCATCGACACGCTCAAGACCCAGGTCAGAGATACGCAACGCACGATCACGGAGTTAAGGGCCGAGTTGGACGTGCGGCGGCAGGAACTGGCGGATGCGCAGGTGGCTCGTGCTCAGCTCGAAGGCCGGGTCCGGGAGGCGGAACGTCGCGTCGCCGAAGCCAAACAAGTGATCGAACTCCAGCGCGAAGAACTGATGACAGCCCGGGCAGAACGGGAGCGACTCTCTCGCAGCAGCCTTCAATTGCACAGCCAGTTAAAGCGGCTGCAAAAACATCTGTCCAAGTCCGGCATGTCCAAAGACGGGATTCAGGATGTCCTGCCGGCCTTTCGAGAAGGATCCGGTCGTAAGGCGCAAAAGACAGCCATGGTCGCCACGCCTGCGGCATTGATGGGTACGTCGGTGGACTATGACGACATGGCAAGCGATAGGGATTTTTCTTATGGCGAGCCTGCACCTCGCACCGTCTTCGTGAAATACGGAGACACATTGTGGAGTCTGGCCAAGAGGCATCATGTCTCATTGCACCAGCTGCGCGAGATCAATCAGCTTTCGGGCAACGCCATCGAAATCGGTCAGGCGCTCCGGCTTCCGGAAGGTCGGAGGGGACGAGCATCTGTCCCAGGAGTTCCGGAGTCGATTCCCTAAGACGGATAGACCTCAACCTGGTCTGTGAATCGAGCCATGCCGGTCTTTTCGTACAGAATCGCTCGCCCGGATGGATCGACCTTGGACGGTCAAGTCGAAGGCGAGGAGGAGCAACTCGTCCGCGCCAAACTTGAAGGACAGGGGTATCTCGTTTTCAAACTTCAACGCCGTGGCGGAGCGGTCGGCGGTTCCACTCTCAGTCTTTCGCCGTTCCGTGGACTGCCTCTCGGAGAGTTCCTCATCTTCAATCAGGAGTTGCTGGCATTAGTGAAGGCCGGATTGCCTGTGCTCCGCGTGTGGGATCTCTTGATCGAACGGGCGCGCCATTCGGGGTTTCAACAGGTACTCCGGATGGTGAGGCAGGATATTCGCGGCGGCGCTTCCGTTTCCGAGGCGCTTGCCAAACATCCCGCATATTTCTCCGAGCTCTATATCGCCACCTTCAAGGCTGGCGAGCAATCGGGAAACGTGGGGGACGTATTGCAGCGTTTCATCACCTATTTGAAGTTGATGCTCGGACTTCGCCAGAAGGTGGCAAAAGCTCTTGCCTATCCTGGGTTTCTGATTCTCGTCGGCGTCGGGGTCGTCGGATTCTTATTGGCGTATGTCATGCCCACATTCATCTCCGTCTATAGTGAATCGGCCAAGACCTTGCCGGTCGCGACGCAGGCATTGATCGATCTCGTCACGGCGGCACACGCGTATCTGATCCCGACGGCGGTATCGCTCGCGGCCGTGCTATTGGCCGGACGGGCCTATTATGCGACGCCGCCTGGTCACCTAGCGGCGGATCGAATGCTGCTGCGGGCGCCTCTTCTAGGGCAGATTTTCGTGAAACATCATACGATCCAATTGGCGCGGACGTTGGGAACGATCCTCGCCGGGGGGACTCCCCTGGTCGATGCGTTACAGATTACCAAAGGGGCGGTCTCCAACCGATACATTGCCGGGGGAATCGGTGAAGCTGTCGATGACATTCGCGAAGGCACCACCTTGGCTGCCGCGTTGGGCCGACCCGGTGTCTTTCCGAAACTGGCGATCGAGATGCTTTCGGTCGGAGAAGAAACTGGCGCGCTTGAGGCGATGCTTCATGATGTCGCGGAATTCTATGAGGGAGATCTCGATCTTCGGTTGACCCAGTTGACCACCTGGATCGAACCGGTCCTCCTACTGGTCATGGGAGTGCTGGTCGGCGGAATTGTGATCGTCATGTATCTGCCGGTCTTCCAGATGGCGGGAACGGTGTAAGGGGAGCCTCCTTCACCGTGAGGGGATTCGAATGAGTCGTGTACAGGGATTGGTGACCAAGAGCGGCGGGAGACCGACGTTGGCAGACGTGCTTGTGAACGAAGGGCTGCTGCCCAGGCAGACAGTCGAGCAGACGCTCGACCGGCTGCATGGGGTGTCGGCCGGTCTCGGACAAACTCTGGTGAGCGAGGGGCTCTTGTCCGAGGAGCAGCTTGCACGGGCGCTGGCGCTCCAGTTCGGGCTTCCGTTCGATCCCTTGACGGACTTCCGTGTGGACCAGTCGTTCTATGGTTCCCTGTCGGTCAAGCTGATGCAGCGCCATCCGTTCGTTCCCATCGCCGAACAGGGGAGCCGGCTCGTCGTCGCCATCCCTGATCCCTACAACCTGCTTGCACTCGATGAACTGGAATTGCTGCTCGGCCGCGAATTGGATCTCGTGGTCAGCCCGCGCAATGCCATTCTCCTGGCGTTGGACCGCAGCGAAGGTTCAAGCCAAGCGCTCCGCGAGCTGGAGGCGGAGTACCGGTCCGTTCTCGTAAAGGAGGACGAACGGGGAGATGAAATCCTCACGATCGACCAGGGCGGGGAAGACCAAAGCCCGGCCGTCAAACTTCTCGACTCCATCATGTTGAGTGCGATGCAACGGCGCGCGAGCGACATCCATATCGAAGCCGCGGATCGCGCGACGAAGGTCAAATTTCGTGTCGACGGGATTCTCGTGCCGGCCATGGAACCTCTCGACATTCGATTGCACGCGCCGTTGGTTTCGCGGCTCAAAGTCATGTCGGATCTCGATATCGCGGAGCGCCGCGTGCCGCAGGACGGCAGCTTTCGGATGAGGCTGGAGCGCAAGACGGTGGATTTTCGGGTCTCGATCCTTCCCAGCGTCTTCGGAGAATCGGTGGTTATCCGGATTCTGGATCGGGAGGCGATTACGACCGGCGTGTCTGCGCTGCGGCTGGACCGATTGGGGTTCAACGAAGAAGACCTCAAACGATTCCGGCGCGCTATTACGAGGCCGTACGGCATGGTGCTGGTGACCGGTCCGACCGGTAGCGGAAAGACGACCACCTTGTATGCGGCCATCACTGAAATGAACGTGAAAGAGGACAAGCTCATCACGATCGAAGATCCCGTCGAGTACCAGCTGCCGGGGGTTGTGCAAATCCCGGTCAATGAGAAAAAAGGCCTCACTTTTGCCAGGGGATTACGCTCGATCCTGCGTCATGATCCTGACAAGATCATGGTCGGCGAAATTCGCGATGCTGAAACCGCTCAAATTGCCATCCAATCGGCGTTAACCGGGCATCTTGTCCTGACCACCGTCCATGCCAATAACGTCTTCGACGTGATCGGACGTTTTGCGTCCATGGGGATCGATTCGTACAACTTCTTGGCCGCGCTCAACTGCGTGTTGGCGCAGCGGCTCATTCGAATCGTGTGTTCGGCCTGTCGGATGGCGGTCAAGCTCGATCAAGCCCTCGCTCAGGAATCAGGACTGGACTATGAAGAATACAAAGACCTTCCCTTCTATCAGGGAAAGGGATGTCAAGAATGCCTGGGGACCGGTTACCGTGGGAGAAAATGCATCACCGAATTCTTGGACTTGACCGATGAGATCAAGGAAATGATTTTGGCTGAGCGGCCGCTGTCCGAAATTCGTTATCGAGCGGTGACGTCGGGCATGATCACCTTGCGGCAATCCGCCGTGCGAAAGGTAATAGACGGCTCCTCCACCTTACGCGAGATCAATCGCGTCACGTTCAACGAGGAAAGCTAGGTGCTCGGATTCGGCGGTAAACCGAGGTTTTGTCTGAAGGTCGGGAGCCGTGGATTGGTGTGGGGGGAGCACATTCGCACGTGGCGTGGTAGGCATCGCTATCGATGCCATTCGTCGCCCCTGCCGGCAGATTCGATCAAGCTGTCGCCGATTGATCCCAATGTGATCAATCATGCCGTGCTGGAGGAACGGCTTCGTTCCCTGGTGAGCTCCGGCAGCCGGAGCCGGTTGACGGAGAAAATCGGAATGTCGGAGCTGCCCAAAGCAATCACTCTGGTGTTGCCGGATTTGGCTGTGCGAACGATTGTTCTCTCTCTGGATCACTTGCCGTCGAGGAGCGAGGAACTCGAAGCCCTCATCCGGTGGAGACTCGGACAGGAGCAGCGCCTTCCGCTTGTCGGCACCAAGTTGGTCTGGCAGGTATTTCCAGCATCCGGGGCGGATGACAATTCTCACGTCGTCCTGGTTGTCGTCATTCAAGACAGCATCCTCCATCAATACGAAGCGGTATGCGAGGCGGCCGGCCTGGTCCCGCGGGAAGTGGGTGTGACGAGTTTCAGCTCCTTTAACCTCTGGCTGCGAGCCGCGGGCGGTCGTCGTAGGCTGCACCATGATCTGGCATGGGTTACGGTGCTCGATGGCGCGCTGACGTGTTTCATCTTTCATGACCGGCGGCCGGTGTTCGTCCGGACAAAGCTTCTTCCCGAAGATCCGGTGCATTCGGCCCAGGCGGGTGGCAACGTCGAGGACAGAGTATTGAGGGAAATCTCGGCGTCGTTTCTCGCTTGTCAGGAGCAGCACCCCCAGGTGCAAGCAAAGGAAATCATCCTCATGGCAACCGATTCCTGCCAGCATTGGGGGGCGGCACTGAACCGGGAACTCGGCGTGACCGTGGAAAGTGTGACCTGGAATCATATCGACTCGCTAGGATGGAAGACCGGCGGCGGCACGGCATCCCTGGAAGCCCTTCCAGTAGTGGCCGGGATGATCTAAACGATGAGTATGCTGAAGCATTCATCTGTCGTGGCATTAGGCAGGATATTTCTGCCTGGGTCGAGCAGCACGCAATATTTTCATCTCGACCTTGCCAGCCGCTACCGATGGTACGTCAAACCGGTGCGGGCAGGACTTGCCACACTCTGTATTCTGGCCTGTCTGTGGATCGCATGGACTCTCGCGCTCACGATGAATCGACTTGCAGAACTGCGCGAGATGCAGACGCGTCTTGATCAAATCCGGGATCAGGACCGCCAACTTGTGGCTGGCGCTCGGAAGGAAGGGATCGATCTGTCGGCTCACAGTCTGAACATTTTGCCGGCCGAGGTGAGTTTGGCCAACGAATTGCTCGCCAAGCGAAACTTTTCATGGACCCAATTTCTATCCGGCCTCGAGGAGGCGATTCCTCAACGCGTCTCGATCAAGAGCGTTCGGCTCGATTCTGTGGGAAGGGTGGTCCATCTGACAGGCGCGGCCATCACGGTTGAAGACATTACGGCCTTGACGATGAAACTCCAGGACCACCCTGTCTTTCGGGATCCCGTCCTTGGGCAGCACCATGTGGGTGGGGACGGGCTGGTCGAGTTCGATCTTTCATTAAAGTACAACCGCGAGAAGGCCTCCGGCGCATGAATCGACTGATCGAGGTTCTCAAGAGTCCGTATGGGCCGTTGGCGCCGTGGGTGGGGCTTACCATATTACTGTTTGGACTCCTCTGGCTGAGCATGTCTTTTGGAGTCGAATCGGCCGACATGCAATTAGCTCGATTCGAACGGGAATGGTTGCAGGGCCGCAAAGCGCATCAGTTCCACCTGGAGGCACGGCAGGCGAGAAAGGACTTGGCGGAGGTATGGACGGCTCTTCCCGATGAACGGGATTTCGCTCCGCTGGCGCTGGGCATCACGGATGAGGCCAAGCGAAATCACGTGGCTCTTCCGGCTCTTTCCTACAAGACAGAGCCCACGCCTGTCTCCCACATCACCCGCGGCATTCTGCAAGGGACAATGACCGGCAAGTATGAGGATCTTCGGCGGTTTCTGTACGATCTCGAGACCGCCGAGGAATTGGTTTATATCGAGGACGTCGATTTGATGCAGGCACCAGAACACCAGGATCAAATGTTGACGTTTAACATTAAGATCGCCACGTATCTTAAGGTAAGTGAAGCATTGATCGGATCATCACAGTAAGAAACCTGGCATGTCGATGAGTGGCGGGCATAAGAAAGCGGGTCTATTGGCGGTTCTTCTGGCGGTATGGGGAGGAATCGGCATGTGGTTATGGTCAACGACGGAAGAGCCGCCTCGTATGCCCCTCACCAACGTCTCGGGCCGACATTCTGCTCAGCAAGGACGGAACGATCACGGCAGCGGCTTGCATGTCCAACTTGATCTGTTGACATCCTCGCGGGATCAGCGAAATCTCTCGTTTGTCATGCCCCGGAATATTTTCTCCTTGCCGGGCATGGCTGAGGCGGCAGGGCCTTCATCTGACGCCGTCCCGGACACCGCCCAACAGCAACAAGTGATTCTGACGGAGTTGGCACAATTTCATTATTTGGGCTTTGTGCGGAAGGAAGGAGGAGATCGTGAGAAGGCCCGTGACCTGGCCGTGTTGACGAAGAATGACGATGTGTATGTCGCCGGCAAAGGAGAGATCCTTGAAAATCACGTGATCGTGAAATTGATCACGCCGGATAGCGTCATGTTGCAGGATCGAAATTCTCATCTCGAATATGCGGTTCCGCTGTCCGAAGAATCCGCCTCTGAGCCCTAGGAGCCATCGCGTGGGAAGGTTGTTCGGCGATGAGCGCGGCATCACCTATCTGTTTCTCATGTTTGCGATCGTCCTGATCGGCATTGCGACCACCACTGCGGCCAAGCAATGGAAAGGCATGATTCAACGTGAACAGGAAGCGGATTTGCTGACCAAGGGCATTGAAATCCAAAATGCTCTGGCGCTGTATTCCGCTACGATGAAGGCCGGCCGCGTCACCCAGGGGGAAGTGTATCCCCAGTCCTTGGTCGAGTTAACGCGATTACCCAAGCCGTTTCTCCGCAAGGCCTATCGAGATCCCATGACCCATGGAGAGTGGGAATATCTCAAGGGCCCTTACGGCGGCATTATGGGGGTTCGGAGCAGAAGCGTTGCGGAGCCGATTCGGAAGCATGAGTTCCCATTGCCCGTTCGCCACTTCGACGGCAAGAAGAGCTATCGTGACTGGATTTTTCAGTTCCCCAATCCCTCCATGGCCGGTGCGTTTCCATCTACTGTGCCCGTCAACGTGCCTCCTCCAAACGCGATGAACCAGTTTCCGACCGGATCGAATCAATCCAATCAAGCGAACTCGCAGCCTTCGGATTCATCGGGTCCATCTGGCAACATCATGGTGCCGCCCGCCTCTTCCTTCTAGAAGAGGAGCCGTGGATGTTGCGAGGTGGCGGGAACCCCACTGGGGAACGTTGATCAAGCGCCTTGACCCCTTGGAAAGCCCCACGGTATTCTGTTCGGCGTACAAAGGTAATATGTTGAAGAAAGCAGGATGGTAATGGCTGACAAGACCCGAGACAGTACGCTGCCCGCCGAACCGAAGGAACCCGTCGAGTATTCCGAGGTTCCGGAACAATCCGCTGAAGAATACATAGAGACTCTGGTCAAACGGGCACGGCAAGCTTCAGGGCAACTCGCCACGCTGTCGACGTCTGTAAAGAATCGGGCATTGTCGGCCATGGCCGACGCGTTGGAAGAGCGGTCAGAACCGATATTGGCCGCGAATGAGCAGGACCTCGACGCGTTCGGCGCAGCACCCGAGCGAAAGGCCATGGCGGATCGGCTTCGGTTGTCGCCTTCACGGATTTCCGAAATGGCCGACGGTATCAGGGAGGTGGCGAAGTTGGCCGACCCGCTGGGTGAAACCCCCAAGATGTGGATTCGACCCAACGGGATGCAGGTCGGACGAGTGCGGGTTCCCATCGGCGTCATCGGCATCATTTACGAATCCCGTCCGAACGTCACCGCAGATTCCGCAGCGCTGTGTTTGAAATCGGGCAATGCCTGCGTTCTTCGCGGAGGCAGTGAAGCGATTCACTCCAACAGAGCGATCGCGGCCGCGCTGTCTGAAGCGGCTGAAAAATCCGGTATCCCCTCTGGCGCGATCGGTTTCATCACGCGAGCGGATCGTGAGGCGGTTCCTATCTTCCTAAAGCAGGACCGGTATGTCGATCTCATCATTCCGCGCGGGGGCGAGTCTCTCATGCGAACGGTGGCGGAGCATTCCACCATTCCGGTGCTCAAACATGACGCAGGAGTGTGTCACATCTACGTGGATGACGATGCGGATGCCGCGATGGCAGACCGGATCGCGCTCAACGCCAAAGTGCAACGGCCGTCCACCTGCAATGCGATGGAGACGCTGCTGGTCCATCACGGAATCGCCCGTACATGGTTGGCCGGATTTGTCGAGAAGCTGTCCGCGGCGAAGGTGGAAGTACGAGGATGTCCGAAGACCTGTCAACTCTCCTCGTTGGCCAAGCCGGCGGCCGATGACGACTACGGAAAGGAATTTCTGGATCTGACCCTGGCCGTCAAAGTCGTGAAGAATATCGACGAAGCGTTGGAGCACATCGCCCGCTACGGATCTCACCATACCGAGGCCATTGTGACCGGCAATTATCAAAAGGCCATGCGATTTCTTCGGGAAGTCGACGCGAGCGCCGTATTGGTCAATGCATCAACGAGATTGAACGACGGATATCAGTTCGGTCTTGGGGCGGAGATCGGAATCAGTACCTCGCGGATCCACGCGCGCGGGCCTATGGGACTGCAGGAACTCACCTGTTCGAAGTTTGTCGTCCTGGGCAGCGGCCAAATCCGCGAATGACCGAATGCTGAATACGGCGGCCACAGTGATTCCTTTCATAAGTTAGTGAGATGGCTGATCCTGCCCTTGTTGCGGTTAAGACTCCCGGTCATATTCGGTTCCCCGGTAATCTGGCGTTCCTTGAAGGTGTTGAACAGGCAGGCGGGCGGGTAGTCCGCCAACTCACCGGTCACCTCGTGTTTTATCGTTCTGACGGCCGGCGCATTCTTGCGACGGACCCCGCCGGGCATCCCCTCCACGAATGCGAATGGGGCGAGGATATCCAAGGAAAGCCTATCCTCTTGCGAGCCAGGATCCGGCTGGATTGGGGCGCATGGGTCGGCATCAAGCCGGCCGGACTGGTGAATGAGACGATGCTGAACCTTGCGACGAGACCGGGGTGGCAGCGTCTCACCTCCGATGATCTGCGGGGCATGGCCGCACAGGCCATGCAGGTGCCGATAGAGGAAGTCCGCTGGTTCTATCGAGACGAGGATGTGTCCATAGACAAAGTCGGAATCGCCAGGATCCGCCATCGGAAGGACGCATTGTACCTCCTCAAGAACGGAGATTTCTCCGACAGTCGATTCATGTCCTGCATGGGTGCCATGAATTGGGCGAACATCGACTTTCTGCCGGTGGTCGAACTCTTTAAGTCGCTGCTGCCCGGCACCGGATCGGCCGCGTTCGAGTTGATCCGCGGGCTGTATGATGATCAGTGTCAGACTCGTTCGGCTCCCACTCCGCTTCGGTATCGAGGCTTACCCACCTATCCATCGGAAGCGGCCTTTCGGCTGTTCTGTTCCTATTTCACTCCACACGTGGAGGGACATCGCGATGTCCACACCGTGTTCATGGACCAGGTGCGCGCTCATGAAGTGCGTTGGCTCCCGGCCCCGTCGCCGCCGCTGCGGTACTTTGATGCGGCGCACGGTTGTTGTCTGACCTACAAAGGGGATTCGCTTCAAAAGGCCACGCTGGCCGACGATTCAGCGGGCTTGCCTTATGTGACCCCCGTGATCAATAAGGTGAATCCGTGCGATCGCGTGGCCTTTGTCGCCGAAGGAAGTGTGATCTTGCGGGACAGGCATCGTGAGTCGCGGTTGCGCGTTGCGTTACCGGAAGGTCATCGGGATCAACCTGTAGCCGAGACGACGGTGAGTCCGGTCGATTGGCGATCGCTGTTCGTTCCGGCGCTGCCGCCGATCGATCCCCCTGACGCCTATGGCGCCGTGCTGTTCTACCCTGAGGACGGTGCAGAGATCGGAGAGACTGCGGCGCAGCCGTTTGTCGCGGATTATATCCAGGATTCCGCCCAGCAAGATCGCGAAATCGGGAAGATGCTCACCGAAGCCCGGCGCGTCCTCATCGCCAACGGCGATGCAGTCATCGCCACGTGTGTGCCGTTCGATCGTCCGCGGAATTACACGGCGTGGGTCAGCGTTCCGGCGCTGGCGCAGAAACAGGCACAGCAATTGTGGACGATCTGCGCCGGTCTCAAGCGGTGGGATTGGCTCGCCGGGATCAAATTGCGGCTGGATGGGAAAGGCGGGACGGATCGTCCATCCCCAGATCTTCATGATCTGGCCTATTTCTGGATTCCGTATGCCGTCGGTGCGGATCCGGTCCTTCTCGCATCGGCCGTCGGCGAACTCGGCGGTGCATTACGCAGCGGAGGAGGCGCATTTGTGACGGGCCCTGCAGGCCTCGGAGCATTCTGGCGCTCGTGGGGATTCAGACTTGCCTGGCAAGAACCGGTGGACACTTTACCGACGTTTCGTATGCATCGGAACGTGTTACCCAAAGCGACGCTGAAAGCGGGTTTAACCTTGTATCAGGTCATCAAGGTATGAAGCCGCGGCCTTGTCAATACGTTGAAAGGACTTGTGTGCGAATGAGCCTCACGCGCGTCCCTTAACCCCGGTCTTGTCTTGACAGTCTTCCGCGAAGCTCGGTAAGATGCCGAAACCTTTAATGCTCATCCTGCGAGGTGAGCAAGGAGCAGGACATGAACCAAGCCCCGGCTCGTGCCGGTCGAAACTTCGAGGCCTTCTCGCCACGTTCTGGCGGGGAGGTTTTTTTATGCCCGGACGCGGACGATGTCTCACGTGAAGAATGATCCTACGCAAGAAAAGCCGGTGATGGATGCCGGCGATATCAGCCGGGCCGTCACGCGGATCGCCCACGAGATCCTGGAACGGAACAAGGGCGTGGCTCAGTTGGCTTTGGTCGGGATCAGGACCGGCGGGGTCCATCTCGGCCATCGGCTGGTACGGCGCATTCATGACATTGAGGGAGTGACGGTGCCCATGGGAGAGTTGGACATCACCCTCTACCGGGATGATTTAGCTTTGAGGAAGGAGCAGCCGGTTTTACGCAAGACCTCGGTTCCGTTCGATATCTCGGACAAGATCATCGTGCTGATTGACGACGTGCTGTTCACGGGAAGGACGATTCGGGCTGCCATGGATGGACTGATGGACTTGGGCCGCCCGGCCGAAATCCAACTCGCCGTCCTGATCGATCGGGGCCATCGTCAATTGCCGATCAAGGCGACCTACGTCGGCAAGAACATTCCGACCTCACGGGAAGAACAGATTCAAGTGCTGTTGGAGGAGGCTGGTGAAGAGGATCGAGTGGTCATCTCGCGATCGTGAGATCCGTGCCGTGGGCGATTCTGGTCAAGAGAGGACATGGGGCCGTGACGCATTCCCGTGCAGGAGGGACGTATGAGCCTTAAACGCAAGGACTTGCTCAGTCTGGCGCCCTTGTCAGTCGAGGAAATCACCCTCATCCTCGATACCGCGGATTCCTTCAAGGAAGTGACCGGGCGGGAGATCAAAAAGGTCCCTGCGTTGCGGGGCCGAACCGTCGTCAATCTGTTTTTTGAACCCAGCACGAGAACGAGGACGTCGTTCGAATTGGCCGCGAAACGCCTCAGCGCCGACGTGATCAATTTTTCTCCTTCGTCGAGCAGCGTGGTCAAGGGTGAAACGTTGCTCGATACCGCCCGTAACATCGAGGCGATGCAGGCGGACATCATCGTCTTACGCCACCCGTCGGCCGGCGCGGCCGAAGCGCTGGCGCGAGGGGTGAAGTCATCCGTGATCAACGCAGGCGACGGATGGCACGAACATCCGACTCAAGCGCTGCTCGACCTCTACACCATCCGCCAGCGCGGATTGTCGTTCGAGGGCCTCAAGGTCGCGATCGTCGGCGACGTCGCCCACAGCCGCGTGGCTCGCTCCAACATCTACGCGCTGTCGAAGTTGGGGGCGGAGGTGCGGCTCATCGGTCCGCCGACCATGATGCCCTGGGGAGTGGAGCGGCTGGGGGCGCGGGTGTACCGTAATTTGGACGAAGGACTCGCCGGTGTGCAGGTGATCATGATGTTGAGACTGCAGCTGGAACGGCAGGGGCGGGCGCTGTTCCCCACGATTCGCGAATATGCACGGCTCTTTGGTTTGACGGGTGAACGGGTCAAGTTGGCCGATCCGGGAGCAATCGTCATGCACCCCGGTCCCATCAATCGCGGCGTGGAAATTGCGCCGGAAGTCGCCGACAGTCTTTCATCGGTCATTCTTGATCAAGTGGCCAATGGCGTGGCGGTTCGGATGGGCATCCTCTACCTCCTGTCGGGGGCGAACTGACCGAATGACGCCTGACTCACGGAAGGCGAAGCGTGAGAATCGACGAGAGACGAGATAGGAACACTGAGGAGATTGACGTGACGATATTCATCACCGGCGGACACATCATCGACCCCGGACGATACAACGGCGTAGGCGATGTCTTGATCAACCAGGGACGTATTGCCGCGCTGGGATCGGCGCTTGACGCTCCGCTCCATGCCAAGAAGATTTCAGCCAAGGGGCGGCTGGTGGTCCCAGGGTTCGTGGACCTCCATGTGCATTTTCGAGAGCCGGGCTTTGAGTACAAGGAAACCATCCAGAGCGGTGCGGCCGCTGCCGTGGCCGGTGGTTTCACCACGGTGTGCTGTATGCCCAATACGAATCCAGTCAATGATAATCAAGCCATTACCGAGTTTATGCTCGAGCGGGCGAGGGCGGCCGGGTTAGCCAACGTGCTGCCGATCGGAGCCATTACCAAGGGCTCGGAAGGCAAAGAGTTGGCGGAAATCGGCGATCTGCGGCGCGCGGGCTGTGTGGCGATCTCCGACGACGGGAAACCTGTGATGAACAGTCTGGTCATGCGGCGAGCCATGGAGTATGCCTTGGCGTTCGACATACCGGTCGTGGACCATTGCGAAGATCTCCACCTGGCCGAGGGCGGCTGCATGAACGAGGGGCTCATTTCCACCGAACTGGGACTCCCCGGCATTCCCTCGGCGGCAGAAGACGTTATGGTGGCCAGGAACGTTGCGTTGGCCGAGTTGACCGGCGCGCGGCTGCATCTGGCTCATATCAGCACGGAAGGATCCGTCCGCATGGTCCGTGAGGCCAAAGCGCGTGGAATTCGCGTGACGGCGGAAGCCTGTCCGCATCACTTCACGATCACCGAGGAATCTGTCCGCGGGTATGACACCTGTGCGAAGATGAATCCTCCCCTTCGAACCTGGAAAGATGTCCAGGCGATCAAGCAGGGATTGCGCGACGGTACCATCGACGTTATTGCCACCGATCACGCTCCGCATGCCACACAGGAGAAGCAGCAAGGGTTCACGGAAGCGCCGTTCGGCATCGTGGGATTGGAGACGGCTCTGTCTCTGACCTTGGCGCTTGTCGAAGAGGGCGTCCTGACGCTCGAGGACGCGGTGGCCAAGCTGAGCACCGCCCCGGCGGCTGCGTTCGGTCTCAAAAAAGGGACGCTGGCGGTCGGGGCCGATGCCGATGTGACGATTGTCGATTCTCAAGCCCAGTGGGAAGTGGATCCGATCAAGTTTCGCTCGAAAAGCCGAAATACGCCGTTTGCCGGATGGAAAGTGAAGGGGCGCGTCTGTACGACGATTGTCGGAGGGAAGATCGCATTCGACACG
This sequence comes from Nitrospira japonica, assembly GCF_900169565.1. Taxonomy (NCBI): domain Bacteria; kingdom Pseudomonadati; phylum Nitrospirota; class Nitrospiria; order Nitrospirales; family Nitrospiraceae; genus Nitrospira; species Nitrospira japonica. The sequence goes on along the minus strand of NZ_LT828648.1, from coordinate 3,896,017 downwards.
GAGTCATAGCGGCCGGTGGATGATGCGATGCGCGGTGAGCCGTCATACAGGCGATGCCACGCTCGGCGGCAACCATGCACCGGCCTCATATAGTGGAGTCACGCATCGAATGAACAGGAATCGGAGCCGGTGTCTTGTCGGGGCCTTCATCAGCCGGTCGATACGGTGAATCGGTGGGTGTATCGGGGGTTGCTGTGCGGACTGACGTTGGAGCTGCTTGCACTGGCCACGTGGGTCGGCGGATTGATCGTCTTGATCGGCGCGGTGATCCCGGCGGTCTTCAATACGCTGGGCGGCCAAGACTCGGGAGGATTTTTGCTTACCAGGGCATTTGAAGGGTACAACCGATTGGTGGTCGTGGCCATGGCCTTGTTGGTGGCCATCGCGGTCTGCCGCCAGTGGAGCGGTCATCCGGCGGTGAGCGTGAGCCGGCTCGAGGTCGTGCTGCTGACGCTGATGGGCATCCTGCTGTGCGTGATCGTCCTGGTGCTGCACCCGCAGGCTGCGGCGCTTCAAGCGGAGGCGTTTGCCGTGAAGGACGAACAGGCTCGGAAGGCTGCCTTCGAGGCGTTTTTTCGGTTGCATATGCCGGTCCGCTCTCTCTACATGATAAACATGGGGCTGGGCATCGCGCTTCTGGCTATGAAAGTCACGCGGCTGGTCTCCAGACGGGAGTCACAAGTATGAGCAGGGCGCTGCTGGCTTTGGCGGACGGAGCGGTGTTCGAAGGACAGGCGCTGGGGTATGAAGGGGACACCGCCGGTGAAGTGGTGTTCAACACCGCGATGACCGGGTATCAGGAGGTACTGACCGATCCTTCGTACAAGGGGCAGATCATCACGATGACGTCTCCGCACATCGGGAATTACGGTCTGACGCCCGACGACGTCGAGTCACGCCGGATTTGGGCGGAAGGGTTCGTCATCAAGGAGGGGAGCGTCCTCAGCAGCAATTGGCGCAGCCGTCAGCAACTCCACGAGTATCTCCAGGCGGCCAAGGTCGTGGCCATCGAGGGACTGGATACCCGCGCGTTGACGAGACACCTCCGGCAGCACGGTTCCCAGCCCGGCGTGATTACTCACGGTGCAGCCAGCGAAGCGGGTGCGGTCGAAAAAGCCAAACACGCTCCCGGAATTGTGGGCGTCGATCTGGCTGCGGCGGTGACCTGCGCGCGAGCGTATCAATGGGCTCACGGATCCGGAGAGTGGGCGCCGTCGCTCGACGACCGGCGGGCGAGGTCGAGCCGGCGATGGAAAGTCGTCGCCTATGATTTCGGGGTGAAGCAGAATATTCTGCGCCGTCTGGTCGACGTCGGATGCGACGTCACGGTCGTTCCGGCCTCGACGACGGCTGAGGACGTCGAGGCGCTCAAGCCGGACGGAATCTTTTTGTCGAATGGTCCGGGCGATCCCGAAGGCGTGCCCTATGCCATCGAGGCGGTGAGGAGTTTGATCGGGCGTCGTCCGATTTTCGGCATCTGTCTGGGTCATCAGATTCTCGGCCTCGCCATGGGACTCAAGACCTATAAACTGAAGTTCGGCCATCATGGCGCAAATCATCCGGTGATGGATCTGCGCACGAGAAAGGTCGAGATCTCGTCCCAAAACCACAATTTTGCCGTTCAGGTCTCCGCAAGACAGACCGCGGTGTCAGAACCGCCGCCGGTCGTCGAGACCGTATTCGGCAGGGTGGCGGTAACCCATGTGAGTTTGAACGATCAATCGGTCGAAGGCCTTGCCTGTGTGGAGCAGCCGGTCTTTTCGGTACAATACCATCCGGAAGCCTCTCCCGGGCCGCATGATTCGGCCTATTTGTTTGAGGATTTCGTGGGCGTCATGGAGAAATCATATGGCTCATAAGCTCTATCAACGTACCGTGAAAGGTGCCGTGCGCTTCTGTATCGCGGGGGCGATGCTGTCCCTGTCAGGCTGCATTACCGTGAATCTCATTCAGCCTCCCGGTCCGGTGCAGGAGACGGTTCTCAGCGGCACAGGCGACGGAAAAGTGCTGCTGCTCGATCTATCCGGGGTCATCGCCTCTCAGGACCGAGACGGTATCATTCCTCAGCCCAATATGCTGGCGACGTTTAAAGAGGAGCTTTCCAGGGCGGCCAAGGACGACAAGGTGAAGGCGGTGGTCGTGCGCGTCAACAGCCCGGGAGGAACAGTGACGGCCTCGGACATCCTGTACCATGAGCTCAAGACGTTCAAAGCGGCCAAGAGGGTTCCGGTCGTCATCTCCATGATGGATGTCGCGGCGTCCGGCGGATACTATCTGGCCATGGCAGGGGATTCCGTGCTGGTTCACCCTTCGACCGTGACCGGCAGCATCGGAGTGATCATGCTGACGGTCAACGCCCGGGGCTTGTTGGAGAAGGTCGGAGTGGAAGCGAACGCCATTACCTCCGGTCCCAGGAAAGATATGGGATCGCCGTTTCGCATGATGACCCCGGAGGAGAAAGCCATCTTTCAGAGTGTCATCGATTCATTCTATCAGCGGTTTCTGACGGTGGTGCAGGAAGGTCGGCCGAACCTTTCAGCGGAGCAGATCAAGAAACTGGCCGACGGACGAATCTACTCGGGAGAGCAGGCCAAAGCAGCGGGCTTGGTCGACGATATCGGCTATCTGGAAGAAGCCATCGAACAGGCCAAGAAAAAAGCCGGTTTGAAGGAAGCGCGGGTTGTCACCTACCGGCGTCCCGGAGAATATCAGAACAATATCTATTCCCATGCTCTGCAGGGGACGGGGTCGGGCTTTGCCAGCCTGGCCAATATCGATCTGCTCTCCATGGTGCGGGGAGGGACGCCCCAATTCATGTATCTGTGGATGCCGTGACGAACCAATGGGAATGCTGCAGGCACAGGGAGAGGAGCAGCTAGGGACTTTGGTCGAGCGCGCGCTTGCCGCGCCGGTCGGTCGTCGCACCATGTTGGCTCTGGGCGTGCGCGGAGCGATGGGACTCTATGCCGCGCTCGGAATGGGCGCATGGAGCGGCCTGATGGGCAGCCTGAGCGGTTGTTATCGCGCGCCGGGCACTGCGCGTGATCAGCTGATCTTCTTTTCCGAGGAAAAGGAACTGGAGTTTGGGATGAGTGCGTATCGCGAGGTCTTGCGTCAGGCGCGATTGAGCGACGACCCCGAGAAGAACGATCTCGTGCAGCGAGTAGGAAAGAAAATCGCCGAAGTGACGAACAAGCCCGAGTATCAATGGGAGTTCGCCCTCATTGACGACGACAAGATGGTGAACGCCTTTTGTCTTCCCGGAGGCAAAGTCGCCGTGTTTACGGGCATCTTGAAACACACCAAGAACGATGCCGGCATGGCGACCGTGATGGGACACGAAATCGCCCATGCGCTGCAGCGCCACGGGGTCGAACGAATGAGCCGAAGCATCATCGATCAGATCGCACAACTTGGTGCGTTGGGCGCAGCGGCCTCCGGTCATTCCAGTGGCGCGGCCATTCAGGGGTTGCTCGGCGCCTATGGCGTCAACGTGTCGCTGCCGTTCAACCGCAAGCAGGAATCCGAGGCCGACTACATCGGCCTGAGGCTGATGGCACAGGCGGGATACGATCCGCATGAGGCGGTTCCGTTCTGGGAACGGATGAGCGGATGCCCCAGGCAGATGATCGATAAGCTCTGTTTTCGCTCGCAGCACGCCATTCCGGAATTTCTCTCGACGCATCCGTCGGACGTGACCCGGATGAACCAGATCGAAGCATGGATGCCCGAGACCATGCAGTATTACCACGGAGCCACCGGAAAGACGACGCCGGCTCCCGCGCCCTATAAACCTTCCATCGGCCCGATGCCGAAAACCAGTTGATCATTCATATGCCGAAACGTACCGATATCCGCACGGTGTTGCTGATCGGATCAGGTCCGATCGTGATAGGACAAGCATGCGAATTTGATTACTCCGGCACGCAGGCGTGCAAGGCATTGAAGGAGGAGGGGTTTCGCGTCGTCCTCATCAACAGCAATCCGGCCACTATTATGACCGATCCCGAACTGGCCGACAGGACGTACGTCGAGCCGATCACCGTGGACGTCGTCGAGAAGGTCATCGAACGGGAACGGCCCGATGCCCTCCTTCCGACCATGGGAGGACAGACGGCGTTGAACATCACGATGGGCCTGGTTAAGCGCGGAACCCTGGAAAAGTTCGGGGTCAAGCTCATCGGCGCCTCCGCCGAGGCGATTCACAAGGCCGAAGACCGGGACGCGTTCAAGCAGGCGATGCAACGGATCGGATTAAAGGTTCCGGAGAGCGGAACCGCTCACAATCGCGATGAAGCCGTCCGTGTCTTGGACTCCGTCGGATTTCCCGCGATCATTCGTCCGTCTACAACCGGGAGGAGTTCGAAAAACTCATCGAGTGGGCGCTGGCGATGAGCCCGGTGGGGCAGGTGCTCATCGAGCAGTCTCTCATCGGATGGAAAGAGTACGAACTGGAAGTCATGCGGGATCTCAAGGACAACGTCGTCATCGTCTGTCCGATCGAGAATTTTGATCCCATGGGTGTCCATACGGGAGACAGCATCACCGTGGCTCCGACCATGACGCTGACGGACAAGGAATACCAGCGCATGAGGAATGCCGCCGTGCGGATCATCCGTGAGATCGGCGTCGATACGGGCGGCTCCAACATCCAGTTCGGCATCAATCCTGACAACGGCGCCATGGTGGTGATCGAGATGAATCCCCGGGTCTCCCGGAGTTCTGCATTGGCCTCGAAGGCCACGGGGTTTCCGATCGCCAAAATCGCCGCCAAACTCGCGGTCGGGTACACGCTGGACGAGATCACCAACGACATCACCGGGGTGACCAAGGCTTCCTTCGAACCGACCATCGACTACGTCGTGGTGAAGATTCCCCGGTTCGCATTCCAGAAGTTCAAAGGCGCCGATCCGACTCTGACCACACAAATGAAGTCGGTGGGAGAGGTCATGGCGATCGGCAGAACCTTTAAGGAATCGTTGCAAAAGGCCATTCGCTCCTTGGAATTGGACCTCAACGGGCTGGCGTCCCGCTTAGGGTTGGATCGCGGAACGCCGGAGGGATTCGACCGGCGCGGAGCGGTCGAGCGTATTCAGCAGCAGCTTCGAACGCCGGTGCCCGAACGGATGTGGCAGGTTGCGGATGCCATCCGCCTCGGGTTGACGAACGAGGAACTCTTCGCCCTTACCAGGATCGATCCGTGGTTTCTTGAACAGCTGCGCGACCTCATCCGATTCGAATCCGTGCTTGTTTCCCAGGCGGGGTCGGTGGGCGAGGGGATCGACGACGGCTTGCTCCGCCGGGCCAAGGAGTTGGGATTTTCCGATGAGCGAATCGGCCAATTGATCGGTGTCCCGGTCCCCTCGGTGCGAACTCAACGCATTGGATGGAATCGCGGCGTCACCTATAAGCGGGTCGATACCTGTGCGGCGGAGTTTGAAGCGCAGACGCCGTATCTCTATTCGACGTACGGAACGGAATGCGAAGCCCGTCCCACCAGTCGCAAGAAAATCATTATCTTGGGCGGCGGACCGAATCGAATCGGTCAAGGGATCGAGTTCGACTATTGTTGCGTGCATGCGGCCATGGCGCTCCGGGATGAAGGCGTCGAAACCATCATGGTGAACTGCAACCCGGAAACCGTCAGCACGGACTATGACACGTCGGACCGCCTCTATTTCGAGCCGTTGACCGAGGAGGACGTGCTCAACATCGTGGCTCGCGAGGAGCCACTCGGCGTCGTGCTTCAGTTCGGCGGACAGACGCCGTTGAAATTGGCGTTGCCCCTGTCGAAAGCCGGCGTACGCATCCTGGGGACGAGTCCGGACGCCATCGATCGGGCCGAGGATCGTGAACGCTTCCGGGACCTGCTCAATACGCTCGGCCTTCGCCAGGCCGAGAGCGGCATCGCCCGATCCGTCGACGAAGCGATTCGCGTGGCTTCCGAAATCAGTTATCCGGTCATGGTCCGTCCGTCCTATGTGCTGGGCGGCCGATCGATGCAGATCGTTTATGACGAGCCGGGTTTGCTGAACTACATGGCCTCCGCTGTCAAGGCGTCGCCCAAGCATCCAGTCCTCATCGACAAGTATCTGTCCGACGCGATCGAGGTCGATGCGGACGCAATCTCCGATGGCGCCAACGTGGTGGTGGCCGGAATCATGGAGCACATTGAAGAAGCCGGAGTTCATTCCGGCGACTCGGCCTGCTCGCTGCCGCCGTATTCGCTTACTGAATCGATCGTCGAGGAGATCCGCCGTCAAATGACCGCGCTGGCCTTGGAACTTGGGGTGGTCGGTTTGATGAATGCCCAGTTTGCCGTGAAGGAAGATCGGATTTATGTTCTGGAGGTCAATCCCAGAGGGTCGCGCACGGTTCCCTTCGTCAGTAAGGCCATCGGAGTTCCTCTCGCCAAGCTCGCGATGAAGACAATGCTGGGCAAGAGTCTCAAGGAACTCGGTTTCATGCAGGCCCCCTCGCCGGTTCACTTGTCGGTGAAAGAATCGGTGTTCCCATTCAACAAGTTTCCGGGAGTGGACGTATTGCTGGGGCCCGAGATGAAGTCGACCGGTGAGGTCATGGGGATCGACGCGGATTTCGGATGGGCCTACGCCAAGTCGCAGGCGGGAGCCGGGGCGATGCTTCCACGTGGAGGTATGGCGTTCCTCAGTGTGAAGGAGGGGGACCGCGCGGCGGCCCTCGATGTTGCCAAACATCTTCGCCGGTTGGGATTCTCCATCCTGGCCACGAGCGGTACCGCGGCCTATCTTCACAGTCACGGAGTGGAGGTTCGGACCGTTCACAAGGTCACGGAAGGAAGACCGCATATCGTCGACTTCATCAAGAACGGCGACGTGGCGTTGGTGGTCAATACCGTGCGGACTGCGTCCGCCCATCAGGATTCACTCTCCATCAGGCGGGAGGCGTTGAATAGGGGCCTGGCCTATTTTACGACGATGCGTGGTGCTCGTGCGGCGGTTATGGGTATCGAAGCCGTCGTCAAGAAGGAATTGGCCATCAAAACGCTGCAAGAATATCATTGCGGTTCGAGAGGAGACGCATAGGCATGCCCTCGCCCATCACCAAGAAAGGCTACGACGCCTTGAAAGCAGAGCTGGACCGTCTGCGCAAGGTCGAGCGTCCTCAGGTCATTGAAGCCATCGCAGAAGCCAGGTCCCATGGCGATTTGAGCGAAAATGCCGAGTACGATGCGGCAAAGGAACGGCAGGGATTCATCGAGTCTCGCATTGCCGAAATCGAGACCAAGCTGGCCGACGCGCGCGTGGTGGAGATTGCAGGCCGAACGTCCGATACCGTGGTCTTCGGTGCGACCGTCTCGGTGATCGAGCAGGAGACGCGGTCGAAACGACAGTATACGTTGGTCGGACAGGACGAAGCCGACATGAAGTTCAACAGAATTTCCATCCAGTCGCCGGTCGGACGGGCATTGATCGGCAAACGCGTGGGCGATTTCGTCGAGGTCACGACTCCGGCCAAGATGGTGGAATACGAAGTGGTGGAAATTCGCTTCGAGGAACTCTAGCCGGCTTCGGATTCCGGAGCACGGTGGGCGACAGCGCTCCGCTCGCACTGTTGTCGTTCCATCGGAGTGGGTTTCAGCTTCTGGCCCACGGATTCGCCATGGGCGGTAGAATCACTTGAAAGGTCCTGCCTCGGTGCCGCACCCCGCGGGTCTGATTACCTTATTGACGGACTTCGGAACCGCCGATTGGTTTGTGGCGAGCATGAAGGGCGTCATTCTTTCGATCAATCCCCAGGCGACCATTGTCGATCTGACTCACGAAATTCCACCGCATGCGGTCGGGAACGCCGCATATGTCCTTGCGTCATGCTGTCGGTCGTTTCCGACCGGTACGGTCCATGTGGCCGTGGTCGATCCGGGCGTGGGGAGTCAGCGACGTCCGCTGATCGTCCAGACCGCCCGGTATTTCTTCCTTGCCCCCGACAATGGCCTGCTTTCCCACGCGCTTGGTCAGGAAGAGAACGTCGAAGTGCGGGAGATCGAGAACAGGCGATACCGCCTGGAACCTTTGGGAAGGACGTTCGACGGCCGGGATGTATTCGCACCCGCGGCGGCTTGGCTTACGAAAAAGGAATCCCTGCCCTCATTCGGATCGCTGCTGCAATCGTATGAGAACCTTCAAGTCCGGATGCCTCAATGGGAGCAAAGGGAAGGGCGGGCGGCACTAACCGGAGAAGTCGCGTACATTGATCGTTTCGGGAATCTGATCACCAATCTTTCCGCCGATCACGTCAAGCAATGGCAGGAGGCGACGAAAAGGTCCCGCCCGGTCATCCAATTTTCCGGTCATCGCATCGACGGATTGGTTGGCAGCTACCGCGAAGGGGAGAGGCATCGCCCGCACGCCTTGATCAATAGCGGAGGCTATGTCGAGATCTTTTTGAGCGAGTCGAACGCCTCCGTTCGCTTGTCAGTCATGAATGGCGAACCGGTGTGTCTGACTTAGGGGAGAAGGCTGGAATCAGACGGGGTGGGAGCGATGATCAGAGGGAGGCGAGCACGACCTTGACGACTCCGGAAATGTCTTCCATGTCGGCTGCCGGTGTCGCATGGTTGGTTTGACGGGTGTAACCCGCTTCCAGCGAGATCAGGGTCATCCACTGTGCCGACTGCTGAAGATCCCATGCCAGTACGCCCTTGCCGCCAAGGTTTTCGAGATCAATGAGCCTGTCGCTTGAGCGGATGCCGGCGTAATTCCCCATGGCGGTGATCAGGAGCCGTTGGCTTTGCTTGTACTGCAGCGCCAGCGATGCGGAGGGGGAGTCGGTCCGCACCCTGGACCATTCCTGTTGCTCCTCCCGATAGATGAGCGTCGGAGTGATCGTCAAGGTATTCAACGGATGAAAGGACGCGGCGAAGAGCTGCATCTTGACGTTGCTCTCGGCTCCGTTGCGAAGGAGATCGCTGCCGATGATGTAACTCGACGCGAGCGTGGCGTTCCAACGGGCACTGTTGTAGGCGAGGGCCGCTTCCAGGGTATGATTATGGTTTCGTTGAGGCGCGATACCGATCGGATTGAGCGTGCTGCTGAGCGAATTCCTGGCATAGGTTAGGGTCAGCGATGGCCAGGCGGGCTTGCTCCACCCGACGCCGACCCGTCCATAGGTCTGCTCGAGCCGGCTCCGAGCCGCATCTCCGGCGACATTGTTCCATTGCTGGCCGAACGTGCTGCGGAGCGTTGTCCCGCCATATTTCCATTCTCCCCACACCTCTCGTATCGCCGTATCCGGCCCATTGAGAAAGGCCTGGCCGGCCGAGCGGTAGGTCATACCGTATCGCATGATCCCGGCTGTCCCGGTCATACCGACTCTGACCATCCTGTCGGACATCTGGTCGTACGTGTTGCCGGGAATTCTTCCCTGCAGCCAGGCTGGACCTCCCTGGTTGTTGGCGAGTTCCGCTTCAGTCGTCATTTTCCCCTTCAACCAGGTCGTGGCGGCTTGGAGCCCCCGCGTTCGTGGCTGATCGGTTTCGGGGGACAAGTCCCGCAGACGAGTGGAGACGACGGGCATGGCAAAAAAGGTGGGGGTCAGGTTTGTCTGAGATAAGGAGGCGGCCGAATGGGTGGCGCGATCGCTTGATTCCTGCCCGGAAAACAAGGCAGCCCATCGTTCAGAGATTTGGTCCGGTTGTTCGGCTTTGGCGTGGCCCGGAACCGTCAGCAGGATGATATTGAACAGGATGATCTGAAGGAAAATGAGCATGATTCATATGTTCCGTGACGTCGGAACATATGAAGTCTAGCACTCGAAATTTTACCACCTAACATATTGATTTATAATTTGTTTATCGCTGCGGCGTAGCTCGTTTTCAATGGGTCCATTTCGATAACCGGGAGGCAATCGGGGGGATGTGGGGACGGCCTACTGTCCTGACCGGCTGTCGGTGACCTGTTGGATGGACTCTCTCAGGAGCGTGACCATGCGTGTCAGCGCGGGAACCGTTGTCGCCAATGGAGGCATGAGCACCATCACGTTTCCAAGCGGACGGAGCAGGAGTCCTCGTCCGCGGGCTTCCTGCGCGACGCGATGGCCGATTCTCATCTCGAACGGATAGGGTTCTCTGCTCTGCTTGTTCTTCACGAGTTCAATACCGGCCATGAATCCCTGCTGGCGGATATCGCCGACGTGACGCAGTGAGGTCATCGAATTGAGAAGACGGGTCATCACGGCGATCTTGGGCCGCAACCGGACAAGCGTTCGTTCCTTTCGGAAGACGGCCAGATTGGCGAGTGCTACCGCGCAGCCCAGTTGATTGCCGGTATAGCTGTGGCCATGAAAGAAGGTCTTCAGTTCTTCGAATGTTCCCCGAAAGGCTGCATAGATATTCTCCGTCGCGAGGGTCGCCGCCAGGGGCATATAGCCGCCTGTGATGCCCTTACTGATTGCCATGAGGTCCGGCGTGACGTCCTCATGATGGCACGCGAACATTTTTCCGGTACGTCCGAATCCGGTGGCGACTTCGTCGGCGATCAGGAGAATGTTGTATCGAGTGCAGAGCTCACGGAGGCGTTTTAAGTATCCGGGCGGTGCCGTAATCATTCCTGCAGCCGCTTGTACCAGCGGTTCGATGATCACCCCCGCCAACTCATGTCCCCGCGCTCTCATGATCTGCTCGATCGGATCCAGGCAGGCTATCTTGCAGGAAGGGAATCGAAGATTCAGCGGACAACGATAGCAGTACGGGGGATCGGCCTCGAGGGTCGGGAACAGCAATGGTTTGAACCGCGAATGGAATGCTTCGATGTTACCGACGCTCACGGCGCCGATCGTGTCTCCATGATAAGCAAGCTTGAGATGTAAGAAGAGGTGTTTTGGGCCGGCCGCAGGATCATGCTGCTGCCAGTATTGAACGGCCATTTTGAGGGCCGCCTCCACTGCAGTCGAACCGTCATCGGAATAAAATACGCGCCGGAGCCCTTTGGGTGCCAGGCGGATCAACTCGCGGGCAAGCAGGATGGCCGGGGTGTTCGAGAGACCCAACAGCGTGGAATGCGCGATCCGGTTCAGTTGATCGCGAAGCGCTCGATCGAGTATCCGATGCCGGTGGCCGTGCAGGTTTACCCAGATCGAGGAGGTGCCGTCGAGATATTTTCGCCCCGCCCTGTCGATCAGATAGACGCCTGTGCCTCGCTCGATGATCAACGGTTCTTCCGTTTCCCATTCCTGCATCTGAGTAAACGGGTGCCAAAGGTAGGTTCGATCCCATTGTCCCAACTGTGTCGTGGTGACGCGTTTCTGCATGGTGCGTGGTGGTGATGGGCGGATGGCGATCGGTGAGGAGAATCGCGCACCGGATGCGGCGATTCATCGACGTGCGCCGCGAATTATACGAGCGGCTGATCGCTTTGACAACCTTCGGGTCAGTTACTATAATGAACCGATTTTCCCCAGAATGAGCCTGGATTTGCAAAGCCTTATACGCAATTTCTCAATTATCGCCCATATCGATCACGGCAAATCGACTCTCGCTGACCGGTTCTTAGAAGCCACTGGCGCCGTTACCGCTCGGGAGGCCAAGGACCAGATCCTGGACGCCATGGACCTTGAGCGCGAGCGGGGTATTACGATCAAGGCCCATGCCGTGGCGATTAAGTATCGCGCCAGGGACGGTCGGACCTACGCGCTGCACCTGATCGACACGCCAGGGCATGTCGATTTCACCTATGAGGTCTCCAGAAGCCTTGCCGCCTGCGAAGGAGCGCTCTTGCTCGTCGATGCAACCCAAGGAGTTCAGGCCCAGACGATCGCCAACGTCAACCTGGCGATGGCCAATAAGTTGACCATCATTCCGGTCATCAACAAGATCGATTTGGCCAGCGCCGATGTCGAGAATACCAAGCACTCCATCTCAGAGGTGTTGATGCTTGAGTCGAGCGATGCGTTGCCGATCAGCGCCAAGGAGGGCCGTGGAGTGCCGGAGGTTTTGGAAGCGATCATCGAACGGATTCCTCCTCCGTCCGGTAATCCCGCCGCTCCGCTCAAGGCGTTGATCTTCGACTCGTGGTTCGACAATTATCAGGGCGTGATCGTCCTGACGAGAATCGTCGATGGGACGGTACGGCCCGGCATGAAGATCAAGGTCATGTCGAACGGCAGGACTTTCGAGGTCATGGAAGTCGGCCAATTTACACCGAAGCGGACCAAGAAGAGCGAGTTGCTGACCGGCGAAGTCGGCTATCTTTCCGCCAACATGAAGGAAGTCGCCGACGTCAAGATCGGCGACACGCTCACCGACGCGATCCAACCGACGTCCGAACCCTTTCCCGGCTATAAAGAAGTGAAGCCGCTGGTGTTTTGCGGCTTGTACTCGACGGACACCTCGAAATACGAAGATCTGCGGGACGCACTCCTGAAGCTCCGACTGAACGACTCCTCGTTTGTGTATGAACCGGAGACCTCCCTCGCGTTGGGCTTCGGGTTCCGGTGCGGCTTCCTCGGATTGCTCCACATGGAGATTATTCAGGAACGACTCGAGCGGGAGTACGGATTGACGCTCATCACGACGGCTCCGACCGTGGTGTATCGCGTGACGACCACGAAAGGGGATGTGCTGGAGGTCGACAATCCCGCCGAACTCCCGCCGCCGAGCAGCATTCAGTCCTTCGAGGAGCCGTTCATCCTGGCCACGGTCATCACGCCCGAGCGCTACATGGGAGCCATTCTCCAATTGTGCCAGGAGCGGCGAGGCATCCAGCGCAGCATCCATTTCCTGGACCCCACCAGGGTGATGATCAGCTATGAGTTACCGTTGAACGAGGTGATTCTCGATTTTTACGACAAGCTGAAGTCTCGCACGCAGGGTTACGCGTCGCTCGACTACGAATTGTTGGGATATCGGGAGTCCGATCTGGTGAAGCTGGACATCCTTCTGAACGGGGAAGCGGTGGATGCCTTGTCCTTCATCACGCATCAGGACCGCTCCTATCCTCGCGGGCGGCAGTTGGCGGAAAAGATGAAGGAGTTGATTCCGCGGCAAATGTTCGAAATTGCTATTCAGGCCGCGATCGGAAACAAGATCATCGCGCGCGAGACGATCGGCGCCATGAAAAAGAACGTGACGGCCAAGTGTTACGGTGGCGACATCACTCGAAAGCGAAAGCTTCTGGAGAAACAGAAAGAAGGGAAGAAGCGGATGAAAGCGGTCGGCAGCGTCGAAGTCCCGCAAGAGGCCTTTCTCGCGATTCTCAAGGTCGGTGACGAATGAGCGTGGAGCCGAACAGCTCTGGTCCTGAGGATCTCGTCTCTCCCGTGCGTGAGACGACGCAGGACGTTCCCGGTCCGACCTCGCTTGCCGAGGCGGCCGCCATGGCGCAGCCCGCCAGAAAGTCCGTTTTCCGGGAGTATGCCGAAGCAATCGTTGTGGCGATGCTCTTGGCGTTTGCCATTCGGGTGTTCGTCGTGCAGGCGTTCAAGATTCCCTCCGGCTCGATGATTCCCACGCTCCTCATCGGCGATCACATCCTCGTCAGCAAGCTGTCCTACGGAATTCAATGGCCGAGTCAGTGCAAGTTCCAATGGGGATTTCCGCCGGTCAACTGCTATGCGTCCCATGCCATCGTCGAATTCGGAAAGCCGCAGCGCGGCGACATCGTCGTATTTCGCTTCCCCGAGGACGAAGAGAAGGATTTCATCAAGCGGATCGTCGGCACTCCGGGCGATCAGATACAGGTGAAGAACAAGGTCGTGTTGGTCAACGGGGTGCCGCTGGACGACAAGACGTTTACACAGCGCATCGACCCCGGCATCATCGACGGGACGATCAACCCGCGGGACAACTTCGGCCCGGTGACGGTGCCCGAAGGGTCGTATTTCGTCATGGGCGACAATCGCGATCAAAGCCTGGATAGCCGGTTTTGGGGTTACGTGCGGGAAGAAAAGATCCGCGGCAAGGCATTCCGAATCTATTGGTCATGGAGCGGTCACGGGCAGTGGACGGAATGGGTTCGATGGGAGCGGTTCGCCAAGGCTATCCAATGAGCAGGTCTCCTCGATCCTCCACGGCGAAATCCGAGGCTTCTGGACGGGTGGAAGGAATATCCAACGGCGGCCTTCGCCGTTACATTCAGAGGTTTCCTCAGGCATCTGTCCTCGTCATCGGCGATCTGATTCTCGATCATTACATCTGGGGACGAGTCAGCCGAATTTCTCCGGAGGCGCCGGTGCCGGTGGTGCACGTGGAATCCGAGTCCATGAGGCTCGGCGGAGCCGCCAACGTCTTCAACAACATCCTGGCGCTCGGAGGCAAGGCCGACCTGTGCGGTGCAATCGGTCAGGATGAAACCGGACGGATGCTGCTGAAGGAATTAGGTACGAAGCGTTCCGGCCGAGGCGGAGTGGTGATTGATCACGATCGGCCGACCACCAGAAAATCCCGTGTCATCGCGCACAATCAGCAGGTCGTTCGTTATGACTTGGAGCGGCGGGGCGAGTTGAAACCGGTGTTGCAGAAGCGCATTCTTCGGTATGTGGAATCCCGTCTGCGCGAACTGTCGTGTCTCGTGGTGTCCGATTATTGCAAAGGTGTCGTCACCGCCACGTTGATGTCGGAACTGACCAGGCTCGCGGCTCTCAGACAGGTTCCCATTATCGTGGATCCGAAGGTGGAACACTTCAGCTATTACAAAGGTGTCACGGTGATCACGCCGAACCATCTCGAAGCGACGCAGGCCGCCGGCCTGCATGGTGACGATGATCAGGTCATCCAGGAGGCCGGATCGATCATCCGTCAGCGGCTCGGATGCCAGTCGGTTCTGGTCACGAGGGGCGAGCGAGGTATGAGCCTGTTCGAAGCCGACGGCGTGTCATGGCACATTCCAACCCGCGCTCGCCAGGTCTATGACGTCACCGGAGCCGGCGATACCGTGGTCGGCACCATGGCCCTCGCCCTGTCGACCGGCGCGTCCATGCGCGAAGCCGCATCGTTGGCTAATCAGGCTGCCGGCGTCGTCGTCGGCATGGTCGGCACGGCGACGGTCACCGCAAAGCAACTGACTGAGGCATTGGAAGGATGACCGGCATGAAGCCTCAAGTCATGGTCGTCATCCCCGCACGGTACGGCTCGTCGCGGTTTCCCGGGAAACCGCTGGTCAAGTTGGGACAAAAGCCGCTGATCCAGCATGTCTACGAGCAGGCGGCTTCTTGCCGCTCGGTCACGGAGGTGCTTGTTGCGACGGATGATGAACGGATCCGGGAAACGGTCGAGCGGTTCGGTGGCCGCGTGGCCATGGTTACGGGCGATTATCGGACCGGTACAGACCGGGTAGCCGCCGTGGCGCGGACGGTATCCGGCGAGTATTTTCTCAATCTGCAGGGAGACGAGATTCCCGAGACTCCGGCGCTTCTCAAAGATCTGATCGATTCCTTTCTCGGCTGCGATGCGGAGATGGGTACCTTGAAACGCGCGATGGGCACCGACGAGGCGCTCGACAATCCCGCGGCGGTCAAGGTGGTGACGGATTCGGACGGCCATGCATTGTATTTCTCCAGGGCTCCCATCCCGCTCGTGCGCGACGGCATTCGAGGACAAGTCGTGGGCGGATTGCATTACCTGCATCTTGGTCTATACATCTATCGTCGCGAGGCGCTGTTGAGATTTGCCTCGTGGCCCACGGGTCAGCTCGAGGATGCCGAGAAGCTCGAACAGCTTCGCGCGCTTCAACAAGGGATGCGGATTCGCGTCTGGGACACGTCGCATCGTTCGCTGCGGGTCGATACGCCGGAGGATGCCGCGGAGGTGGCGGACAAGTTGCGGCGGCACGAGTCACGGAAGCAAGATTCACCGATTGGCGGGACGGTGTCGGCTCGATGAGAGCGTCGCGCGCATCAAGATCGGACCAACGGGGGTGCCCATGAGCAAGTTCATTTTCGTCACCGGCGGTGTGGTCTCTTCCCTCGGGAAGGGATTGGCTTCGGCGTCGATCGGCAACCTGCTCGAAAGCCGCGGCCTCAAGATCACCTTTTTGAAGTTGGATCCCTACATCAATGTCGATCCGGGGACGATGAACCCGTATCAGCACGGCGAAGTGTTCGTGACCGACGACGGAGCCGAAACCGATCTGGATCTCGGCCATTACGAACGGTACACGTCGTTGACCTTGAACAAGGAGAACAACTATACGACCGGGCGCATCTACAATTCCGTCATCACCAAGGAACGACGGGGCGACTATCTTGGCGGGACGGTGCAAGTCGTGCCGCACGTCACGGACGAGATCAAGCAATGCATCATGCGCATTTCGACGGGTATGGACGTGACGATCGTCGAGATCGGCGGCACGGTCGGAGACATCGAAAGCCTCCCGTTTCTCGAGGCCATTCGTCAGATGCCGTACGACGTCGGCCGTGAGAACGTCCTGTACGTACATCTCACGCTGGTGCCGTACATCGGGGCCGCCGGAGAACTCAAGACGAAACCGACTCAACATTCCGTCAACAAACTGCGGGAAATCGGCATCCAGCCCAACATCCTGCTCTGCCGGACGGATCGCTACCTGCCGCCCGAACTGAAGGGCAAGATCGCGATGTTCTGCAACGTCGAAAAAGATGCGGTCATTACGGCCAAGGACGTCGAGACGATCTATGAAGTGCCGATCGTCTTCCGAAAGGAAGGACTGGACGAGTTGATCGTCAAGCAGCTCAAGCTGGAAACGGGCCCGCCGAATCTTCGCGAATGGGATGCCATGGTGCAAAAGATCAAGCATCCCAAGCATGAAGTGTCCATTGCGCTCGTCGGGAAGTACGCCGGACTGAAGGAATGCTATAAGAGTCTGGCCGAAGCCCTGGTGCACGGAGGAATCGATCACGAAACCAAGGTCAACATCGACTGGATCGAGTCAGAGGACGTAGAGCGGCAAGGGACGGAACGTATCTTGCGCGAAGCAGACGGGATCCTCATTCCTGGTGGATTCGGCTCGCGTGGAATTGAAGGAAAGATCATCACGATCCGTTATGCGAGGGAACGGCAGGTTCCGTTCCTGGGGCTTTGTTTGGGCATGCAGTGCGCCACCATTGAGTTCGCGCGTCATGTGGCCGGGTTGGCCGGTGCCAACAGTGCTGAATTCGACGAGCGCTCGCCGCATCCGGTGATCCATCTGATGCTGGATCAGCAGTCGGTCAGCGAAAAGGGAGGCACGATGCGGTTGGGTGCGTACCTGTGCAGGCTGGGTGAAGGGACGCTCGCGCAGAAGATGTATGGGATCAGCGAGGTGCCCGAGCGTCATCGCCATCGATACGAGTTCAACAACGCCTATCGGGAGCAGTTGACGGCCAAGGGGTTGGTCTTGAGCGGACTGTCGCCGGACGGACGTTTGGTGGAGATCGTCGAGTTGAAGAATCACCCCTGGTTTCTCGCCACGCAGTTCCATCCGGAATACAATTCGCGTCCGCACCGGCCTCATCCCTTGTTCAGCGGGTTCGTCGGGGCCGCCTTGCGCGGCAAACTCGGACATTGACATGGCTCACGTCGTCGACATCGGCGCCTTCAAAGTCGGGCGGGGACAGCCGCCCTTCCTGATCGCGGGGCCTTGCGTCATCGAAAACGAGCAGTTGGTGCTGGACACGGCCGGACGCATCGCCGAAATTGCCCGAGCCCTCGGCATGCCCTATGTCTTCAAATCCTCCTACGACAAAGCGAATCGAACGTCCATCCATTCGTTTCGCGGGCCGGGGATCAAGAAGGGACTCGAGGTGCTCGCCAAGGTCAAACGGGAAGTGGGGGTCGCGGTTTTGACCGACGTCCATACTGAATCCGATGCGACAGAGGCGGGTACCGTCGTCGACGTACTCCAGATTCCGGCGTTTCTCTGCCGGCAAACAGATCTGCTCATCGCTGCCGCCAAAACCGGAAAGGTGGTCAACGTCAAAAAAGGGCAGTTCCTGTCTCCTCCGGAAATGGGTAACGCGGTGAAGAAGCTGGAAGAGTGCGGCAATGCCAGAATTGTGCTTACGGAGCGGGGTTCATCGTTCGGGTACAATAATCTGGTCGTCGACATGCGGTCCTTTCCCATTCTGCGCAGCTTCGGCTACCCGGTTGTCTTCGATGCCACGCACAGCGTGCAGCTTCCGGGTGGAGGAGGAACCAAATCCAGCGGTCAGCGGGAATTCGTGGAACCACTGGCCTGCGCCGCCGCGGGCGCCGGCGTGGACGGGTTCTTCATGGAAGTGCACCCGGATCCTGATCATGCCCTGTCCGATGGGCCGAATATGGTCCCGCTCCATCAACTGAAAGCGCTCCTCGAGCGCGTGATGCGGATATGCGACGCAGCAAATCCAGCAAAGTAAGCCGTCCTTCCAGGCCGGGCGTGTCCGCCAAGGGAACAGGCGGAAGTTTGCTCGAAGGCAAGCGGGTGCTCGGGATCGAAGCACGTGCGGTTCAAGCGTTGATCGATCGTCTGGATGATCGATTCGTACAGGCCGTCGACTTGTTGTATGGCTGCAAAGGGAAGGTCGTCGTGTCCGGCATGGGAAAGTCGGGGCTTGTAGGCCAGAAAATCGCCGCGACCATGGCCAGCACCGGTACTCCCGCCTTCTTTGTCCATCCGGCGGAAGGCCTTCACGGCGATCTCGGTATGGTCGGCAGGCAGGATGTGGTTGTGGCCATCTCGAACAGCGGAGAAGCCCAGGAACTCATCCAATTGCTGCCGTATCTGGAGCGTATGGGTATTCCCGTCGTGGCCATGACGGGACGTCCTGACTCGACGTTGGCCAAGCACAGCGATGTGGTGTTAGACGTTTCTGTATCCGAAGAAGCCTGTCCGCTGGGGCTTGCGCCGACCGCCAGTACGACGGCCACGCTGGCGCTGGGTGATGCCCTGGCTCTCGCCCTGCTGCAAAAGAGAGGATTCAAGGAAGAAGATTATGCGCAGTTTCATCCGGGCGGCGCGCTCGGCCGCCGCTTGCTCGTTCGCGTCAAGGATCTCATGCATGCGGGCTCCGACGTGCCCACGGTGGAGGAATCGGTCACCGGCACGACGGCCATGCTGGAAATGACGGCCAAGAAGCTCGGGATGACCACCGTGGTCGATCGCACCGGTGCGCTCAGCGGCGTCATTACGGACGGTGACTTGCGGAGATTCATTCAGCGAGGGGGAGACTTTTTAAAGGCCACGGCGGGTGAACTGGCTTCCCGGAATCCTAAATCGATTAGGCCGGACGATCTGGCCGCCAAAGCGGTGGAAATCATGGAGCGACATTCGATCACGACCCTGATCGTGACCGAGGGGCCCCGGAAGATCGTCGGCGTGATTCATTTGCATGATTTGCTGAAGAACGGCATTGTATAACCGGTTCCAGCGGGCTTGATGAGTGTGCCGGCATCGTCCGTGCCGGCATACCGTCAGAAGTCGAAGCGGTCAGTTGCGGTCGCGCGGCCGCAGGGTTCAACAGGTTTCAATAGGAAAGCCGTTTTCACGGAATACCGAACGATGAATCGTGTTCTGGAAATGTGGAGATCTGTCGGACAGGAGTCCCTCAACCTGCCGAATGTCATCACATTGTTCCGTATCCTGTTGATTCCCGTCTTCGTCATCCTGTTCATCACACCGACTGAGGACCGGTCTCTCAGCGCAGCGGTGATCTTTGTCGTGGCTGCGATGACTGACTTGCTGGACGGCTATGTGGCGCGCAGGACCGGACAGATCACCAGGCTGGGGAAATTGCTGGATCCCATTGCCGACAAATTGCTCGTGCTGTCCGCACTGATCCTGCTCGTCAACGTGGACCGCGTCAGCGCACTCGTGGCCATTTTGGTCATCGCCCGAGAAGTGGCCGTGACGGGCATTCGCGCCATCGCGGCAGGCGAAGGGATGATCATCAGTGCGGAGACCACCGGAAAATACAAGATGGCTCTTCAGGTCGTGGCGATCACAATGCTGATTTTAGAGGGTACCGAGGTTTCAGAATGGGGCAATCTCCATCTGGCCGGGATCGTCACGCTGTATCTTTCGCTGGTGTTGGGCTATGTGTCAGGCGGACAGTATGTCCTGAGTTTTTGGAAGCAAATCGTCGCCAAAGGGCTTTAGCGGTAGTTCGATTCATGCGCACCTCCTTCATCATCCCCGACTCATGGCAGAAGAACTCCTCTGTGCGCTGATGGCAGCGTTCGGTTATGTGTTGGGGGCCATCCCTTTTGGGGTGGTGGTGTCCCAGGCCCTTTCATTGCCGGATCCCCGCACGGTGGGAAGCAAGAACGTGGGGTTCACCAATGTCCTGCGCGTCTCCGGCGCGAAGGCCGGCATCCTCACGCTCCTGGGCGACTTGGGAAAAGGGTGGGTGATGGGATGGGGGGCGATGCAGTGGCTGACCGTGGAGTCCTACATCATGCTCGTGGCCCTGTCTCCGATCATCGGCCACATGATCTCCCCCTTTCTCAATTTTAGGGGCGGCAAGGGGGTGGCGACGGCGTTGGGATCTGTATTGGGCCTGTCACCCTCGATGGGGTTGCTCCTGCTTCTCATCTGGCTGGGGGCGGTGGCGATTTGGCGGTACTCGTCCGGAGGCGCGCTGGCCGCGTTCGGGGTATTTCCGGTCGTGGCAATCGTCAATGAGCAGCGGCAGGAATTCCTTATCTTTGCCATTATCGTCAGCGTTCTGATCTGGATCAGGCACAAAGACAATATCATGCGGCTGTGGAAGGGAACGGAAAGTAAGATCGGGGAAAAGAAAGCGCTTGCCTAATTTAGCAACTCTCGGCGAGGCCAGTCGTATCAATAATTCCGCCGCGCAGCACGCAATGCCTAAACAGAACGGGGAGAAACGTCTCAGCATTGCCGTGTGAATTGACTCCCATTTCTCTCGCCAATATAATGCAGGCAACTTCGATTTTAGCCTGGTTTACCCTGCGGTTATGCGCTCCTTATCCAAGGAACATCTCGCCAAGAGACTTCGGGAATTGCGCACGGGACTGCAGCATGCGTTTGCGGTGCAGCCGGAGGAGCCACTCCTCTCCCTCGACGACCTCCAATTGATGGAGCGCATGGCCGACGCGGTTGTGCGACGCGGCATGGCGGCCCCCACCACGGTTTTCCTGGAATCCATGGGGCCGATGAATTTTCTGGGCAGCCAAGCGCTTCACTTTCTCACGCCGATCGTCGAATGTGCCTTTGACCCCAAGGAAGTCGAACAGATAGCGCGGTTGCTCGAGCGCCGCGACTCGCTCTCTCGCCTCATCACCCTCATTGACGCGAAATCCGCTGCCAAGAGGGTGCCGGCTCAATGACGTCTTCTCCCTCGAGTCCAGTCCAATTCGACCATCCGCTGAACGTGATCGTCGCGACCGACTGCGGGAGCACGACGACCAAGGCCATTCTCATCGAAAAGGTGGGCGAAGAATATCGGCAGACGTATCGCGGCGAAGCGCCGACGACCGTCGAAGCGCCGTTTGAGGACGTTACGCGAGGAGTCCTGAACGCAATCGCCGAGATCGAAGAACTGTCCGGACGAAAGATTCTCGACGGTGAAAAGATCGTGACACCCAATCGCGCCGGCCAAGGCGATCCCATGACAGGCGTCGACATCTACATTTCCACCAGCAGCGCCGGCGGCGGCTTGCAGATGATGGTCACGGGAGTCGTACAGAGCATGACTGGGGAAAGCGCGCAACGGGCCGCGCTCGGCGCCGGCGCGATCGTCATCGATGTCCTGGCCTCCAACGACGGGCGTCTGCCGCACGAAAAAATCGAGCGGATCCGATCCATGAGGCCGGACATGATCCTGATGTCCGGAGGAACGGACGGCGGCGCCGTCACTCATGTCGTCGAGATGGCCGAATATGTGTCCGCCGCCGAACCGCGTCCTCGATTCGGCGCGACCTACAAACTGCCCTTGATTTTTGCGGGAAACAAGGATGCTCGCCCCCAGGTACAACGTATCTTGGGAGAGAAGGCCGCGTTGGAAATCACGGACAACATCAGGCCGGTCTTGGAAAAAGAAAATCTCGCGCCGGCGCGCGACAAGATTCATGACTTGTTCTTGGAGCACGTCATGCAGCAGGCACCGGGGTACAGGAAGCTCATGGAGATGACGGGCGCTCCGATCATGCCGACACCCGCGGCGGTCGGCGTCATCATGGAGACAATTGCGAAACGGGAAGGGCTCAATCTCATCGGCGTGGACATCGGGGGCGCCACGACGGACGTGTTCTCGATATTCAAGGGAGTATTCAATCGAACTGTCAGTGCAAATCTTGGAATGTCGTATAGCATCTCGAACGTATTGGCTGAGGCTGGCCTGCCTAATATCATGCGCTGGGTTCCCTTCACGATCGACGAGCAGACCATCCGCAACCGCATCAAGAACAAGATGATCCGGCCGACGACCATCCCGCAGACGCTCGATGAGTTGCAGATCGAACAGGCGATTGCGCGGGAGGCGCTCAGGTTGGCGCTGATCCATCACAAGTCTCTGGCGAGCGGTCTGAAAGGCGTGCAGCAGGAACGGATGATCTCCGATATGTTCGAACAGCAGGCCTCCGGGAAAACCCTGATCGACATGCTGCAGCTTGATCTGATCGTCGGCAGTGGCGGCATCTTGTCCCATGCCCCTCGTCGCATCCAATCGATGTTGATGATGGTGGATGCCTACGAACCCCTCGGCGTTACCGCTCTATCCGTGGACAGCATATTCATGATGCCTCACTTGGGTGTGCTTTCGACGATCAACGAGAAAGCGGCGACGGATGTATTCGTCCGTGACTGCATGATCTATCTGGGAACGTGTATCGCGCCGATCGGACAGGGAAAGGACGGCGAGGTTAGCGCCAGCTATGAGATTGTATTTCCGGACGGCAAGACCGTCAGAGATCGTCTGAGATTCGGCGATCTGACGCTCTACCCGTTGGAACCAGGCAAATCGGCGACGATCACCGTCGAGCCGGCCAAGCACGTGAATGCGGGTGCAGGAATTGGGGTGACCCTCACACGGAAGGTGCAAGGCGGTGTCGTCGGGCTGTTGTTGGACGGCCGTGGCCGCCCTCTGCAACTCGCCGAAGAGCAGGGGGCACGGATCGCCTCACTCAAGAAATGGTTCGATGCGGTCGGGCTATACCCGGCGGCGAGTTAGGAATAATGTCGAGGCAGGAATGTTGAGTTTTTTGTTGTCCGGGAAATCGTAACTTACAATTCCCTCTCATGGCGCATAGCTATACACCAGGCCTTACCGTTACCGACCGCACGGTCATTCGTCGCCGTCGACTGTTGCCTTTGGCCGGTGAGGTCTTGGTTCATGCCGGCGGCAATGTCCGATGCGATCAGGCCGTAGCCCGCGCTCAGCTGCCGGGGAAAGTGTATCCGGTCAATCTCGCGAATCAACTCAGCGTGGCTCCGGGTGAAATCAAAGAGTATTTGGTCAAACGGGAAGGGGAAGCCGTTCAAAAGGACGAAATCCTGGCAGAGAACAAACCGCTCATCAAGTGGTTCAAGACGGAGATCCGGTCGCCCGTGGCGGGAACCATCGAATCCGTGTCCAGTATCACGGGGCAAGTGCTCCTGCGCGAGCCCCCGCGTATCCTGGATCTGCTTGCGTATGTGGATGGCGCCATCGCGGAAGTCATTCCTCATCAGGGCGTCGTGGTCGAAGCCGATTGCGCGCTGGTGCAAGGCATCTTCGGGATCGGCGGTGAGACGTGGGGCGAAATTATTGTGGCGGTCGGATCGCCGGACGAGCCGCTGCTCCCGGCGCACCTGACTGCTGCCGTGAAGGGGAAGATCGTCGTCGGCGGGTCTTTTCTTTCCTCCGGCACGATGGCCAAGGCGAAGGAAATCGGCGTGGCCGGCTTGGTAGTCGGCGGCATTCATGATAAGGACTTGCGTGAACTCCTCGGCTACGACCTCGGTGTCGCGATCACAGGTACGGAGCAAGTCGGGTTCACCTTGATCCTGACCGAAGGATTCGGCGCCATTCCCATGGCCGCAAAAACCTTCAACCTCCTGTCCGCTCACGTGGGACAGCGAGCGGCGATTTCGGGAGCGACACAGATTCGAGCCGGCGTCATCAGACCGGAAATCGTCGTGCCGTACAGAGGGCCTGCTGTGACGGCTGCCGGTCGTGGCCACCAGCGGGAAGGCGTTCGGTTGGGCGATTCGGTTCGCATCATCCGTGACCCGTTCTTCGGTCGGATCAGCGAGGTGTCGGCGTTGCCGCATGATTTGCGGAAGATTCCGACGGAGAGCGAAGTCCGGGTGCTCGAGGTCAAGTTTTCCGATGGAACGCGAGCGGTGGTTCCCCGCTCAAACATTGAAGTGATTGAGGGGGCGTGAAAATCCTGAGAACAGTTTCCAGCCCGCTTCTCGTCCCGCTCACGCCAGTCACGGGCGATGAAACGCATGATCTGGCGTGTTTCCCACCGCTACTGCGCCTGAGGAGGAACATGTTTTGTCGGGCGATGGCTGAATGGGT
This sequence comes from Nitrospira japonica, assembly GCF_900169565.1. Taxonomy (NCBI): domain Bacteria; kingdom Pseudomonadati; phylum Nitrospirota; class Nitrospiria; order Nitrospirales; family Nitrospiraceae; genus Nitrospira; species Nitrospira japonica. Next base: position 3,871,582 of record NZ_LT828648.1, on the reverse strand, counting down.
GAGACCAGCGGTCTTCTTGAACGTCCTCATTGTCAGTGGTGTCTCGATTCTCGTCTCTGTGTTTGGAACATCATCCCACTCCTTGGCCCAAGCTACCCTGTCGGCTCCCGCCGATCTGCGTGTTTTTGACACGCCCAACGATGCAGGCCAGAACCTGACCGTCCTGTGGGCTCCCGGATCATCGGATGGTCCCGAGAGCCGCTATCAGGTGCTTGCCGGTGACGGAGGGAGTTCCGACCCTTCAACGCTGAAGGTCGTTGCTGAGTTTCCCGCTAACAGCCATTTTGTCCGCGATGCGAAGGCTCCCTGGTGGACCAGGAGCGCGGAGCCTTCGTGGCATCAATTTATAATCAAGAGCGGCAAGGAGATCGAACTCAAGGACGGGCATGTCTATGCCGTGACGGTGGCCCTGGTTCGCGGCGATCAACGTGGAGTAGGAACGATCCTGCAGGCGAGCCCACACCCCGATTGGTTCAATTGGAATCAGACGAATAATTTGCTTGTCGCGTTGGGATTTGGCGTGCTCGTTTTTTATACCATCCGCCATGCGAAGCGAAAAGACATCTTTCTTCGCCGGATTGCCGGTCTCGACGCCGTGGACGAAGCAATCGGACGGTCGACTGAATTGGGGAAGCCTATTCTCTATCTGACCGGTGCCCATGACATGAGCGATCCTTCCACAATTGCCGCGGCCGTGATTCTCGGCCGCGTCGCCAAGAAGACCGCCGCTTATGAGACGGAATTGATGGTCCCGCATAGAGATCCCATCACCATGGCGGTCTGCCAAGAAATTACCAAGCAAGCGTATTTGGAAGCTGGAAAGCCGGACCTGTTCAAGGACGACTCCAACTTTTTCATTACGTCTGACCAATTCAGCTATACCGCGGCAGTTGATGGAATCATGCTGCGTAAGAAGCCGGCCGCAAATTTCTTCATGGGGTCATTTTTTGCGGAATCACTCCTGCTTACGGAGACCGGTGCGAGCACGGGGGCAATTCAGATCGCCGGAACCGATTCGGATCATCAATTGCCTTTCTTCGTGACCACGTGCGATTACACGCTGATCGGCGAGGAGCTGTATGCCGCGAGCGCCTATCTCTCGAAAGAGCCGATCCAGATCGGCACGTTACGAGGGCAGGACATTGGGAAAGCGGTGATTCTGTCCGCCATCGCCATAGGAACCGTTGTGGCGACCATCGGGGTCGCGACAGGCGCTCACTGGCCCCGTCTGATCCTCGACCTCCTCAGGGATCTCAAATGATCTTCATGCGACGCCAGGTGCCGTTATTGATCACCATGATTGCCGGATTGGTATTTGCGGCGCAGTACTACATCCCGCATCCGCAATCTGAGTACATGCTGACGTCGGTCACCAAGTGGCTTCAGATTATCGGAGGATTTGCGCTCATACTCGGGATCTCCAGCCTGTTTCAGCAGCATGCCGTCAAGATCCGCAGGAAGGAGTCCGGTTGGGGATACAGTCTGGTTTTGTATGCGGGCATTGTCGGGACGATCGCCGCGGGGTTGCTGGCCAACGGAAAAGAGAGCGTCGATGGCTCAATGACCGCGTTTGGATGGGTGTATTCCTTCATGATGGTCCCATTGCAAGGCACGATGTTCGCGATTCTCGCCTTTTTTATCGCGTCAGCTGCGTACCGGTCGTTCAGGGCGCGCAGCCGTGAGGCAGCGGTGCTGCTGGTCGCAGCGGTGATTGTCATGATGGGGCGTGTGCCGCTGGGTGAGTACATACTTCCGATCAGCGGAGACGTTTCGCAGTGGATTTTGAACGTGCTGAATGCCTCCGTTCGACGGGCCATCCTGATCGGTGTCAGCCTCGGAGCCGTAGCCTTGTCCTTCAAGATTATCTTCGGGGTGGAACGGTCGTACCTGGGCGGAGGAAAAGAGTGAAAATGATGACGGGAAAAGCCTGAGATGAGCTTCTCCGAGCGGATGCTGAAGATCGACCGGCGGATCATCTTTCTCCTGATCGGCCTCTGCACACTGTTGCCGCTATTGTATCCCGTCGGCCTGCCCATCAAGATTTCACCCGAAGTGCGGGGCGTCTATGACCACATGGAGTCATTGCCTCCGAGATCGGTATTTCTGCTTTCGATCGATTTCGATCCGGCGTCAAAGCCCGAATTGCACCCCCAAGCCATCGCTCTTCTCCGTCACGCTTTTCGGAAGGACCTTCGCGTGGTGGCCATGACTTTGTGGGTGAGCGGCACCGGGATGGCGGAGCAACTTGTCAGCCAGGTCGCGCAGGAGGCGGGGAAAGAGAACGGAAAAGACTACGTGTTTCTCGGATGGAGTCCAGGCGGATCGGCCGTTATCATCAATATGGGGCAGGACCTCTACACTGCTTTTCCGAGCGACTATGGGGGGCGCGCTACAAAGGGTCTGCCGGTGTTGGATGGGGTGCATAGCTTAAAGGACGTCACGTATGCCATCAGTCTTGGAGCAGGGGTACCGGGCGTTGAAGCGTGGTACGTCTTCGGTAAGGACAAGTATAAGTTCGAACTGGGCGGGGGCTGCACGGGAGTTATGGCGCCTGGTTTGTATCCCTTGCTCAGAAGTGGCCAGATCAACGGATTGATCGGAGGGTTGCGAGGCGCGGCAGAATACGAAAGCCTGATCGGTCAGAAGGGGCGAGCAGTGGCCGGAATGGATGCCCAATCCGCAACCCATATGGCGATCATTGTGCTGGTAGTAATCTGCAATCTGTTCTATTTCACGCTCAGAAGACAGGGCGGACTCCAGAGCCCAGGATTGTCATAAGGAGTCGGAAGACCCAATGGATAGCGAAATTTTCGGGGCATGGGTGGCGACGGGTCTAACCCTGTTCATCTTCTCGTTCCTTTACAAAGACAATCCTCTGTTCAAGCTCGCCGAACATCTGTACGTCGGCGTGTCGGTCGGGTATTCGATTGTGAAGACGTTCGATTCCGTGATTTTACATCTCATCGTCAAGCCCATATTCGAACAGGGCGAGTTCTCACTGTTGATCCCGGTAGCCATTGGATTGCTGATGCTGACTCGATATGTTCCCCGCGCAGCGTGGATGTCCCGCTATGCGTTTGCGTTTATCGTCGGAGTCGGATCCGGCCTCGCAATTCCACGCACGATTTCCTCGTTCATTCTCAAACAGATCGAGGATACCGTACGTCCGTTGCTCTCATTGGTCGGCCAAGATGGCATCACGTTCTCGATGAGTCTGCTTAATCCCGCGAGTAACCTCAATGCCATCATCATTCTCATAGGTGTGAGTTCCGTGCTCTTTTACTTCTTCTTCTCGATCGAACATCAGGGGGCCGGGAAGGTGGTGGCCCGAACCGGCGTCTTCTTTCTGATGATCGCATTCGGCGCGGCGTTCGGCTATACGGTCATGGCCCGCATGTCTCTGTTGATTGGGCGCCTCACGGACATGATCGAGTTCTCAGACGCGTCCTATGGCCGTCCCACTCTCTGGCTGACGATCCTAACCATTGCCGCTCTGATCTTGCTTGCACGTCGGCAAGAGGGTGAGCCGCCGGTTTCGGACCGATGACGTTCGCGGTTGCAGCTTCTTCCGCCTCTCCATTACAATCAACCCTGTCATGATGCCCGGCACGTCCAAAGATCCCGCGCAGTACCCGGTGCTTCGGAACCTCCAGTTCTCTCCGATTAAAGAGGGCGACGATCAATTTGTCGTGCTCTGGGATCCAAGCGGGTTGAGCAAGGAGAAGCTGGTTCTTCCATTGAACTATTTCTTCATTGTCCAGCATTTTGACGGTGACCATTCCCTCCAGGAGATTGGTGGGCTGTACTTGAAGCGCTTCGGCGAGTTCCTTCTGCCGGCTAAAGTAGACCAGTTGGTTGCGGATCTGGATGCGAAGCTGTTTCTCGAAGGCGGACGCACTGAGCAGGCCAAGCAGCAAGCTCACGAGTCGTATCGACAGGCTCCAATGCGCCGCGCTCAGTTTGCAGGAAGAAGCTATGAAGCCGATGGCGAAAAATTGCAGAAACAAATCGATGGGTTTTTCACTTCCAAAGAAGGACCTGACTTCAAGCCATCTGCGAACTCAGGAAAGCCGATTCGCGGGTTGGTGGCTCCGACCTACGAATTGAAACAGGCGGGGCCGATCTATGCGTGGGCCTATAAGGAACTGCAGGAAGCCCAGCAGCCGAGTGTGTATGTGATTGTTGGAACGGCTCATGCGGGCTTGGAGAGCCTTTTTGCAGTCACCGACAAAGATTTTGAGACTCCTCTTGGTATCGTTTCGGCGGATCGCCAGATCGTCGATCTGCTCAGGTCGCGTGCGCCGGAATACTTCCAGGAGGAGATCGCTCACCAAACCGAGCATGCGATTGAATATCAGCTGCCGTTTCTCCAATACGCTGTCACTGGAGGGATGGGGGCCACGATCGTGCCGATCTTATCGTCATTTTCGGCGGACAGCCTGCGCGATGCCTCAGTGCGAGATAGGGTGGAACGATTCATTAGCTCGTTGCGCGACATACTTGCGGCATCAGGAAAAACATACAGTCTCATTGCGGCAGGAGAGTTGGCGCATCTTGGCATGCGGTACGGGGATAGCGCGCCACCAACCGATTTTTCTTTTCATCGATGCATGCAGTCCGACCTCGAGATGCTCAAGTTTGTGGAAGAAATGAAGCCGGATGAGTTTGCCGGTTACATCCAGAAAGAGAATGACCGACGTCGTATTTCCGGGTTCTCTCCCATCTATACGCTCCTTCGACTGATCCAAGCGGAGCAGGGGCAGGTGCTTAGGTACGATCGGGGTATTACCGACCAATACAATTCGACCGCGACCTTCGCTAGTATGAGCTTCTTCTAGCAGCTCCCCAGGGCCTCCATTTCTACGTCTGCCGACCACGACTTGACGGGGCCTTGCTGAATCGTGTACTGATACTAATTATCAAATTCATCGCAGTATAAGCCACGTGGCGGCTAGTGGTCGTAGCAGAGGCCAGCGCACTCTGAGTGCAGAGCCCAAGGTCACCGGTGGGGGTGGCGTTGGGCTTTTTCATCTCGAGTACCGTCAGTAAGCAAAGTGCGAACGATTCACCGATTTGCGGCCAGCCATGCTGTCGCGAGGAGTGGGCATAAAATGACACGCTTCCTTCGCCAGGGCTTTCCCAGCTCCCAACAGTTCGATGAGGTTCATTCCCCCCTGTTGTCCAAGTCGCCGCTCGTCTTGGCCCCGGTGCCAGGCTTTCGAGTGCGGGAGACGCCCCGCTCCCGTGTGGGGCGGACTGCGAAAATTGGATGGAGTATTTCCGGTGCCTTCCATGGCGTGGTTTTGATCGCTGCCATTCTGTTCAATCTTCAGATCACCTTTAGTCGGCCCGCTCCTCAGCAGGCACCATTTCACTGGGATGTCTCCATCATGGCGGCTCCTTCACCACAAGCGACGATCGCTGACGGTTCCAAACCGCAGGAGACGCCGCCCTCGCACGAAATTTATGCTGAAGGAGCCGTACAACAGCAAGTGATGTCCTCCCTGGAGTCCGTGGTCCCGCAATACGAGGAGCAGGACTCTCAGGCGGACTTGTCCTTGGGGCGCGCTGTCGAGGCTAGGGCCAAGTTTGAGCCGCATTCGCAACGAAATGACGATGTGGCAAAATCCATGGCAGCTGCAAGCACCAGTGAATCCTCAGCACCGCCTCCAGATATGATAAGCGAAAGCGAGTCAAGTACGGTTCAGGTGCAAGCTGAGCCGGTGCAGGCCGCCGTGTTGCATCGTCCTTCCGCTATAGTGAAAAACTTGGTGAATCGATCGATTCGGCCTGATTACGGATGGCTGATGAATACGCTACGCACCAGACTCGAAGACGTAAAAACGTATCCGTCGCCAGCGAAGGCAAATCATTGGCAGGGGCGGGTGGTGATTCAGGTCAGTGTCGAGCCCGATGGGCGAATCACGAATGCAGAGATCCAGCAGAGTTCAGGCTATCCAGTCTTAGATTTTGCGGCATTAGAGGCGCTTCAGGCCACGTCCCCTTTGCAGCTTGCCCACGGACTTGATGGGCGGTCTGTGGTCATGCTGGTACCGATCAACTATCAGTTGGAATAATTGCGACGGAACGGTGGCCATGCCAATGCAGGCCCAACCTGAAGGACTACGAACGAGTGTGATGCCCTTGTGGTAGGAAGGCGTGCTATACGCGTACATTATCGAACACACCATTTTTCAAGATAGCCACACTGGCTAGGTGGGGTTTTGTTAGGTTGATTCGTCATCTCTAAGAGAGGTCCTAAACACCATTGCGATTACAGGCTGGAAGCGGCTGCCATCGCAAACTTAGGACACGAACGAATTATTGGTCACAGCGAGCGGTGGGTTATTTTTACGACATGCCTCGAAGGCAGGTTTCCTTCTTCTTGGGCTACTCGGCTGAGCTCACCTGGATCGCGCCCCTCCTGTAGCTAGTAGCAATTACCTGCTTAGTTCTTGATAATGTGGTGCCACGTTGAGTTTCAGAGATCCTCTAATGCACCAAATTTAGTATGTGCGTATACTGACGAGTTGTATGCGCATCCCGTTAGACTCACCGGGAGGGTTGATTGTCTGCTGCGATCATGGCACATTAGCTACCCCTGAAGATCGGATTTTCTGATTATGACGACTATTGAATTCGGCAAGTTAACGCGTACTGGAGAGGCGCACCACGCGCATAGTTGGTCAGTTTCTCTCATTTTTCATGTGCTGAGCATCTGGTTCGCCCTCATATTGCTCGCAGAAATCGAGAAACCCAATCGACCTACGCCCTTTACGTGGGAGGTCGCGATGGTGGAGGCACCACCTCAGGTGGAACCTACCCCTGTTACGCCGCCAACTCCTACGCCGACTCCTAAGCCGACACCCACACCCGTGCAGCCTCGCACAACGCCACAGGTGCAAAGAACCGTAGATCAGCGCCCTCAAGTTGAGACGCAAACTCAGCAGGTTCAAAATGTGGAGACGGTGCAACAGACTGTTCAAGATGTCGCCACTCCGGTGGAACAGACCACTGCTACCCCGGTTGAGACCACGGTCCACCATACTGCGGTTCAAAGTGTAGAGAGTCCGGCTGCTGTGACGCAGACCGCAACTCCCACAGTTTCAGCGGTTGTTGAAACGAATGCGCCGGTCGCGGAGACCGCGCCGGTCATGGAACAAGTATCCGTAGCGCAGCAGCCATCTGTGGTGCAGCGTGAAGCCCCTGTACAGTCTGATGCGCCTGCAGTGGAGCAGAGGGCTGTGCAACATCGTGTTGTGCAATATAAGCAAACCCAAGCAGATTATGGCTGGCTGCGCGACACCTTGTGGAAGCGCATTCAAGAACTGAAGCGATATCCGGCCCTGGCTCGGTCGAATCATTGGGAAGGAAAGGTCGTTATTGCCGCGGTGATTCGTGAGGATGGAACAGTCGTTGGGCTTCGCATTGCAGAAAGTTCAGGTCGGCCCATACTCGACCAAGAAGCGCTTTCGGTCATGAGACAAGCATCACCCCTGGCGCTCAAACATCCCTTGGGAAAGCCTCAGGTGACGATTCTCGTTCCCATCAGTTATCGATTGGACGGATAGAATGAGGCTTTCCTGGGGGGTCGCTGCGCATTGCGGCGAACAAGATTGCGCCATATTGTGAACCACAAAGGAGACGAGACATGAATCGCTCGACGATCATCTGCGCTGCTACGGTGCTCTCAGGAGTGTTATGTGGGGTTATGGTTGGCGGACCTGCTATAGCGCAGACTAAGTCCGATAAAGTGTTTCACGCCGTCGCGACTGACACAAAGGGTGTGGATACGGACGTCAAAAACGTTATTTTCTATTACGAAGAGAAAATCAGTGAAACCGCTTTTGTCCCGCATGAAATGCGGGAAGTACCGGTCAAGCGTGGAACGGCGACTGTCAAGATCAAATTCGACAATATTAAGCACATCGATCTGAAGCCGTCAGGGAACGGTACTCCCCCCCATGTCACTATTACCTTGGCCGATGGAAAAACTGGTGATTTCATTCTTGCCATTGCCGGGAGCTTTAAAGGGCAATCTGATTTCGGCGAGGTCGAGCTTCCCGCTGCAGAACTCAAGAAGCTTACGTTCAAGTAACCTGCGCTACTGCTTATAGAGACTCCAGGCGTGTCAACTCGACCATCGTGCAGCCTTTCCATATATTGGGAGCGCATGAGAAGGGAAGTTGACTGTAGTCGTGCATCCGGACATCAGCTGTCTCGGATCGGCGTTCCGTTTGAGCGCTAGGTGTCTTGCTGCCGGAAGCAATGCGCAAGAATCATGTGGCGCCATGAGCGAAAACGAATGTTGCCGCCGAGGATATGAGGATATCCGGTGGCACTGTGGTCGATTGACCGCTCGCTTGTTGGGAAGGACGCAGTCTGGCCATCGCAAGTGCGAGGAGTGGCCGCGTCGTCCATATTCACTCTTCTGCCATTGGCGGAACAGTTCCCTCGGATGTGAGAGTCGATCTGCACGCCCCAGTAGACAGCCTTGCCAGAGAACTCAAGGCGACTTGTTTGTGAGAATCTAGCCCTTTCCATCTGACAACACTTTCTGCTATGAGTCCCATATGCTTGAATTGATTTCTTTAGGTGCGGTTGCCGGACTCATTCCCATCTATCTCGGCATTGTTGCGGCGTTGGTGCTGGGACGGGTATTGCCTCGTGCTTGGGAGGCGGGGCTGATCGGCGTAGCCACCGGAGTTCTGCTGTATTTGTTTTTTGACCTGATGCATGAGTCTGTCGAGCTTACCGGGGCGCGAGATATCATGTCATGGGCCGTGTTTCTAGGTGGCTTAGGTGTGAGCCTTGTCGGGTTAGTCTGGCTTGAGTCGAGTCAAATATTCGGTAGCAATCAGGCAAGCAGAGTTCTTTCCCTTCCATACATGATCGCATTGGGGATGGGCTTTCACAATCTGGGTGAGGGATTGGCAATAGGAGCCAGTTATGCCAGCGGACAATGGACATTAAGTATGCTGCTAGTAGCCGGCTTTGCTTTGCACAACGGTACGGAAGGATTTGGCATTGTCGGTGCTGCAGGAAAGACCCCTCTTAACGGAAAAGACATCTTTCTTCTTGGGTTGCTGGCCGGGGCACCGACGTGTTTGGGGACGTTGTTAAGCGGGCAGGGGGTCTCCTCCTATTTGTCCATATTGTTTTACACGCTGGCGGCCGGGTCCTTGTTGTATGTGATTCTCTCGCTGACAGCGATTTCCTATACTGCTACTCGTCGGCTTCAGACATCCGTAGGCATCCTTCTTGGGATCAGCCTCATGTTTGTGACCTCTATGTTGCTCACACTGGTGAGTGGCATCCGTTCCTGATCGGCGCTGAATCTACCCAAATCAAGATGAATAGGAATCCCTCCCAAAAAAGAGTTGACAGCAGTCGTTGTAAATGATATTGAGAATGCATCTCAATACTAACAAGGGCGAGATTGGGACAAATGCCAGCTTCAAAACACCTACAGTCATGGGACATCGCAGTCCGTTCTATCCCGCATGTCTTGGCTGAAGCAGGGAAGAAGAGGCTCCTGTGCGCACAGCGCGTGTCACGCGCTATCAGCCAGCTGTTTCCGGTGTTGCGCATTGTTGTCTGTGTTTTCGTGCTGCTGTTGGACGGTGCTTTTGCATTTGCAGGGAGTGATCGGACGGGGTTCCTCATGGTATCGGCTGATCGAGGTTTCCTAGGGAATCAGGAAACTCAGGCAGCTTTTACAGAGTTTAGAAAAGTATACCCACCCGCGGTATTGGCACTGGTGGGGCGTGACTATAACGGAATTGGGAGCGAGTACTCGGCCTACCTGATCAAGGCGTTGCGGGAACTCAAGGAGGCAGGCGTGACTCAAGTAGTCGGCATTCCCCTGTTCGTTTCTGAAGCGGATCCCGTATTGCAGAAGGTCATTGTCGGCATGTCGGCATATGAAGTGCCGGGAACCATTCGCTGGGCTGCACCGATGGCCGACAGCTATCTCATTAAACAGATCGTACTGGATCGTGTGGAAAAGATCAGTAAGGACTCAGAGGAAGAAAGACTGTTCATCGTAGGTGTTGGTGCAGTCGATGGGGCATCTGAACGCATTATGAAGCGAGACTTAGAAAAGCTCGTCTCCTATATCTCTGAAAGAAAATCATTCAAAGAAGCGACGGCCGTAATCTACTACGATAGGGATGCGCCAGAATCTGACGCGAGAAACCGCACGGCTGATGAACTAATTATGCAGGCTGCGGCACACAAAGGAAGCACGGTGGTCATCCCTGCGACACTCGGCCCAAAGTTTGATTACAGCATGACGCTTACCAACTGGATTGGTCAAAGATTCAAAGGGCTGGATGTCGTCTATGGCGGCGAAGAGCTCATGCCACATCCCAATATCGTGCTTTGGCTCAAAAGGATCGCCAATCAATACACCGCCGCCTTACCAAATGAAATTGGCATCGTCATCATGCCGCATGGCGCGACGCAGCCCTGGAATGATGCCGTCGAACGGCTCGTTGAACCATTGCGCGCCCGTTACGATCTCGAAATGGCATTTGGAATGGCGGATCCAAGGGTGATCCAAGGGGCGGTGACGCGCCTGGAAGAACGGGGAATCAGGCGAATTGTCTTTGTGCGCCTGTACGCACTTTCTCATCATATGAAGGAAAGCACTGACTACATCCTGGGACTGACGGATACCATCCCGAGTCATATGGCGAACCACGTGGCCACAACCCAGGTGCGCAGCGCCGTGCTGTTTGCAGGATTTGGAGGCTATGAAGAGTCGGCACGCGTTGCAGACATCCTGCATGAACGCGTGCTGGAAGTCAGTGAAGATCCTTCGAGCGAGACGGTTGTACTCCTTGCCCACGGAGAAAAAACTGATACCGGCAATATCCGATGGTTGCAGGCGATGGAGGCAAACATCGAGCGTCTCAAGAAAGAGTCTCATTGCAGCAAATTGAAATCAATTCGAGCGGCGACGGTGCAGGAGGATTGGCCTGAGTTGCGCGAGAAAGCAGTAGGCGAGATCAGGAATATTATCCAGGAAGAATCCAAGCACAGCCGTGTGCTGGTAATCGCAAATCGTCTTTATGGCGCAGGTCCTTATAAGAAGCTGCTGACTGGTTTGGACTACGCTCTCAACGATAGGGGGCTGGCACATCCACTGCTCAGTCGCTGGCTCGAAGAGGAAGTTGAGAAAACTGCTGCTGCCCTGGCATCTCCGCTGCTAAGTGTCAAACACGAGGCGGTCAGGTAGATGCGGGGCACCACCCGTCGGGTGGAATGGCGGGACTAATCCTCCTCCGCCGTTCCACCCACCGGTGCAATCATGGATGGGGAGGAGAAAGGATGATAGCACACTGTGGAAAGTGCGGAGGCCTGGTCGTACTCGAGCAAATATTGGATTTTTATCGAATGACTGGATGGAGATGTGTGAACTGTGGTTGGAGTCGACGGGATATTCAGTGGCTGCCCTCCGTGGAGAGGCGCGCGATGAGAAGAGGGACACTCAAGTGAATTGCCCAAAAGGAGAATGTTGATGAGGCTCAATGCGACAAACATGTTGGATTTTCGTGCGCCGGCCTTGATTGGCGGCCAACTGACGTATTTATCCGGGAGGCAGTTCGTTGGCCGTGTGGTCGTAATATGCTTCCTGCCCGACCAGGGAATCATTGCCGCGGCAGAGACGCTGGATGAACAGGCCGATCGATTCCGACGAATCGACGTCGATTTATTGATTGTGGGGTCCGACGCCTGTCTTCACTATCAGGTATGGCACGAGCGAGAAAAACGGCATCGGGCGACCGTGCTCGCCGATCCGCGCCGTCGACTCCATCGGATGTTTGGTGTGACCGCAAGTTCAGCGGCCTCTCGATGCGCGACATTCCTCGTGGATGAAGACGGAATTGTGCGATTGCGCTGGCGCCATGATTTTTCTCCCGGTGATCTGCAGGCTATCCGGAATCTCATCGTGCTGAATCGGCTCTCTGTCGGAAAGGCAGGGGAGGCTTGGGCTTCACAGGCGGATTCTCGTAGGGAATTCCTTTCCGTGTAGTCTCGATAGCAAAAGAATATGTAACGACGGCGCGTGGCTATACATCAAACGAGAAGAACTAAGGAGAATAAACATGCACGGAAACAGGCAGTCAAAACTAGCGGTCTGTGGTTGCGGTAAGCTTCACGTCACCTATGGGTCTATCACGATGCATTTTGACAAGGATGAATTCCAAGTATTCGCTGACTCTATCGGACGTCTGGCCTCAATACTCAAACAATCGTCAGTTGGCTCAATGCCTGCGCACAAAGGATCATCAAGTGCGCACATGTGCCACTAGGGAGGAAGCGACCTATGAAAATTCGTCACTGTCCCCGCTGTCGACGTCACTGTCTTTTCCAGACCGGAGCGTTCTGGGCATGTGCCACGTGTCGCTATGCGATTACGCAAAGTGCGCTGATGGTTGATGAGGGTCGGGCGTCAAAACCTTCCGCCATTTCAGTTGCGTCATCTTCAACCCTCTGATCGATGGAGTGAAGAGTGAGGAGAGACTCGATGTGCCAAAATGATAACTTCCCTGTGCTCATCAGTCTTGCCGTGGCGCTGGGAATTATCGTCGGCGCCGTCGCCGTTCTGTCCATGTGGACGGTTGTCGGTGGCAAGAGGAACGGATCGGTTGTATCCGCGAGTTCGCCATAGTGAAGACTCGGTTCTCTTTCTTGACTCGCAGGATCCGCCTATAGACCGGAGATCCAGAGGAGAGAATAGGATTGAGAGCTTCACTATGACAGGCGGAGAGTTCGCGAATGGCGACAAGCCTGTACCTGCTGATTGATTCCCTCCACACGTCGTTGGCTTTCTCCACCTACGAACCTTGATTCTGTGTCGTTTCCTTACCGGCATGAATATAGTAGAGTGCGTCGGGTTTACCTCGGGTGAAACTGTGATTTGTATAAACAGGGAAACACCGGTGATTCTTGAGGTGATATGCCTAATCTGATGCGCATTCTGGTGCCTGTCTCATTGCTGTTGGTGTCGTGTGCGGAAGGTCGATGGGCCCATCCGACCAAGGATGAGGTTCAAGCTCAGCGGGATTGGGAAGTCTGTAAGGCGGAAGTGTTGGCAGGGACGGAGCACCAGAAAGACACGATGGCAGGGAGTATCAATCTAAGCGGATGTATGCAGTCAAAGGGATACCGCTATGTCGAAGATGAGACACCGCGGTCTACCGGTTCCACTACTCCTTCATCCCGGTGAGTCGCTCACGTACCTTGAGCCTTCAACCCATAATCCGAGAAAGGCGCAAGTGGGTGGTCGAAACAGCTTGAAGAAAATCTCATGGCACGATGTAGCTTCGCGCGTGGTTGCCGCTTCGGTTGGCGGCTATGCCATGACGTATGCTGTCACCATATGTGTAACGGTGCTACTGCCTCTGTCAAGAACGGAGGCCGTACTCTCGGCGGCTATGATGTCGTTTCTTTTCTATGTCGGAGCGATCATTTGGGCTTTTGCGGCGGCTACGCCGATGCGTGCCTGGCTGGGACTCTTATTGTCCGCAGGAGTAAGTGGTTTGATCGCTTTCCCGCTGGTCATGGCCATGAGCAGATAGTCTCGTCCGTCTTCCTTCATAGATACAGAGCGTCAATTCCATGAAAGACAGTTTCACGCAATCAATGGATTGGCTGCACACGTGGGCGGGGCTCGTGTTCGGCTGGCTCTTGTTCGCCATCTTCTTGACTGGGACGCTTACCGTTTTCGACAAAGAAATTACCTACTGGATGCAGCCGGAATTGCATGGAGTAAGGCCCTCGCCGGTTAATCTACAGGCCGCTGGTGATCAGCTTGCCCGCCTTGCTCCGCGGGCGGAGGAATGGTGGATTGAACTGCCGCATTTCAGAACGCCCGAAGTGACGATCTCCTGGCAGAATCCGGGAGAGAAGGATCAAGGGCAGCGGAAGCTCGATCCGGGAACCGGCGAGATCTTGACTGTCCGTGATACGCGGGGCGGCGACTTTTTCTATCGATTCCACTATCAGCTACATCTGGAACGACTGGGGACGTGGATCGTGGGCGCCGCTGCCCTGGTGATGTTGGTTACCCTCATTGCCGGCATCGTGATTCATCGCCGAATCTTCAAGGATTTTTTTACCTTTCGGCCCGAAGCCTCGTATCATCGGTCATGGCTTGATGCGCACAATGCCACAGGCGTCCTGTTGCTCCCATTCCACTTCGTAATTACATTCACGGGACTCGTTATCTTTTGGATGATCTACGTGCCTGGCGGTGTAGACGCATTGTATGGCGGTGCATTTGAGGAAATGTTGGTAGAGGTCGAGGAACGTCTCGATCGCCAGCGTGCGGACGTGCCGGCTCCGTTGAACTCACTCGCCGCACTCGAACGGCAAGCAAGAACCCATTGGAATGGAGGTACGACTGAATGGGTCCAGGTGAAACATCCGGGAGACGTTCACGCCCTGGTAGATGTGATGCGCCGTGCAGACGATCGCCTGGCCTTGATCTCCGATCGCGTGACATTTGACGGAACAACCGGCGAAGTTCTCAAAGTATGGAAAGGGGGGAAACCGGCCTTCCTGACCTATTCGGTTCTCATCGGGCTTCACTACCTGTGGTTTGACCATCTCACGATTCGATGGCTCTATTTTCTTATGGGGTTAACCGGAAGCGCTACAATAGCCACGGGTTTACTCTTGTGGCTTATCAAGCGGAAGGAGCAGCATGCTGAAAATCATAAAACCCATCGAATCGTCGAAATCCTCAATGTTGCCGTAATCGCGGGGTTGCCCGTGGCTATCGCTGGATTCTTTTGGGGTAACAGATTGTGGCCTTGGGATTTGCCGGAGCGAGCGACTTGGGAAATGCGCACGTTCTTCCTCTTGTGGATCCTCTGTGGTGTGCATGGGTTGTTGAGACGAGACAGTTTGCGGGCTTGGAAGGAACAGTTGACCGTTGCGGCCCTGCTCTTTGTCCTTCTGCCGCTGCTGAATCTGATGACTACAAGCAGTCATATATTCGTCACCTTGCCAGCCGGGAATTGGCGGTTAGCCAGCGTGGATCTTGTCTGTTTCATCACTGGTACGCTGTTGTTTGGGATCGCTTGGCGTACCGTAAAAGCGTCTAGGTCACTACCGCAGGCGATATCCACTCCGATGACAGAAGCGGGGCACGGATGAGGGTCATGGAGATTGCCCTATGCTACAACGGGATGCTGGCGCTGTGCCTTGCCAAACCCAAGCACTATCGGCAACTTTTTAGGGCGTTACCTGCGAATACCACCGGGTGGTCCTTAAGAGTTCTGGGTTGGTTAGCCGTGACGGGGGCTTTTGTTTGCGCAGTGGGTCAGAATGGTTGGTCGCTTGGTCCGGTTGAGTGGATAGGTACCATCGGTGTGATGGGGCTCATACTTATTTTCTTGCAGCCATTCAGACCGCAAGCGGCGGCGCTACTGGGTGGACTATTTCTGATTCTTGCAGTAATCGATGCTGCAAATTGAGCCGCCGGCGTATCTGGCGGCGTCCTCTTTTACATTTTCGTAAAGTTGGATTGTGATAGGGGTGAGGGGCTAGACAGGGCCTAATGACTTTGCTATATTGATTTCTGATAGCGGTTCTCAATATCATAACTAGCCGAAACGAGGCCAAAGTCTTTCGGGACAGAGCCCACGGCATCAGCGGATGCACGTGGGTTTTTTATGCTGCGACGTGGGGTTGAAATGATAAACCTGACCTGTAACGAGATTGAACGTTTGTTCCACGAACACCGGTTCGAATTGACCAGACGCCTGTGTCGGATGGTGCGGTGCGAACAGACCGCGGCGGATTTGGCCCAGGAGACGTATTTGCGATTGGTCAACCTGGGGCAGACGACATCCGTTACATATCCGCGGGCGTTGCTCTTTCGAACCGCGACGAATCTTGCCATCGACTATCTCCGAAAGGGAAAGTCAGAGCGGCAGCATGGCGAAACGTTGGATCATGCGGCCGATGTGCCGTCTAGCGCGCCGTCAGCGGAGCGGGCTATGTATGACAAACAACGACTTCGAGTATTTTCTCGGGCGATCGATTCTCTTCCTCACCGCTCCCGGGAGGCCTTTCTCCTTCACCGCGTTCATGAGCGTCCATACCGAGACATTGCCTCTCATCTCGGCGTCTCAGAAAGCGCGGTGGAAAAGCTGATCATGCGGGCGCTCCTCCATTGTCGAACATTCCTGCGGCAAAATGATGCTGACTGACATGAGGGACTGACACAGGTATCCGTCTGAAGATATACTCGGACGGTTGTTGAGGTCCCCGGTCTGTCTACAACGTGACGCTGCAGGTATGGCACTATCGGATTCCGATTCCGACATAGATCCTTTGGGCGGCGACACGACCATTGATGAGCAGGCTACAGCCTGGTTTGTTCGGCTGCGGTCTGGCTCCCTATCTGAAGAAGATCGCCGAGCTTTTGAGTCTTGGCGGCGGCAGAGCGATGCTCATGCACTGGCCTTCGAAGAAGCTTGCCGACTTTGGGATGATGAAGCATTAAAGCTTGCCGCAGCTTCTGCCGCCGGTATGACCTCCGTCTCGTCGGTTTTGCAGCCTCGAACACCAGCAAAAGGTAGACCTATCTGGCAATGGTGGATGGTGGCAGCAACCTGTGCCGTTCTGATGGTTGTAGTCTATCAATTGGATATTGTCGTCAGACTGTCGGCTGATCATCGAACTTCCACGGGGGAGCAGCTGGAGATCCAACTGCCCGATCATTCCCTGGCAACCTTGAACACGAGGAGTGCCATTGCGGTTAACTTTGACGGGACAAGCCGAACAGTCCGCCTGCTCGATGGGGAAGCGTATTTTGAGGTGGAGCCGGATCGGGAACGCCCGTTTATGGTCGAAGGACAGCAGATACTGTCCCGTGCAGTAGGAACGAAGTTTTTGGTTCGTAGAAAGCTCGGCGATATCCGTGTCACGGTCGTGGAGGGGACGGTCGAATTGGCTCCAGCTGCCGGTGGGTGGGAACCGATTCAACTAACTGCAGGTCGACAAGCTATCGCCGACACGCACGCTGTTGGGACTGTCCGTGAGGTCGACTTATCAACCGAAATGGCATGGTTGCGGGGGCGCCTGGTATTTGAAAACGCCAAGCTCTCGGATGTTATCGATGAGATACGTCGATACCACCCAGGCGTAATCCTCATCTGGAGTCCAACTATTGGAGATATAAGGGTAAGTGGAAGCTATACCCTGAACGATCTGGACGGCATTCTCACGACCCTAGCCCAGACCCTTCCGATACGCATGGCCCGTCTCGGTAGTCGAGTCATCGCTCTTTTTTGACCATTCCCCAAATAAAACATTCAGAAGACGTGAGGGAGCCCCTTTGTATTCCGTCATATGGGGGCGATCGGTCACTTTGTCTTAGCATTTTATCCACACAATACGCACTTTTCTTCTGAGGAGAGGTAAGGAATATGAGGGATCAATCTATCAGCGTCGCAGGGAAAGGAGGGCAGAGCTGGGGATTCGCTCGGTCCTTTCTGGTCTTCATCCTGGTCATGGGGATCTGGCCTCAACTGGCGCAGGCGGGCTCATCTGTCTCCAGGCATGAGGGGCCCGTCTCGTTCAACATTCCTCCGCAGCCATTGCCCTCGGCATTGAACACCTTTGCCGAGACTTCCGGGGTCCAAGTGAGTTATCCGTCGCAATTGGCTCAAGGGGCGACGTCTGCCGGGGTAAGCGGAACGTATATGCCGGATGCGGCATTGCGGGAACTTCTCGTCGGCACAGGCGTGACGTATAAGTATACCAACTCTGCCACCATTACTCTGGTCCAGGCCACACCTGAGGTAGTGCCGTTGGAGAGTCAGGAACAGCCTGCACAGCCCCTCCAGACAGAACCGCAGCCTGACGTTTCCGATCAATCTGCGTCCAAGCCGGTGAAGGTACCGGAAGTCATAGTGAAAGACGTGAAGGAACGGAGTGAAGCGTACACGACGGACGAAGTCACTACGGCGACCCGCCTTCCCGTTCCCGTTCAGGATCTGCCTCGGTCAGTAGAAACGGTAACAAGGCAGGTCATGGATGATCAGAAATTAATCCGCATGAGCGATGCGCTTCGCAACGTCAGCGGAACGTCGATGCCTAGCACGCAAGGCGGTCGGGCCGGCGACTTCATGATCCGTGGCTTCAGAAGCGACGCCAACGTGTTTAAGAACGGTTTTAGGGAAGACAGCACGTTTGCCGCACGTGCGGCTCGTGATGTCGCCAATATTGAAACCATCGAGGTGGTCAAGGGGCCGCCCTCCTACTTGTTCGGTCGCGCGGACCCAGGTGGTATCATCAACCAGACCACGAAAAATCCACTCCGAAACAACTATTACTCCGGAGAGATGATTGTCGGGAGTTACAATCTATACCGTCCGAACATCGACATCGGCGGTCCTTTGAACGACAACAAGACGTTGACCTATCGATTCAACGGCGTCTATGAAAACGCCGAGAGCTATCGTCAGGGCGTCAAAACCGAACGGCTCTTTCTCACGCCGACCTTCGGATGGGAGCTCGGTTCGCGAACCACGTTCCGGTTCGAGGGCGAATACTTGTATGACAAGTCACCGATCGACCGCGGACTCGTGGCAGTAGGCGACGGACCGGCCAACATTCCCGTCAGCCGATTCCTCGGAGATCCTACTAAACAGGGGTACATCAATCAGGGAAAAGCAACGATTATCATGTTCCATCAGCTCAGCGATCAGTGGAAGGTTCGAAGTGCATTTCGTGCCGCTGTGTCGTCTGAGAAATACAACAGTCTTGAGTCATGGTTCATGGACGATGCGAGCGGGATCTTACAGTTGGCGCAGTTTCAGATTCCGACGTTGGTTCAGAGCTATTATTGGCAGAACGAGTTGCACGGAAATGTGATGACCGGTTCCGTGAAACACAAACTCATGATGGGTGTGGAGCTGGGGAGAGAGAATGCAAGTCAGCAACAGTATTCCGATACTGCTGGTGCCGCGCCGCTGAACACCATCAACATTTATAACCCCCTCTATTCGTTTTTTTCGAATCCGCTGGATCTGCAGTCCGACACGTCCACGACCAACAACATCATGGGTATTTATGCCGGTGATCAGATCGATATACTTGAGAACCTGCACCTGCACGCAGGTGGACGATTCGATATTTTCGAGCAAAAGCAAATCAATCGGCCAAGCGTATTCAGCCCAGACGGCGGAACGGATAAGCAGTCGGACAATGCCTTCAGTCCATCGGTTGGTTTGACCTACCAGCCCATCAAGGCTGTTGCGCTATTTGCCAACTACACCCGGTCGTTCCTCCCGCAGTCGACCATCGCTCGTGGCGTTGACGGACAGTTGTTCAAACCGGAGCGAGGCACGCAGTATGAGGGAGGCGTCAAGCTCCAAGCATTCGAGGGTAGATTACGATCCACGGTGGCGATATTCGATATTACCAAAACCAACGTCCTCACGCCTGATGTCAGTCAAGGTCCGGGCTCTGGGTTCTCGATCGCGACGGGAGAGCAGCGGAGCAAGGGTGTCGAGTTCGATATCGCCGGCCGAATCATGCCAGGCTGGGAAATCATTGCAAACTATGCGTATATCGACGCACGAGTCACTCAGGACAACTTTTTTCAAACTGGCAGCAGACTGCCGAACGTGCCACTGAATCAGGGCAGCCTTTGGACCACCTATTTCTTCCAAGAAGGAGTGATCAAAGGGTTCGGGGCGGGTATTGGCATGTACGCGCAAGGACAGCGAAACGGACTTCTCCAATGTCAGAATCCAACGGATTGTCAGCAGCAGTTCCAGTTGCCTGGGTTCGTACGCATGGACGCAGCCCTGTACTATCGTAAGCCGGAGGTATTTAATAGAACCAATTTGCTGGCTGCCATTAACTTTACGAATCTGTTGGATCAACGATATTTCATCGGAGCTCAAAACTTCCGAGAAATTATCTATACAGGTGCTCCGCTGACCGTTCTGGGATCGATCAAGCTGGAGTTCAACTGATCGTAAAGAGTTCCGGTCAGGGTTCTCTGGGAGCGACGAGGTCTCCGGTCGCTCCCAGGATCGGAACTGAAGGCTATTGAAGTTGATCGGGGGGGTCTCAGTTGTCTGAGTGACCGCAGAGGGAGCAGAGCCCATAGAGTTCCAGCTTATGAACGGATAAGGTGAACCCATTTTCCGCTGCAATCTCCTTTCGTAAACGTTCGATCTCCTGATTTTCGAACTCCGCGATGTTGCCACAGGCCGTGCAGACCAGATGGTCATGACGGCCTTTCGCCGCCGTATGACCGTACTGCGTTTTCGCTTCGCAATGTCTTGCCTGAGCGAGCCCCATCTTACAGAACAGCCGCATCGTCCGGTAAATAGTCCCCAGAGAAATTCGGTGGCCCTCCTCGGCCAATGAATTGTGTAGTTTCTGGGCCGTAACATGATTCTGTGTGGCAAATGCGGCCAGGATGATGTCCCGTTTCTTGCTGTGTTTCAAGCGACTCCGGTTTGGCGACATCTTCGCCACATTCATCGTCCTCATGGTGATCTTCTCCTGATCGGGGATATAGATATCCATCTTCAGCTTTCGGTTAGATATTCAGAGATAAGATGATCGAGTGTAACTACCTATAGGCTAAGACGAATAAGATCAGCGAAACCACACTTCTGTAAGCGGTAGAGGCAAGTGGCCCTATCGACCATCGTGATAGTAGGATCTAACGCCGTGGGCCAAGCTCGCAAACGATCACCGCCAAGACTCTTACCAATCGCGAATCCAGAATCATTCCAAGTGGTCAGTGGCCTCGCATTGTGGTCTGTGCCTGTGGGGAGGAGAACTCATGCGGGCGAGCATTGTTGCCGTCAGCCGCTCGTCGTTTCCCAGGGTCGCGGCCGGTAGACAGGTTGACAGAGTAAGCCTTGGCATGATATTGAGAAGCGAAATCAATATTCGACTACCACATTCACAGAGGCCCGAGGAATTCGATTCCCAGCGCCCACGTCGATTCGATAGTGGGCGTTTTTATTAAGGGGTCTCAACATGCAGAGCAAGGCGATATACGTGAGGATCTCCCATTTCGAAGAGGGACAATCCCACCCGATGCCATCAGATTATTCCAAGTCTCAATGGTGGGAGGGCCAGGTCGAACGACGGACTCAACGGCGTCGTTCTAGTGAGTGCGGGAGGCGGCAAGGGGTTATTGAGGCTTTACCATCGGTGAGCTATTCGCCTCAGGTGGAAACCTCCCTTGCGACCCGTATTGAAGCTTTTGTCAGGGTGAATCTTGAGAGAGGGCTCACCTTAAAGGGGCTTGCAAGTTTTCTTGGATATTCGGAGAAATACAGTTCAGAAGTTTTTCAACTTCAAATGGGCACCTGTTTCTCCCATTATGTGAAAGGGCTCCGTCTTCTAAAGGCAAAGCGAATGCTGACGGGTGAGGAGACTCGGGTGACGCGTATCGCTGAGGCGCTTGGGTTCAGCGATCCCTTCGCCTTCAGCCATTTCTTTAAGCGAGCCGTTGGATGTTCGCCGACTGCATTTCGAAAGCAACAGCTGGCTCAGTTGGATGATAAGTAACCGATGAAGGGATCCGGATTGCAGATGAATTCCGAACGGCGGGCTTGTCTGGAATTCAGACGTTTGACGTGTCGGAAATATTCCTGTCCTGTCTAATGGTCCGGTCAGGCCATGAGTAGCTCGCCTTCTCTCGATCTGGAATTATCCGGTGACGAATGTCTTTCTGGGCTGATGATGAACAGCGTAATTGCGATTTGGAGTTTGCCGTCCTCGGCGAAGTGATGGAAGGTCTCCGCCTCTCCGGCGAGACCAGCTGTATCGACCCGGCATTGACCTGTCAGATCATTCCAAGAGGGCCGCGAAGATTCTGCCTCTCTACAGGGTTGATTTTTAGATGAGGAGGCACGCTCAATCATCTCTCCGGCTGAAGATTCTTCCCACCCGTTCGTCTATTCCTAAATAGGCTTTTCGCCGCAGGTGGTCAGGACTGACCGATCTGCATCCACGGGGCGTATTTGCCGTCGAAGATCCGGAATCTGAACATGGCTTCCCGTGAGAGGCCCCGATAGACTCTCGTCGATCCTCGCCAATACTGTCCCGCAATGGGACTGAGCGGCCTCAGTCGTGAGGTCTCAGGACGGACTAGCGATCACGTGAGCGGCTTCATGAACGACGAACAGCAGAAGCTTGAACTCTATCTGACGCATCGAGGCGAACTGATCAACTATGCGGCCGGGATTCTGGGTTGCCGCGCAATGGCCGAAGACGTCGTGCAGGAAGCTTATTTGCGATTCGACCGGCCTTGGGATCGTTCCGAGATCGCCACTCCCGTTGGATACCTGTTCCGCATCGTCCGAAATCTGGCAGTAGACTGGTCGCGCCGCGTCGCGCTCGAACGGCGGCACGTTGATCTTGTGGAGGAACCGCCTGCTATTGCTGAATCCCGGGCGACGCCGGAAGAGGAGGTCAGTCATCGCCAGGAGTTGGCACTGGTCATGGAAGCCCTGACCGAACTCCCGGAGCGCTCTCGTCAGGCGCTTGAAATGCATCGTTTCGGCGGGCTGACATTGGAAGAGATCGGCCGGCGGCTGAGAGTATCTCCTGCCTTGGTGCACGGATTGATCCATAAGGCGCTGATCCATTGCCAGGCGAAGCTGAGGAGTTCACATCTGAAGAATTGAAGAAATGGCGTGGCCTATTCGTCGATTAATATATGGACAATCCATGATGCCGGGCGGGTACGATAGCAAAAGGTGGTAAGTCATTCTCACTGACATGACAGAAGAGCAAGCATCACGGCAGGCGCTGGAGTGGCTCCTGTTGCTTCACGATCGCCCGCACGATCCTGTGCTTCACGAGCAGTTCGACGCGTGGCTGACGACCAGCGATGAAAACGGGCAAGCGTGGGACGATGCCCAGCGCCTGTGGGGCCTCATTGGAGAGACGCCGCCGGTTCACGCGGATCTCTGGAGGCCCAAGGCCTCTCCGGCCGTTCGATCCAGGCCCGCCGTCAGACGTCCCGGCCGGTGGACTCGATATTGGAAACCGGCCGTGGCAATGGTTGGACTGGCCGCGTGTCTCGTTCTCATTTTTCCCTCGATTAGGATCTATTGGGAAGCCGATCACTGGACATGGATTGGCGAAACGGTCCAGGTCACGCTCCGCGACGGGAGCACCGTCCATTTGAGCGCGGGCAGTGCCATCCGTGTGAACGACGAGACCGGCGTCCGACGGGTGGACCTGCTCGCAGGCGAGGCATTCTTCGACGTCCATCCCGATCCATCGCGGCCATTTCAGGTCAAAGCAGAGGAATGGACGACGACCGTCCTCGGCACTGCCTTCGACGTCCATCTCGGTTCCCAAACGGCGTCAGTCGCGGTCGAGCGCGGAAGCGTGCTCGTCGATCGCACAGGTGACGACCCCCCTCTCGAGCAGCGGTTGGAGGCCGGAGATTGGGTTCGGGTTGAACGGGCTATGGGTGTTACGGCACAAGGACATGGGCAACCTTCACAAGTCGCAGCCTGGCGGCAGGGTCGGCTGATCGTGAAAAGTCGACCGATCGGTGAGGTCATCGCCGAACTCGAACGTTATCATCGTGGCGTGATCGTCGTGACCGATTCCCAGTTGAAGAGCCGTCTGGTCAGTGGCGTGTACGATCTCACTCAGCCCCTCGAGGCGTTGCGGGCGGCGGTACAACCGCATCAGGCGGTTGTGCGTCAGTTGACACCGTATCTCGTCATCGTGTCTTCGTTGTAAATTTCGAACAGCCGTCTCTCTGCTCAGCCCCACTCTGAAAAAGTCCTGCGCTTATTCGTCCCTTGAGTTGAGAGCGACGTGGCCGGCACGGCCTGCGCCGCATTCAACCAAGGAGCGTCCATGAAGATGTCGATCAGAGTGAACGGGCTGCGGGCCGCACACATGACAGGAGGGTTCGTTGTATTCTGGGGAGCAGTGCTGAGTCTGGCCGCTTCGGGAACGATAGCAACGAGCGCGATGGCTCAGGGAACGGGCCGGAGCGTGCTCGTCGCTCAAGCCGACGTGCCACGCTCGTTCGACATTCCGGCGCAACCCTTGGAAGACGCGGTGACGACGTTCGGGCTGCAATCAGGGCTTCAGATCACGCTCGATGCCCAGTTGGCGGCAGGCCTGACCTCGCGGCCGCTCCAGGGCACCTACACGCCCGGTGACGGATTGCAGCGGATGCTCGAGGGGACCGGACTGACGTACCGATTTACCGGCCCCGGCACCGTGATGGTAGAGCGAGCCTCCTCCGCGACGCCTGTCGCGCCAGTGGCCGTGGGAGTCGGCGCGGCAGGGGGTGCGGCTGGAGCAGCCGTGGTCGCCGATGGACCAGGGGAAGCGACACAAACCACTCAGAAGCCGGTCAAGGTTCCGGAGATTCTTGTGAAGGATGTGCGGGAGCGGGACAATGACATGAAATCGTATGTGGCGGAAGATGCGAGCACGGCCACGAGAACAGACACGCCGATTCGTGACGTGCCGCAATCGATTCAGGTCATCACGCGCAAAGTCATTGAAGAACAGCGGGCGTTTCGGTTGGATGAGGCGTTGAAGAACGTATCCGGGGTGATTACGAACAGGCCTTCCCAAGGTCTCAATGATTCGTTTCTCATCCGTGGGTTTGAGGTGAACCAGAGTGTGTATCGGAACGGCCTCATTGATCCGAGCAATATCTTGAACGGGATGGATAGCTACAATATTCAGCGGCTGGAAGTATTGAAGGGGCCCGCATCGGTGCTATACGGCGTGGGCGATCCTGGTGGAATCATCAACATGGTCACTAAGAAGCCGTTGGCCGATCCATATTATTCCGCAAATGTGACGCTGGGCAATTTCAATTTTTACCGGACGGAGCTTGATGCAACCGGTCCGCTCAATGCCAGCAAGACAGTCCTATACCGGATCAATTTTGCCGGACAAGATGCCGGGAGCTTCGTCGATTATGTCAAACGGGATATGGTCGCTATTTCCCCAGCCGTCACCTGGCTGATGGGCTCCAGGACCGCGCTCACCGTCGAAGCTGACTACCTCAAGCGATGGGTTCCAGCTTATATAGGAGTGCCGTCCATTGGAACGGTACTTCCGAATATCAACGGTGAAATCCCGCGCAACCGGAACACGTCGCTGGGATCCTTTGAAAAACAGGAGCGAACATCCTATCGGGTCGGCTACGATGTGACGCACCAGTTCAACAATAACTGGTCGATCCGCAATGCCTATCGCTTCACGGTGTTCGAAGCCAATCAACTTGTCACCGTGATACCTCTTGAACTGCTGCCCGACCAGAGGACACTGACGCGCTTTGGTCTCGAACAGGGCTCGGCAGGGTCTATGTGGCATCAGCATTTTAACAACATGTTTACGAATGTCCTGGGCCATTTCCAAGTCTTTGGTATGGACCATCGCCTTCTCACCGGTTTCGAACTGCGGCAAGACAAGCAAGAACCTTTGCAGACCGTGGGGAAAGACGCCACCAATCTGGACATCTTTGCTCCCGATTATTCTCAAGGGCTAGGCGCAGCCAACAGCGAGTTCTTTCAAAAATCGGACACGAAAATGGCCGGTATGTATCTGCAAGACTTGATCGCGCTGCTGCCGACTCTGAAATTGTTGGCCGGTGTCCGTTTTGACTATGTGCATCAGAGTGCCAATTTCAGCCAAAATTTTAGCGGTCCTGATCAAACCTCCGATGACACTGGCGTAAGCCCCCGGCTGGGTCTGGTGTATCAGCCGATTGAACCCCTTTCGTTGTATACCTCTTGGACCAGAGGGTTTCTTCCGAATCCACCCAGCTCCTTTAATCCTAATGGCCAATTGTTCAAGCCGGAGCGTTCGACCCAGTATGAGATTGGAGTCAAGAGCACGTTCCTTGATAATCGAGTGTCCGCGACACTGGCCTGGTACCACTTGACCAGAAGCAATTTGCTTACTCCCGATCCGACGCTCGGTGGAGTGGGATTCCAAGTGCAGACGGGAGAGCAGCGAAGCCAAGGTATTGAGTTAGATGTCACAGCCAGTCTGACCAGTGGGTGGAATGTCATTGCGACCTATGCCTATACCGATGCGGAGGTCACGCAGGATAACAACCCCGCCTTAGTAAACCAACGCCTTGGAATGGTGCCGTACAACAAGGCAACTCTCTGGTCTACCTATTTTTTTCAGGAGGGCCCCTTAGAAGGCTTTGGTGTAGGTGGCGGAGTCTTCGGCTATACGAATCGCAATGCGTCAATCTTTGGTCCAGAACTGAATATCCCCGGCTATGTCCGAGTCGATGGAGCTCTCTACTATAACCACGCCTTGAACCCCGAAAACTGGCTGCGCGCCAAACAGGTCAACGTGGCGTTGAATTTCCGGAATCTGTTCAACCAAGGTTACATCGAATCGGCCTTCAATTCGACCACACAATTGTTCTATGGGGAGTCTCGAACGGTCCTCGCCACGGTCGGGGTTAAATTCTGAACGTTGGATGGCCCCTAATCAGTGCTCTTCGATTTTCCGGAAAGTAGACATTCCTGTCTGGCGTGATGCCATGTTAGCCTGCCGCCATGAACGACCAGGATCTGTGGTGCCTGGACCCCGTTAGGACTTCCCCGCTAGGGATGGCATTTCAGCAGTATGCGCAGGAACTTCAACGGTTCCTGCATCGCCGGCTCGGGTGTCCCGACACCGCCGCCGATCTCATGCAAGAGACGTTTCTCCGGGTCGCTCAGCTGCCGTCGTCAACTCAGCCGGATAATCCCAGGGCCTATCTGTTCCGCATCGCCTCCAATCTCGCGACCGACGCCATGCGCCGGCAGCAGGTGCGCTCGGCATATGAGCTCGGCGACGTCGAGACCGGCGAGATCGCGAGCCATGCCCCGTCGCAAGAGACCGCGTTGGAGGCGAGGCAGCAATGCCGCCTGCTGCGAGAAGCCGTGGCCACTCTGCCGGCCAAATGCCGGATAGTGTTTCTGCTTCACAAGTCGGAGCATCTCTCCTATGGCGAGATTGCAGGGCGGCTCAGCATCTCGAAGAGCGCCGTCGAGAAACACATGAGTAAGGCGTTGGCTCATTGCCGTGACTATATGGATCGGGCGGGGAGGTAACCCCCCTATGATGGACCTGTTGTGGATGGGACGGGACGGACTGTGGTAACACTCGATTCGATAGTCATAGGAAGTAGGCGTATTCTTCGACGCGGGGATGACGTGACGCCAGACGACCGCACATTGTCGGATGAGGCCATTCACTGGCGGGTACGCCTGCAAGCGGATGACGTCACCGAGGAGGAACGGCGAGCCTGTGAGGCCTGGAAGCGGCAAAGCCCCAGACACCGTGCCGCGTTCGACAAGATCGATCTACTCTGGGGTGACTTGGACGAGCCGAGCCGTCTCGTATGGGAGGACGTGCGTCAAGGAATCGAGCCGGTCGACGCGATTGTACCGAGGCCGACGGGGACGGGATGGAGGCGAGCCGCCATGGCCGCCTCGATTCTATTAATGATTCTTGCCGGCCTCTGGTTTGCCGGCTATCAGGATGCCTGGGATCCAGGCGCGATCACGACCGCCAGGGGTGAGCGCACCAGCGTGACCCTGGAAGACGGATCGATTGTTCACTTGAATACCAATACGGCGATCTCGGTCCGATTGACCGGTCAGCGGCGCTATATCCATCTAAAAAAGGGCGAGGCGTCGTTCATGGTCGCTCACGATCGGACCCGTCCATTCGAGGTCGAATCCGTCAGCGGCATCACGCGGGCGGTCGGAACCGAATTCAACGTCCGCCGGCAGGATCAGGGCGTGACGGTCACCGTGATGGAAGGGACGGTCGAAGTCTCCCAGCCGAATAGCCTTGCCGGCGCTGATCGTGGAGTTGCCTCATCGGTCGTGACGGTGGGAGAGCAGGTCCGTTACAGCACAAGTGGAGGAATCGGAGCTGTATCTCAGGCCGATATGGTCCAAGCCACCGGCTGGCGCCGGGGGCAACTCGTGTTCGATTTGAAGCCGTTGGGCGAGGTGGTCGAAGAAGTCGATCGATACTGGAAGGGCAAGATCATCGTGCTCAACTCCGACCTCCGCCAGCACCTCATCAGCGGTGTCTTCAAGACCGGCGACCCTGCCGCAGTCGTCCATGCCTTGGAGACGACGTTTCACGTCAAATCGGTTACCGTCGCGGGCTACCTCGTGTTGCTCTACTAGCAATCTCTCTCCTTCATTCTCGTCGTCTTACACTTTTTCCTGAATCGACTTGGGGTGGTGCGCGCCTCGTGCGTCTTACCGGCAGAGACGTAATCACGTACGAGGGATGCATGAAGAAGTTGCTGTGTACCGTTGCGGTCATTCTATTTCTCATCACCACGACTTGGGATCTCCGGACAGCCTATGCCCAACCGGTCGATTTCGACATCGCCGCGAAACCGCTGGCCGGTGCGCTGGCCGAATTTGCCGCGGCGACGAATCTTCAGGTGCTGTATAGCGGGGAGTTGACGAAGGGGCTTAATACGGCCGGGGTCAGCGGTCGTCACGAACCCGAAGAAGCCCTAAAAATGTTATTGAAAGACAGTGGTCTAACCTATCGATTTACCGATGTAAATACTGTGACGCTCGATCGAGCCGACTCATCCATGCTTGCGCCGGCGGCCGGCACTGCCGCAGTGGGAGCCGGAGTCGCAGTGGCCGCGGCCGATGATGAGGGGGCAGTGAGCGGCACGGCCAGTTCGAAGCCCGTCAAAGTCCCGGAGATTTTGGTGAAGGAAGTCCGCGAGCGGGACAATGACGTGAAGTCGTATGTGGCGCAGGAAGACGGTACTGCCATGCGAACCGATACGCCGATCCGCGACGTGCCGCAATCCATTCAGGTGATTACCAGGAAGGTGATGGAGGAGCAACGCACGTTTCGACTGGCCAATTCGCTGGAGAATCTGGCCGGTGTCGTGACGAATCGAAACACGCAGGGACTGAACGACTCCTTTCTCATCCGAGGATTTCAGGTCAACAACGTCTATCGCAACGGGCTCATCGATCCCAGCAATATCAACAATGCGACAGACAACTACAACATTCAGCGCTTGGAAGTCCTCAAAGGACCGGCGGCTGTCCTCTACGGCATGGGAGATCCAGGCGGTATCGTCAATCTAGTCACCAAGAAGCCGCTGCCCGATCCGTATTACTCTGCGAATTTCATGGTCGGCAGCTACAACTTTTATCGCACGGAACTCGACGCGACAGGGCCGCTCAACGCCAGTAAGACTCTGCTATATCGGATCAACTTTGCCGGTCAAAAGGCCGAAAGTTTCGTCGATTACGTAAAGCGCGACCTGATCGCCGTCTCACCCGCCATCACTTGGCTGATTGGAGCGCGCACGGCCGTGACGTTCGAAGCCGACTACATCAAGCGGAACAATCCCGACTACGGCGGCCTGCCGGCGCTCGGCACGGTTTTGCCCAATATCAATGGTCCGCTCCCCCGCAATCGAAATACCACCTTAGGCCCGTTTGAGCGGTATGAACGCTGGCAAAC
The DNA here is from genome assembly GCF_900169565.1 of Nitrospira japonica. NCBI lineage: Bacteria > Pseudomonadati > Nitrospirota > Nitrospiria > Nitrospirales > Nitrospiraceae > Nitrospira > Nitrospira japonica. The sequence goes on along the minus strand of NZ_LT828648.1, from coordinate 3,842,053 downwards.
CAGAGTCGGGTATGACTTGACTCACCAATTCAATAGCGACTGGGCGATTCGTAACGCGTATCGATACACGGTATTTCAAGAAGACCAATTGGTAACGGCGTTTGCCACCAGTCTGCTACCCGATCAGCGTACCCTGACACGCGCGGGCCTCGAAGGCGGCTCGAGTGGATCGGTATGGCACCGGCACTTTCAAAATATGTTTACGAACCTGACGGGCCATTTCAAATTGTTGCGGATGGATCACAACCTGCTCGTCGGGTTCGAACTGCGACAGGACAAGACCGATCCGACGCAGGGCGTATCCGCAACGGCTCCGAATCTGGATCTATATGCGCCTGACTATTCTCAGGGTTTAGGAAGTGTGACATCCTCATTCTTTCAAAAATCGGATTCCAAAATGGCCGGGATGTACCTTCAGGACATGATTGCGTTGTTGCCCAATTTGAAATTTCTCGGCGGTGTCCGGTTTGATTACGTGCATCAAAGCGCCAATTTCAGCCAGCAGTTCAGTGGGCCCGATCAAACCTCTGATGATACGGCCGTCAGCCCACGATTGGGATTGGTCTACCAGCCGATCGAACCGGTGTCGCTTTACACGTCGTGGACGCGGGGATTTCTGCCGAATACACCGGACACGTTTAACCCGAACGGCCAACTTTTTGAACCGGAACGATCGACGCAGTATGAAGTCGGTATCAAGACCTTTTTCCTCGACAATCGTATTTCCACCACATTGGCCTGGTTTCACTTGACGAGAGAGAATCTATTGACGCCGGATCCAGTCACTCCGGGCGTGCAGGTTCAAACCGGTCAACAACGGAGTCAGGGGGTCGAGTTGGACGTGACGGCCAGTCTGACCAGCGGCTGGAACGTCATTGCAAGCTACGCCTATACCGATGCCGAGGTCACGCAGGATAACGATCCGGCTTTGGTAAACAGGCGACTGGGATTTGTGCCGTACAACAAGGGGACTCTTTGGTCGACCTACCATTTCCAGGAAGGTATCCTGCAAGGATTTGGTGTCGGTGGCGGCGTATTCGGTTATTCCAACCGCAATGCGTCGATCTTCGGGCCGCAACTCACCGTGCCGGGCTATGTTCGGGTGGATGCCGCGCTCTACTACAATCATAATATGGAAACGGGTAACTGGCTTCGAGCCAAACAGGTGAATGTTGCGGTAAACTTTCGAAACCTCTTTGATCAGGCGTACATCGAATCAGGCTTCAATTCCACCACGCGATTGTTCTATGGTGAGCCGCGAACGGTTCTGGCCACAGTGGGAATCAAGTTCTGACTCCACGCTCGCTCGATTTTCCGGAAAGTAGACATTCCTGTCGAATGTGATGCCATGCTACCCTGCCGCCATGAGCGACCAGGACCTGTGGTGCCTCACCCCCATGCCGACCTCTCCGCTCGGCATGGCGTTCCAGCAGTATGCGCAAGAACTGCAGCGATTCCTGCAACGGCGGCTGGGATGTCCCGAAGCGGCCGCCGATCTCCTGCAGGAGACGTTTCTGCGGGTCGCTCAGCTGCCGGCATCGACTCAGCCCGATAATCCCCGTGCCTTTCTGTTCCGCATTGCCTCCAACCTGGCGATCGACGAATTGAGAAGAAATCAGGTGCGGCGGCCCTTTCAGGAACCGCTCGAAGAAGCGGAACACGTTCCAAGCGCCACGCCCTCCTGCGAGCAGGCGATATTCGACAAGCAACGGATGACCCTGCTGCAAAGCGCGCTGGAGCAACTCTCGCCCCGCTGCCGGACGATATTCATGCTGCGGAGGGTCCAGGGCCATTCATACGATGAAATCGCCCACCGCCTCGGTGTTTCGGAACGGATCGTCGCGAAAGAGATCAATCGCGCTCTGGCGCACTGTCAGCAAGCGCTGTTGGCGGCGTTGAAGGAGCAGCCATGACGGTGGGGGACAGCTGGGACCGCTGGTCCGTCATACAAGGAAAGGGTATAGTGGGCTCCCCCATGCCGAACCGAGAACCACGGGCTTTCTCGACCACGAAGTCTACTGCGGAGCACGTGCTGACGCGCGAGGCCACGGAGTGGTTCGTGCGGTTGGGGGCACCGAAGGTGTCGACCACGGAACGGGAAGCCTTCGAACATTGGCGGAGCCAAAGCGACGCCCACGCTCGAGCGTTTCGCGAGGTCACCTCGCTGTGGAACGAAATCGAGTTGGAGACCGCCGCGGCCGACGCTTGTCGATCGATTCCTGATTCGGCTCGCGAGTCGGCGTGGCCATGGTCGTGGCAGTGGGCCACCGCCGCGGCGTTGGTACTCATCTGCGGATATGCGGTCTTGTTCAGCGATCTGTGGCTTCGCTGGCAAGCCGATGTTTCGACGGTGGTGGCGGAACAGCGATCCGTTGAATTGCCGGACCACTCGACCGCGTTCCTGAACAGCGACAGCGCGATCGCGTTGGACTTTACCGGGGCGACCAGGGTGGTGCGGTTGCTCAAGGGCGAGGTGCTGTTCACGGTCCGATCGGATCCGGACCGGCCGTTCATCGTGAAGAGCGGTTCGTCGATGACGCGCGCGGTCGGGACAGCGTTCGTCGTCCGGTCGCGTGGAAGTGATGCGGTCGTGACCGTCACCAAAGGAATCGTCGAAGTTTCGAAGGGTGGTGCCTCGTCTGCTCCGGTGTGGGTGGAACGAGGACAACAAGTCTCGACGAACGCCGGGGGAGTCGGTGCTGTTGAAGCCGTAGACCTTGATGTCGCCACCGCCTGGGTGCAGGGCCGCTTGGTGTTCGTGCGGTCGCAGCTGTCCGACGTCCTTGATGAGGTGCGACGGTATTATCCCGGCTACGTGCTGCTGCTTTCGTCGGACGCCGGCCGCGTGCCGGTCACGGGCATCTACAAGGTCTCCGATCCCGCCCACGTCTTCGCCACGCTTGCCGAGTCTCTTCAAATGAAAATGACCCGCTTCTCCGATCGTCTGATCATCCTGCGCTGAAGCACAATTGCGCCCCACGAACGAATGCGCTGGAAGGAACAGGAAACCTGTTCCTTCTCGCCGCGCTTAATGTGAAGGCAGATACTTGTGATCCAGGAGTTGGGCGAGCCGCGCATTCGGATCTCCCTGAATACCTTCACGGGTCACTTGCAGGATCGTCCGATGAAAGGGGAGGGAAGTCTGGGACAGCACCTCGATCTGCTTGTCTTCGATCTCGTGCCGGAGCTTGTTCACCAGAGCGTCGGATTCCTTTCTCGCCCGTTCGGCGGCGGAGCGGTCTCCTTGTTCTTCGACGAACCGTAGGTGGAGTTTGGATGCCTGGACTTCGTTCAGCCGAACTCCGACAAACGCCCGCATCTCATCGTCGAACCGCTGGACCCAGCGAGACTCTTTCGTCACACGATTCAAATCCACCCATGACGTCATCGCAAACGTCACCTTTTGCACCGGTGGCGGTAGCGGCTGGTTCGTGAGCGGATGCAGGCCGCCGTGCAGCGCCGCCGCATGCACCTTGGCGCGGGCGATCCGTTCCAGTACATGAGGGTGCAAGCTGAAATACGAACCGGTCAGACTCTTCGGCACCTCGGTGGTGAGGCGGACCAGCGTCTCGACGCCAATGTCCACGTCAAATCCGGCCTGATACATGTAGGTCAAGGCATGCGCATCGGCTTGCGTCTCTTCCGAGAGGGAGTAGCTTGAGTATGACTGCCGCACGCCGCTGCGGACCCATGAGCCTCGGCCGTGGAGGCAATGGGCCATTTCATGGGCAATCACGAACGCGAGTTCGTCGTCCTGTGACAGGAAGCGCACCAGGCCTTCGAAGAGAGCGATGACGTCTCCGGTGCAGCCGGCGTCGATGCGGTCGCCGCTCTGTCCCGCGTACAGAATCACCGGCAGGATCGCCGGCCTGCCCGGACCGTCTTGTAACGACAAACTCAGGAAGTTCAGCCGGTTTCGTTGCTCCTGCCGCCAGGGCCGCAACTTCTCGAGCAGTTCTTCTCGGGCCTGGCGTTCTTCCGGCGTGAGTTCCGTGACGCATCCCCCCGACAGGAGGCCGGCACACAGCAGGACCAATCCGATCGTGATGAGGCCCGGACGACGCACCGTCCGGCTCGGAAGGATTCTACGAGGTTCAGGGACGGAAGGTCGAAGGTACGGCATCGCCGCTCACCGTTTCCATCGTGGCCAGCATCTCGTCGAGCAGGGCAATCAGCCGGCCGTTTGGATCGTGCGGGATCTGTTCAGCGGTCAGACGAAGGATGTTACGACGGATCGCATTCATCGAGGCCCGTTCCATTAGCCGTTCGCGGTCGGCAAGCCGGTCTTGAACGGCCTTCAGGGCCTCCTTGGCCTCGGACGCGATGGTCGCGGACGCGAATGGATCGGCTAGTTTCTCAGCGCTGTTGAGTCGAGCCCGCTCCCGGTCCATGGCCGCCCGTTGAGCAGCCAGAAACGGCTCCTGACCTTCCGCAATCCACCGGAGGAGTTTCGAGCGGCTGAAGACCAGCGTTCTGTCGAACCATGCCGGCAGCGAGACTGAAGGGTCGGGGGCTCGATGCAACGGCCGGTTCGTCAGTGGATCGATACCGGCTTTCAACGTCTCCACCGTCTTCTCGGTCTGCGCGATGCGTTCCAATGAACCGGGATGGGTGGAGAAGTAGCTCTTCTGATTCGTATATGGCAGCGCCGCGGCTTTGCGTTCCCACATGGTGACCGCTGCTTGGATGTCGAACCCGGCGTAGTAAAGAAACAGCAGCGCGTCCAAGTCCGCCTCCCGTTCCTCTTCCCGATCAAACTGTTTGGTCCCCCAGAGGGGTGACACGGAAGAAAAGCGTTCTGCTTCACGTGCCCGGCGCCTGTCTACGTGGCTTCTGGTACAGTGGCCGAGTTCATGTCCGATCACTGCGGCCAGTTCGTTATCGTCCGCGAGAAACCGCATCATGCCTTGGAGGACGCCGATCTGCTCGCCGTCGCAGTAGGCATTGATCTCGTTGCTGATCACCAAGGAGACGGGCACGTAACGAGGCACCCTGATCGGATCCTGGATCGCCAGGCTGATCAATGCGAGTCGATGGACCTGTTCGTTCACCAACGCGTGTTGTCTGGAGCGCAACGAGGCTTCGATTTGCAGAGACTCCTTGGACGGCGCATTGGGCGGTCCCGGCGCACAGGACAAGAGCATGAAAAGAGGCAGCAACGGCAGCAGCATCATGATCGTGGCGGGGGAGGATGCCTCACAGTTCTAAATCACTGTGCCGCGGGAATCAAGCTCCCGGAAGCCCTGCAAGATCTGAGGATCAGTCCGTTCGGACCGTGCCATTTTTTTCGAGAGGGGGGGACAAGACTCTTGTGCGAGCCGTCCTAACAGAGTGAGGGCTGCATGACGGCCTGCTCAGGAGGATGGATATGGGGCTCCAACCAAGTCAGAAGCGATATGGCAGTCACACATTGTGTTGCGCGCTGGTCGTGATCTCCGGCTTCTTCTGGACGAATCATGCCTACGGCCAAGGGCAAGAGAGTGCGGTGTCGGATGCCAGGCACACCGAACATTCATTCGACATCCCCGCGCAACCACTCAACCTGGCGTTGAAGAGCTTTGCCTGGACGGCCGGACTTCAGATGAGCTTCAACGACGATCTGGCGGCCGGACTCACCTCTACCGAATTGACGGGGCGATTCACCAGCGAGCAGGGGTTGGAGCGTCTTTTGGGCGGGAGCGGCCTGACGCATCGATTCACCGGCCCCGACACCGTGATTGTAGAACGTAATTCGTCGGCGGTTCCCGTTGCGCCTCTGGCGGTGGCCGGCGCTGCAGGGATGGGGGCTGCGGCCGCAGCGGCAGCCGCCGACTCCGGCGGCACGCCGTCGGACGCCGTGACGGAGGCCAAGCCCGTTAAGGTACCGGAGATCACCGTCAAAGACGTGAGGCAACGCGGGGCGGCAGACTTGGGTGAACTCCCGCCCGAATACGCCGGCGGGGATCTTGCGCGCGGAGGCCGGGTGGGCGTGCTCGGCAACCGCGACATCATGGACACGCCGTTCACGCAGATGAACTATACGTCGAAAATCATCCAGGACCAGCAGGCGCGGTATCTTGGAGACGTGCTCCGAAACGACCCATCCGTCCAACTGGCCCAGCAGACCTCGACGGGATTTCTGACGTTCTCGATCCGAGGGTTTCAACTCAACCAGGGCGACATGCTGTTCAACGGATTGGCGATCGCGCCCACCATCAACGGCACGATGATGACGGAATCCATCGAGCGGGTCGAAGTCCTGAGGGGACCAAACGCTCTGCTCAACGGTGCTGCGCCGGGCGGGAGTATCGGCGGCATGGTGAACCTGGTGCCGAAGCGCGCCGGTGACGAGGCGCTCACTCAGCTGACCGCCCAATATATTTCCGATACACAATTCGGCGGGCATGCGGATATCAGCAGGCGATTCGGCAAACACAAGGAGTTCGGCATTCGGATCAACGGTGTCTATCGGACGGGCGATCTGCCGATCGACCATTCCTCCCGCGAATCGGCTTTAGCCACGGTCGGTCTCGATTATCGCGGGGATATCTTCCGGGTCTCCGCGGATTTCGGCTATCAGCAACAGGACATGCAAGGCGCCAGGCGGCAATTCAATGTGGCATCCGATCTGACGGCCATTCCGGAGCCGCCCAGTACCCGTACCAATGCCAACCAACCCTGGGAGTTGAACGACACGCGGGCGCTCTACGGCACTCTGCGAGGCGAGGTCGATGTCACGAAGCAGATCACGGCCTTCGCCGATTTCGGCATGACCAACGATCGGCGGCAGAGCATCCTCTTGAATCGCCAGCTCGTCGATTCCCAGGGGACGTTGTCCGCGGGCAACAATTTCTTGTTTGCATTCGACAATCGAGTCGTGACCCTCAACGCCGGGCTGCGCAGCGTGTTCGATACCGGCCCCGTCCACCATCGGGCCGTCCTCTCCTTCACCCAATACTCGGGAGAAACGCAACGGTCGCCGTTTGCCACCGCGGCGATGCCGGCGTCGAACATCTACAATCCCGTCTTGGTGCCGGGACCGCCGTCGTCATTACTGCCGAGCTATGGGACCACGACGAAAATCAATGAAACGGATCTCTCCAGCGGGATGTTCGGCGATACGCTCTCGATTCTCGATGAGCGCGTCCAGTTGACCGGCGGCGTCCGCTTCCAACAGATCAAGGTGACCAACTTCAATCAGGCCACGGGGGCCGTCACTGACCAATACGACAAGAGTGCGCCGACGCCGATGCTCGGTCTCGTGATCAAGCCGTGGCAACACGTTTCGCTGTACGGCAATTACATCGAAGGTTTGCAGCAGGGCCCCACGGCCCCGGTGGGTTCGGCCAACGCCGGCGAAGTCTTCGCTCCCTTCAAATCCAATGGGTACGAAGCCGGCGTCAAAGCGGATTTCGGCCGCATCATCACGACCTTGGCGGCCTTTCAAATCACACAGCCGAGCGCGTTTATCAATCCCGCGACGAACGTCTTCAGCGTCGACGGTCAGCAACGCAATCGTGGCGTGGAGTTCAGCGTCTTTGGCGAGGTCATGGACGGGCTCCGCCTCCTCGGTGGGACGAGCTACATTGATGCCGAATTGACCAAGACGGAGAGCGGAATCAACCAGGGCAATAAGGCCACCGTCGCTCCGTTCCAATTGACGTTCTATGGCGAATGGGACCTGCCGTTCTTAAAGGCGCTGACCATGACCAGCCGTGTCACGCACGCATCCTCTCAGTACGTCAATTTTGAGAACACTCAAGAAGTCCCCGGGTGGACCCAGTGGGATCTCGGCGCCCGCTACCGATTCGAACGCTCAGGCGGCAAGCCGATCACCATGCGGGCGTTTCTCGAGAACGTGCTCGACAATAAAGCATGGAACGGCAGCCCCCAGGCCGGACAGATTTTCGTGAGAGATCCACGGACCTTCTACTTGTCGGCTACGTTTGATTTTTGAAAGGGCATATTCCTGCTCGCACTGCCACATTCTTTTATTAAAGTATTTGAATAAGATTGCGCCTGTAAATAGTTAATTATTTGAACATATTTAAATTCGTATGTCTGCCATTCCCTGACAGGTGGGGTAATACTTCTCCTCGACCGTCTTTACATAAGAGAGCAAGTTCGGTCCACGTCCCGCTCGGAAAGACATGCGCGCGATTGGTGTCACCATCCACCGCTGGGCGGGTCTCTTCACCGCTCTGTTCTTATTCGTCTCCGGCCTGACCGGCGCCGTCATTTCTTGGGATCATGAGATCGACGAATGGTTGAACGACCATCTGTTCGATGTCTCCAACATCGGACCCTCGATTCCCTATTTGGAGTTGGCGGCTCGCATTGAGGCGGCTGATCCCCGCGTGCGAGTCAGTCAGGTGCCTCTGCAAACAGAACCAGGCCGCTCGTTGTTGTTCGGTGTCCAGCCTCGTGTGGATCCGCAAACGGGGAAGCTCTACAAAGCGGGATACAACCAAGTCTTTCTCGACCCGGTCACGGGGAAGGAACTCGGTCGGCGTGAATGGGGAGCGGTCGCCGTGGACCGTGAACATCTCATGGCGTTCCTGTATCGGCTGCACTATACGCTGCACATCCCGAATTTCGCCGGGCAGAACCGCTGGGGACAATGGTTCATGGGAGGCATCGCGATCATCTGGCTGCTCGATTGCTTTGTCGCCCTTGCTATTTCCTTTCCCGATCGGTTCCGCTGGCGACGCTCGTTTTGGATCCGTCACGGTAGCCGCTATCAATTAAATTTCGACCTTCATCGGGCGGGCGGCTTGTGGACCTGGGGTGTGCTGCTCGTCCTTGCCGTGAGCGCAGTCTATCTCAATCTCAACCGAGAGATCGTGCGGCCCGCTGTGGCGGCGGTGGCTACGGTGACCCCCAACCCATTTGATGTCCGGACACAACGTCCGCTCAATCAGCCGATCGAGCCGAGGATCGACTATGCGGCGGCAATTGCGAATGCGCAAGAGGAAGCGCAACGAAAGCGCTGGCAGGAGCCTGTTGGAGCGGCAAGCTACAATGCCAGGTATGGTATCTACCAGGTGAGATTTTTCCAACCCGGCAACGACCATGGATCCGGAGGATTTGGGGTACGGAGGCTCTACTTCGACGGCTTAGACGGCGCCTACTTAGGCGAACTAATTCCAGGTAGTGGGACTGCCGGGGATCTGTTTCTCCAAATTCAATTCCCGCTCCACAGTGGCCGGATTGCCGGCATTCCCGGTCGTATCTTCATTTCAATCATGGGTCTCGTCGTCGCCGGCCTTTCGGTCACGGGTGTCGTGATCTGGATGAAGCGGCGCGGCAGGCTGTCGGCGGTGAGCGCGGCATTTCGTCGGGCGGCCATGTAGAGGCCAAGATAGCGGACAATGGCTGATTTTCCGGAAATGAAACATTCTCCTATCGAACCACCCCGTGCTACCTTCTGCCACGATCTCCTCCGCTTCAAGGAGGGATCGGCTGGATGGAAGATGCTGTCATACGCGCAAATTGAGAGTTTGTTCCATCAGTATCGCGAGGAATTGACCAGGCGGCTGACAGCCATGGTCCATTCGCGCGACACTGCGGCGGACCTGATTCAGGAAACCTATTTGAAACTCGTTCGCTTGGCGAATACCACCACGGTCGATCATCCACGGGCGCTCCTTCATCGAATCGCCACCAACCTGGCCATCGATCATTTGCGCGCCAGTAAGAGTGGCATTGTGGCCACCGAACCGTTGGAGGCGGCTCTGGAACGTCCCTGTCCGATCCCCTCACAGGAGCGGGAACTGATCGGAAAGGAGCGGCTGGAACGGTTTATCCAAGTCGTCGACACGCTTCCTCCCCGTACCAGGGAGGCGTTCCTGCTGTATCGCGTATATGAGTATTCGTACCGTGAAATTGCGACCAAGATGGGGATTTCGGTGAGCGGGGTGGACAAGCACATCCGCCGCGCCATCGAGCACACCTGTGCGTCCATTGAGTCGCTCGACGAAGACGAGTGAGAATCTTGGCGTGATTCCTCGTCACACTATATACTGGCCCTCCCTGCTCAGACCTCTGATACGACAGAGGGACCTCATGCCGTCTCCAGACAATCAGAACGATCGCCCGTCCCCTCCGGAGGCTCAACGGCTTCGGCAAGAAGCCGTCGGATGGTTGGCGCGCCTGAGCGATCGGGAGGCCACGATTGAGGACCGTCTGGCATTCGAACGGTGGCAATCTCAAAGTCCTGCTCATGCCCGCGCCTTCCAGAGCATCGCCGAAGTGTGGCATGACCCGGGACTGGATCGAGCGGCGCGGCTTGTCGCTCGAGCAGATAGTGTCCACGACCGGGAATCTCTGGCCGTCCGATCACGATGGAAACCGGCACTGACGGTTGCGGCGTGCCTGTCGGCGCTGCTGTTGGGTGCGGTCTACTTCGAGGTGCTGACGCGGCTTCAAGCGGATCATCAGACGTCTGTCGGCGAGCGGCGCACCGTTCGCCTGCCGGACCAATCGCTCGTGACACTCAACACGCAGTCTGCCATTGCGACGGCGTTCGACGGGACGGTTCGTAAAGTTCGACTACTCAAAGGCGAGGCGTTTTTCAAAGTGCAACATGATCCGAATCGTCCGTTCGTCGTCGAGGGCGGGGAGACGACTACGCGCGCCGTCGGGACTGAATTTGTCATTCGACAACAGGACCATGGCGATCGTGTAACCGTCATTGAGGGCGTCGTAGATGTCGCTTCGCGCAGTCGCGAAGGGACGAAAGAGCGAGTATCCGCGGGAAGCATGATCGAAAGCGAAAGCGGGCGATTGGGGCAGGCCAGGCCGGTGGACGCCTCTATGGCCTCGGCATGGCTGCAGGGCCTCTTGATCGTCGATGACGTTCCCCTGGCTCAGGTACTTGAAGAGATCAGACGGTATCATCCGGGGACAATCGTGCTCTGGAATCAGCAAATCGGTCAGCGCCATGTGACGGGCACCTACAAATTGGACGATCCTTCCAAGGTTCTGTATCACCTCACGAAGACCTTTCCACTTCGGACGGTCAGTTTGGCCGATCGCCTCGTGCTTCTCTTCTGATCATTCCGCCACAGTCTTTCACCGCCTCGCGAGCCAGGTGCGAAAACGTGCGCCGTGTTCCGTCTACTGACACAGAGACAGAGCAGGGAGGTAGCGGATGAAGCGCGAACGAAACGAAACGATAGGACTGAAGCTGCATCTGATCGGGCTCAGCGTAATTGTCTTGTGCATGATCGGTGGTGTGTGCGGACTTGGAACGGGTTTGGCTCAAGATAACGCGGAGAGTTCAGAGACAATAGCAAGGATGGATTTTCACATTCCCGCTCAACCGTTGGGAACCGCACTGAATGCCTTTGCCGTAACCAGTGGATGGCAGGTCAGTGCTTCGAGCGAATTGACTACCGGAGCCGAGTCTCCAGGCGTTGTCGGCAACTATACCCCTGAACAGGGATTGAAGAATCTCTTGTCTGGAACCGGGCTGACCTACCGGATGGACGGCTCGAAGATGGCGACTATTGAGCGCCAAACATCATCCGGCGTGGTGCCTGCCGTGGTGGCTGTAGGCGCGGCTGGTGCGGTCGCCGGTGCCATGATTGCGGCTGATGGATCGGAGGAAGCGGTTGTAACCGCTCAGAAGCCGGTCAAGGTACCGGAAGTCGTCGTGAAGGATGTGAAGGAGCGGCCACACCGGGAGGAATTGCTGCCAGAGTATCCGGGAGGTGATGTCGCGACTGGTGGGAGGCTCGGAGTGCTCGGCAATCGTGAAATCATGGACACGCCGTTCAATCAGACTAATTACACCTCGAAGGTCATCGAGAATCAGCAGATTCGTTATATGGCCGATGTCCTCAATAACGATCCGACAGCGCGGGCGAGTGCATCCCAATCGACCGGCGCGGATGACTTCAGCATTCGCGGATTCAGTGTGTCTAACCAAGATATTCTCTTCAACGGTCTTTACGGCGTTGCCCCTACGTTCTTCAACTCCATGATGACTGAATCACTCGAACGCGTCGAAGTACTGAAAGGTCCGTCGGCTCTGCTCGCAGGTGTTGCTCCTGGAGGCAGTATCGGGGGTATGATCAACCTGGTGCCGAAACGTGCCGGCCAGGATCCGCTGACCCAATTCACCGGTTCGTATATCTCAAGCACACAATTTGGAGGGCATGCCGACATCTCCAGGCGCTATGGCTCGGAGAAGCAGTTTGGTATTCGGTTGAACGGCGTCTATCGAAATGGCGACACGGCCATTGATTATCAATCGAGGGAATCTGCGCTGGCTTCGCTTGGGATGGACTATCGGGGCAGGAAATTCAGGCTGGCGGCGGACCTCGGTTATCAATATCAGAACATACAGGGCATGCGCGATTTCACAACCGTCGTCGCGGGAGTGCAGGTGCCCACGCCACCCAACAATCGTGGCAACTATGACGGCCCCTATGATTTCAGCAAGCCCACCGTCTACTACGGCACACTTCGGGGCGAATATGACCTGACCGATAATTTGTCGGCATTTGTTTCCACAGGTGGCAGCTATCGGAGCACTCGCTACAGCCTGGTTAATCGGACGATCGTCAATTCGCAAGGTGATCTGTCAGCCAATAACTTTGCCACCATGAGTGCCGACAAGACCACTGCTTGGACAGTAGAAACCGGGCTGCAAGGTCGTTTTGCCACGGGGCCGGTTCAGCACCAGACGGTGTTGGCCTATACCACGCTCCGCAGAGACTGGCAACGAGCCACTGTGCCAATTCCGCGACCCGCGTCGAACATCTATACCCCGACATTTGGACCGGCGCCGGATTTGTCGTTGCAGCCAGATCCCGGTAGTGGGAAGCCGTTGCAAGAGTCAGTACTTTCTGGCGCTACCCTGGCCGACACGCTCTCAATTCTCGACGAACGGGTGCAATTGACGGTAGGTGGACGGTTTCAGACGATTGACATAAAGCAATTCAACTTCACAACAGGTGTCATGACCACCAATTATAACGAAGATAAAGCGACACCTATGGTCGGCTTGGTTGTGAAACCCTGGCAGCAGGTAGCGTTCTATGCCAACTACATCGAAGGCTTACAGCAAGGTCCTACGGCTCCGGTGACTGCAGCCAATGCCGGAGAAGTCTTTGCGCCTTTTGTGGCCAAACAATATGAGGTCGGAGCCAAGGTTGATTTTGGCCGTTTCGGCACGACCCTGGCGTTCTATCAGATCGCCCAGCCAACAGGATTCGTCAATCCAACCACCAACATCTTTGGCGTGGATGGTGAGCAACGAAATCGCGGTATCGATTTCAATGTCTTCGGCGAAGTGATAGAGGGGGTCAGGTTATTGGGTGGCGCGGCCTTTATCGATGCCGAACTGACCAAGACGCAGGGCGGTATCAACGACGGTCACACAGGAATAGGAGTTCCCCGGTCGCGCTTAGTACTTGGCGGTGAATGGGATACGCCATTTCTTCAAGGGTTCACTCTGTTCGCTCGAGGTACTCGCAATAGCTCCATGTTTCTGAATGCGGCGAATACCCAAGAAGTTCCGAGTTGGGCGCGACTGGATCTTGGCGCACGCTACATGTTCTTACAACCCAACGGCAAACCTGTTACGATCAGAGCCAATGTGACGAACGTGCTGGATAGTGGGTATTGGGATGCCAATGCTTTCGGTCAGCTTACCTTAAGCGATCCTCGCGTTTTTTGGTTATCAGCCACTATCGACTTTTGAGCGAAACGTGTCCACTTCGATCCCTCCTCAACATTGCGTGCACCGCAGTCCTATGCTGGCCATTTCATTGTCAGAGACCCTCGTACCTTTTACCTCTCGGCCACGTTTGATTTTTGAACTGATATTGGTCTGTCACGAACCCCCGCGCTAGTTCATCTGGCAGCTTCTCCACTCGTAGTTCGAACGTTTTTCGATTTCCGGAAAGTAAACATTCCCGCTGAATGGACTTTCTGGTATCCTCCGGCTCCGATGAGTCTGACTTACCTCCAACTCGAGCAGCTCTTTGCCAGTCAGCGCGAGGCGTTGAGCCGCCGGTTGATGCGGCTGGTCCGCTCGAAGGAATTGGCCGCCGATCTCATACAGGAAACCTTCGTGCGGCTGATGGGAATGTCGGAAACGCAAACCGTATCCAACCCTCGGGCCTTGCTGTTCCGAACCGCGTCCAACCTGGCAATTGACCATTTGAGAAAACAAAAGGTCGAAAGCCGGCATATCAGCGAATCCGTTCCCCTGGAAGCCGCCGAGCAGGTTGCCTCCCAGGCCCCGACTCCAGAGCGGGAGTTATGGGGAAAGCAGCAACTCGAACGCGTGCAGGCAGCGATCGATGCGTTGCCCGCCTCGGTGCGCGAGACCTTCCTGCTCCATCGTTTTCACGGTTATGCCTACCACGAAATCGCCGCCATTCAGGGTGTGTCGGAGAGCACGGTCGATAAGCGGATGAATCGGGCGCTCAAGGACTGTTGGGCCGCTCTCCAATCGCAAAATAATTCCTGATGCCGCTACGGAAGTAGCGCGCTTCTTCGTCTACAGCTTATAGTACTGTTACCACGCCTGTATCCGAGGCCATTCACGGCGGTCGAGTAAAGCCACATATGGATCAGCCATCTACTCCGCTGCCATCAGACCAGAATCAAGATCGGATCGCCGATGAGGCGATTGCCTGGTTCTCTCGTCTTCGAATGAGCTCAGCCACCGCTCAAGACCTGGAGGCGTTCGAGCGTTGGTGTGACGCGCATCCAGCACACAGGGAGGTGTATGAGCGCGTCTCCGCCATGTGGGACAACCCAGGACTGAGCGTCGCGGCCTCGCGAACCGCAACATTCGATGGCAGCCGCAAGACGGCTACAGCGCAATGGCGACCGTTAGCCGCGATCGCGGCATCGGTTGTCATCCTCATTCTTGTCATTCTCCAGTGGGATCTGGTGACACGGGCTCAGGCTGACTACTACACCGGCGTCGGCGAGCAGACCACTGTGCGACTGCCTGATCAGTCCGTCATGACCTTGAACACCAGTACCGCCATTGCAGTGCAGTACGATCCGGCTGCGCGAAAAATCCATCTGCTCAGGGGGGAGGCGTCTTTCAAGGTCACCCCCGATCCCTCTCGGCCGTTTGTGGTCGAGCATCAGGGCATCCACACGCGGGCGGTGGGAACAGAATTTATCGTTCGGCAATTGTCGCGCGGCGCATTGGTGACGGTTTCCGAAGGAAAGGTGGCTGTGTCGAATCCAACGGCCTCGTGGCCGGTGATTCCACTGGAAGCGGGTCGTGAGGCCCGCGTGGATCGAGGAACCGGCGGCGAACCGTACGATGTCGATCTGGCCATCGCCACTGCATGGTTACACGGTCGACTGGTGGTAACGTCCGCGCGATTAGGCGATGTCCTCGACGAGGTCCGTCGCTATCACTCCGGGACCGTGATGGTCTGGAACCGCGACATTGAAAACATGCGGATCACAGGCACCTACAACTTGAATGATCCGTCCAAACTCCTTGGAACGCTGTCCAAGACCCTGTCCTTTCGAACGATCACCGTGGCCGGTCGTGTGACCGTCCTATACTAATCCTCTCGTCAAAAAATATTTCCCCGCGTCTTTACGGAGGCAGGGCATGACTTCGTCTACTCCTATCAGTCGGTCACAGTCGTACCAAGGAGGCGTCGGACATGCGGGACTTAGGTGGAGTTGCTGGCGGGACAAGAGTCGGATCCAACGTCAGCCTCATGGCATGGCGTTGGCGAGCGATGCTCGTACGATTGGTGCTGGCTCTCTTCACCGTCACATGTGTGGCGAGCCACAGCGCGGCTGCGGACGGCCGGTCCGAGAGCGCATCCGATGATCGAAAGATCGACTTCAACATTCCGCAGCAACCGGTTTCATCAGCCTTGCATGCCTTCGCTGGACAGACCGGCTGGGAAGTCAGCAGCCCGGCGGACGTGTCGGAAGGGAGGACATCTCCTGGCGTGCAAGGAACATTTGTGCCTGAGGATGGCCTCAAAGCAATGTTGGCAGGCACCGGATTGACCTATCGGTTGATCGGACCTCAAACGGCCACCATCGAGCGCGAGACCTCATCCGGCGTCGTGCCTGCCGTAGTGGCTGCAGGAGCGGCAGGCGCGGCCACCGGCGCCATGGCTGCAGCTAACGGATCGGAGGGGTACACCCAAACCGTTCAGAAGCCGGTCAAAGTTCCGGAAGTCGTCGTGAAGGATGTCAAGGAGCGTCCGCACCGGGAGGAATTGCTGCCAGAGTACGCAGGAGGTGATGTTGCGACGGGCGGGAGACTTGGAGTGCTCGGCAACCGGGACATCATGGACTCGCCGTTCAATCAGACGAATTACAGTTCCAAAGTCATTCAGAACCAACAGATTCGGTACATGGCCGATGTCCTCAATAACGATCCGACAGCGCGCGCGAGTGCATCCACATCGACAGGTGCGGACGATTTCAGCATTCGGGGTTTTAACGTCAGCAATGCGGATATCTATTTCAATGGCATGGTCGGTGTGGCTCCAACATTTTTTAACTCGATGATGGCTGAGTCTCTCGAACGGGTGGAAGTGCTCAAAGGACCCAGCGCCCTATTGAACGGCATCGCTCAACAGGGCAGCATCGGCGGCACCATCAATCTGGTTCCGAAGCGTGCCGGCGCCGACCCGCTGACTCAGTTTACCGGCTCTTATATTTCCTCCACACAATTCGGGGGGCATGCTGACATCTCCCGACGCTTTGGATCAGAGAAGCAATTCGGTGTCCGGTTCAACGGCGTATACAGGAGCGGCGACACCCCGATAGACTATCAGTCACGAGAGTCTGCCCTGGGTACACTGGCACTTGATTATCAGGTCAAGAGATTTCGCGTCGTCGCGGATCTGGGCTATCAATATCAAAACATGCAAGCCATCCGTGACTTCACGACTGTTTCTTCCGGAGTACAAGTACCGAAGGTGCCCAACAATCGAGGAAACTACGATGGTCCGCACGACTTCAACAAACCTCAGGTGTATTACGGCGACTTGCGAGGCGAATACGACATATTAGATCAGTTGACCGTATTTGCTGCGGTGGGCGGTAGCTATCGCAATTCTCGCTATGTCTTGACCAATCGCAACATCACCGATGCGGCCGGTGATCTGGAACCGACCAGCACGCAGTTGATCGCTGAAACAATGGCCGCCTGGACGGTCGAAGGAGGCTTGCAAGGACGGTTTGTGACTGGTCCTGTGCGACACCAGGCGACACTTGCCTATACATATTTCAACAGATTTCGAAAGGAAGGATCGGGGCCATTTACGGACGTTCCCCAATCCAATATCTACAACCCGACATTTGGACCAGCACCGGATACCTCTGTCGATCCAGCCCTCCATAAGATACAGGACATGACTCTGACAGGAACGACGCTGGCCGACACGCTGTCCATGTTCGACGAACGACTACAATTGACCGTCGCGGGACGATTGCAGACGATCGACAATACCAGATTTACGGCGAACACCGGATCGATTCGGAGCACCTACTATGAAAGCGCCGTCACTCCGATGGTAGGACTGGTTGTCAAGCCATGGCAGCGTGTCTCTCTTTACGCCAACTATATTCAGGGGCTTCAGCAGGGACCTGTCGCTCCACTGACCTCAGCCAATGCCGGAGAAATATTCGCACCCTTCGTCACCACGCAATATGAATTCGGCGGCAAGGTGGATTTCGGGCATCTTGGGACAAGCTTGGCCTTCTACCAGATTGCCCAGCCGTCTGGATTCGTCAACCCCACGACGAATGTGTTTGGGATTAACGGCGAACAACGTCACCGCGGCATGGACTTTAATATCTTCGGTGAATTGACAGAAGGCGTACGGCTACTGGGAGGTGCAGCGTTTATTGATTCCGAACTTACGAAGACCGAAGACGGTTTAAACGATGGGCACCGCGGCATTGCTGTTCCTAGGTGGCGATTCGTGCTGGGCGGGGAATGGGATACCCCCTTTCTTTCTGGATTCACCCTGTTTGCGCGAGGCACCCACAATACTTCCATGTTCCTCGATCAGGCGAACACACAGGAAGTTCCAGGTTGGGCACGCTTGGATCTGGGCGCGCGCTATATGTTCTTACAGCCGAACGGCAAACCTGTGACTATTAGGGCCAATGTGACCAATGTACTGGATAGCGGCTATTGGGATGCCAATTCCTTCGGTCAGCTTACGGTGAGCGATCCCCGTGTGTTCTGGTTGTCAGCCACTATCGATTTTTGAGAGAACCATTTCCACTTCGATCCCTCCATGACATTGCGCGGCACGGCAGTCCACAGGCCGGTCAGATCATTCCAAGGGAGCCGCGAACGTTCGACCTCTCGGCCACGTTCGATTTCTAATGATGAACGGATTATTCGACGATTCCGGAAAGTAAACATGCCCGTTGGGCTCGCATTCTAGTAGACTACCGTTCCTTCAGGACGTGACGAGGCCAGGCTCGCTGCGCCGAATCATTCGCCCTGAATCGAAGGAGTCTACGTGTCGACTGAAAAAGACCTCGGGTCGTTGTTTCTTGCCCACAGGCCGGAGCTCCAGGCCTGGCTGACCAGAAAGCTCCGCTGCCCGCACATGGCGGCGGACTTCACGCAGGACATTTTTCTGCGCCTGGCGGAACTTCCTGCGTCCAAGGTCATCGGCAACGTCCGCTCATATCTCTACCGCTCGGCGCACAACCTGGTCATCGATCATTTTCGCAAAGCGGAACGGCAACAGACGTTTCCAACCGCTCACGAGCAATTGCTGGATATTCCCGAAGAGCGGGCGCCAGCGGACGTGGCCTTGTCGGCGCATCAGGAGTGGGTGCGGCTCCAGGCCGTGCTCGGGAACCTGCCGGAGCGCACGCAACACATCTTCATGCTGAATCGGGTGGACGGGTTGACGTACACTCAGGTGGCGAGCCGTCTGGGAATTTCGGAAAGCTCCGTCCAGAAGCATCTGTCGAAGGCCCTGCTCGAAGTCATGACGCATTGTCACAGCCGGGAGCATGGCGAAACATGACCGCTACGACCATGTCATCTGACTTGAGACATCAAGAGATTTTCGCAGAAGCCGCCCAATGGGTCGTTCGTCTCGGCGCTGAGTCGGTGACCGAGGCGGAGCGCGCGGCCTGCCGTCGATGGAAGGCGCAGAGTCCGGTTCATGAGGCTGCGTTCGATCACGCCGAGGGAATGTGGCGTCATGTCGCACAGGTCGGACAGATGTCTCACGAATCTGGAATCTCGGCGAAAGCGGCGCCGTCTCTGGCGTCAGTCAACCGGTCGCGGTGGCTGCCGATCGCGGCTTGCTGCGCGGGCCTGGCGCTCGCCTCGATCTTCCTATTCGAAGAGGTCCGTGTCTTGATGACGGCCGATTATCGGACGGTTGCCGGAGAGCGGCGTGAGGTGGCCTTGCCGGACAACTCGCGGGTCACATTGAACACAGGCAGCGCCATTGCCCTGCATTTTGACGATCATGAACGGCGGGTCGAACTCCTGAACGGGGAAGCGCTCTTCGTCGCGGCTCCCATGCAAGGTGCCGAGACGCGTCCGTTTGTCGTGTCGGCGGGCTCCAGCAGGGCTCGCGCGATGGGGACACAGTTTCTGGTTCGCCGGACAGGCCGCACTGAAGAGGTGACGGTTATCGAGCATCGAGTGGCCGTGTCCTTGCAGCGGGAATCGGCATTTATGCCAGTCGTGGTCGATGCAGGACACCGGGTTCGGTACGATTCCGTCTCCGGGTTGGGAGCGGTGGCCGACGCCAATATCGACCAGGCCACGTCATGGCAGCGGGGCCGCTTGATGTTCGATCGCATGCCACTGGACGAGGTCATTGCCGAGATCAATCGCTACCGGCGCGGCCGCATCGTCGTCTTGAACAAGGAACTGGCGGGCAGGCGCGTCAGCGGTGTGGTCATGATCGATAAGATCGACGATTCCCTCTCTCTGATCACATCCGAATTGGGCGCGACCACAACCTCCCTATCTCCTCTTCTCACGTTCCTCTACTAGCCACCTTTCCCTCACCCAGTCATCGGCCGCCATCTTCTTGTCTATGGCTTCCTATCACGGTGGTAGGCGTACGGCCGGTTACCGACTTTTTGGAGTGGTTCGTCTTCTCCAATGACGGGCGAATTCCGGGTGTTCTTCATACCGCTCGAAAAAGCCAAGGAGTGCCTCATATGGATCGATGGGTAGGTCACGTTCGGCGTCGTCATTGGGCATGGCTGAGGCCTGGCGTGATGGCGTTCGTCGGTGCTTTGAGACTGCTATCCGTTGACGGGGAGATCTCTCACGCAGCTGAGCCGGTCGTACAGTCACCGGCCGTCCTCCTGGCGCAGGCGAATCAAGCGGCGCAAGGGACGGTCGAATTCAATATTCCTGCTCAGGAACTGAATAGTGCGTTGCTGACGTTTGCTGACCGCAGCGGCGTGCAAGTATTTTACGATGCAGACCGGATGACGGGCCTGCACACCCAAGGTGTTGCGGGCCCATTCACCTGGCAGGATGCCTTGCGCCAGCTGTTGTTAGGAACAGGAATGGAATATCGTGTCACCGGCGAACGGACGGTGACAATTCAGAAAAGCGACTCGGCCGACCTCGTGCCCGGCGCGATCGCCGCAGGGGCCGCCGTAGGAGTGGGCGCGGGGGCTGCGGCCGCAGCGGCAGCCGCCGATTCCGGTGGCGCATCTTCGGAGGGTGCTGCGGGAGGGAAGCCGGTCAAAGTTCCGGAGATTCTGGTGAAAGATGTGAAGAAGCGCGAGACGCAGGAACTGGACAATCTTCCGCCGGAGTATGCTGGCGGAGACGTCGCTCGCGGCGGCCGAGTGGGCATCCTTGGTAACAAGGACATCATGGATACACCGTTCACGCAGATGAATTATACGTCAAAGCTTGTGCAGGATCAGCAAGTGCGCTTTCTGACCGATGTGCTAAGAAACGATCCATCCGTACAAATTGTTCAACCGGCTTCGACGGGATTTACGAACTTCTCAATCCGTGGGTTTCCCGTTGGTGCCGATAGCACATTCTTCAATGGCTTCATGGGAATCGCTCCCACAGCCGATAGCACAATGATGACAGAAGGCGCAGAGCGATTTGAAGTCTTGAGGGGTCCCAGCGCCCTACTCAATGGGGCCGCTCCCGGGAACACCACGGGAGGAATGATCAATGTCGTACCAAAGCGGGCCGGAGAGGAAGCGCTAACTCAGCTGACCGCTCAATACATCTCCGATACCCAGTTCGGCGGACATGCGGATATCAGCCGCCGATTCGGTAAGGACAATCAGTTTGGTGTTCGTATTAATGGCGTCTATCGCAATGGTGATTTGCCAGTTAACCATTCGTCTCTTGAGTCAGCGTTGGTAACGGCGGGCCTTGATTATCGCGGCGACTTCATTCGACTCTCGGCCGACTTCGGATATCAGCAGCAGGAAGCAAGGGGGGCTAGACGACAATTTGGTGTGGGTGCTGGGGTAACGGCTTTGCCCGAGCCCCCTGACCTCCATATCAATGCAAACCAACCTTGGGAATTCAATGACACGCGTGTTCTGTATGGCACTCTCCGCGGCGAGATCGATGTCAATAAATACCTCACAGCGCTTGCTGGGTTTGGCACAAATTGGACGCAGCGTGAGAGTATATTTACCAATCGAGAAATTGACAGTTCGGCAGGCACACTTTCGGCTTCTGGCAACACGGTTCGACAATTGGTTTCGAAAACTCAGATCTTGACCTTCGACGCCGGGCTGCGCGGTTCTTTCCATACTGGTCCTGTCCATCATCAAACAGTTGCAGCCTACACTCTATACTCATCAGAATTTCGTCTCACGAACTTGCGTTCCGGGGTCCCTGCTTCAAATATCTACAATCCAGTATTCGCGCCGGAGCCACCCGCATCTAACATGCCAACTCTAAGCGATGCCAAGCCCTTTTCAGAAACTCAGCTCTCCGGAGCCGTGCTTGGGGATACCCTTTCAATTCTTGATAAACGCGTGGAATTGACTGCCGGTGTCAGATTTCAACAAATCAAGTCAACTAATTTTGACGCTACGACTGGTGCCGTAACAAGCGATTATGACAAGTCCGCTGCAACTCCTATGGTGGGGCTGGTAGTTAAACCGTGGAAGAATGTCTCAGTTTATGGAAACTATGTCGAGGGACTGCAACAAGGCCCCACAGCTCCTGCGAACGCTGCAAATTTTGGTGAAGTCTTTGCTCCGTTTGTCTCAAAGGGGTATGAAGTGGGCACTAAAGTTGATTTCGGTCGTATTGTCACAACGTTGGCAGCCTTTCAAATTACCCAGCCAAGCGGTTTCATCAATCCTGCGACGAATGTGTTTGGTGTGGATGGAGAGCAACGCAACCGGGGAATAGAATTCACAGCCTTCGGAGAAGTGATGGAGGGGTTACGCCTTCTTGGCGGCACGAGCTATATCGACGCCGAGTTGACCAAGACAGCAGGTGGAGTCAATGAAGGAAATAAGGCACCGATCTTCCCATTTCAGTTCACACTTTATGGCGAATGGGATTTGCCCTTCATGAAGGCCCTCACGCTTACGAGCCGCGTAACGCATGCCTCATCGCAATACATTAATATTGCTAACACCCAACAGATAAGGGAATGGACTCAATTGGATATTGGGGCACGCTATCGCTTCGAACGTTCTAACGGCAAACCGATCACCGTCCGCGCTAATCTAGACAATGCACTTAATACTAACGCATGGTACGGAAGTTCCTCAGGGAACAGTATTTTTGTGAGAGATCCCCGCACTTTCCTGCTCTCAGCCACGTTCGATTTTTGAGGCCCGGCGCCTCGGGGACCTGCACGCTTCCGATCAGCGCCTCTCCCATTACGGATAACGGGACAGGAATCGGGCTGGATTGCTTGCATCAGCCCCCATGGTGAGAGACTAGATTAGCGGAATCAAACGGAGCGAGCGCTCATTCCGTTGTCATGCTGGCAAAAGCGGGCAGCCGTCCATCGATCAGGCCCCACTGCTGAGTAGCAGGCCTTGCCTGGAGCCTGCCTTCGTGGGAATAACAACTTCAGTACTTCTTCCAGCTGCAAACGGACCTGCTACCCAAGAGATATTCGCGATTCTCCGTCTCCCGCATGGACCGATTCCTTCTCATTTTCCGGAAACTAAACATTCCCGCTTCCCCGCGCGTTATGTTAGCGTTCCCGCCATGCGGTGTAATTAAGGCAGGGATCGGGCAGGCCATGACGCTGTCTTACGCGCAAATAGAACACCTGTTCCATCAGTACCGTGACGAGCTCACGCGACGGCTCTTGACGATGGTCCAGTCGAGGGAAACGGCGGCGGATCTCGTCCAGGAGACCTATTTACGACTTCTGGGGCTGGCCGATAGACAAGTGGTCGAACAGCCGCGTGCATTGCTGCATCGTATCGCCACTAATCTCGCCATCGATCATGCAAGAAGGGAAAAGAACCGGCTGCATGATAGCGGCGATGCGGAGGCGACGCTGAACGTCGCATCGCCCGTCCCATCACAGGAACGTCAACTCCAGGCCAAGCAGAGATTTCATCGCTTTCTTCAGTCGACTGAAGTTCTACCTCCGCGAACCAGAGAAGCCTTTCTGCTCTATCGCGTGTACGGGTACACCTATAGGGAAATTGCCCGTCGAATGGGTATATCGGAAAGCGCCGTGGAAAAATTATTGATGCGCGCCCTTGATCAATTCTGTCGCAGCGTTGAGACGCAGGACTCGTCCGACTGAGGAGATTGGCCTGTGAATCCGTCACAAGCTATACTACAGGCCTCTTCGCTCCTGCGGCGTCATTGCCGGGATAGAAGCATGCCAACCACGAACCAATCATCGTCGTCAGGAGAGGGTGGACTTCGCGCCGAAGCCATCGCCTGGGTCATCCGTTTGCGGAACCAGCACCTGTCTCCAGAGGAGCGTCAGGCCTTCGATGCTTGGCATGCGCAAAGCCCCATCCACGCCAAAATGTACAAGAACGTATCCGAAGTCTGGGACGACCCCGAGTTGCATGGCGCGGCTATCGAAGCGGCACGAACGGAGGTGCCGAGTACGGCGAGGCCGCGGCCTGCCATCTCGCGATGGTTTGGGTACGGATCAGCCGTAGCTGCTTGCGCCATCCTGATGTGGATGGCCGCGTTCGAGTTCGATCTTATCACGAAATGGCAGGCGGACTTTTCCACCGTGGTCGGTGAGCGACGAATGATTGAATTGCCCGATCACTCCATGGTCATGCTTAATACGGATACGGCGATCGCCATGGCATTCGACGAGCAGGGGCGGCGGATTCGGTTGCTGAAAGGGGAGGCATCGTTCAAGGTGCAATCCGATCCTGACCGACCATTTTTGGTTGAAAGCACAGACACGACCACGCGGGCCGTCGGAACGGAATTCATCGTTCGAGCCGGCAGCATGAGCGATCGCGTCACGGTCGTCGAGGGAACCGTGGAAGTGGCGAATCGACGGACGGACGAGCAGACGAAGCGATTGTCGGCCGGCTTTCAGGTCGAAATGCAGACCGGCCGGCTGGGCGACCCGCGACCGGTCGACTTGTACACGGTTGCTGCTTGGCGACGAGGCCGGCTCGTGGTCAACGGCGCGCCGCTTGAGCAAGTCATCAACGACGTGCGTCGTTACCATCCGGGCATGATTCTGTTGTGGAATCGAGACCTGGCATCCACGCAGGTCACCGGAACCTATAATCTCGAAGAACCATCAAAGATCCTCGCACTTCTGACAAAGACCTTCCCCCTCCGTTCGGTCGCCGTCACGGACCGATTCATCGTTCTGTATTAGTCTCCTCACTTTTCCCTGACGTGGGCTGAGGGAAATTGTTTTCTCTTGCGTCTACGCTTGCGTAGGACAAACAAGGGAGGGGTGGATGGAGGATACCTACCGGAGGGACAGAACACACGATGACATGCGGGCGTTCGATGGGTCTAGGGATCGCGGGAACCAACACGCACTCGTCTTCTTTGTCATCGCACTGACGTCCTTCGTGGCATGGAGCGAATCGGCCCATGCACAAGGAGGAACCTTCACCGCTCAGATGCCCTCCGTCGTGGACTTCAACATTCCGTCACAACCGCTGGGCAACGCCGTCAATGCCTTTGCCGATGCGACAGGGTGGCAGGTCAGCGTGCCCACCGACCTTGCCGCCGGGAAAGTTTCTCCGGGTGTCATCGGATCTCATGAAGCGTTGGACGCACTGAGCCGGTTGCTTGCAGGAACCGGCCTGACGTATCGCGTGACGGATGTGAATGCCGTCACACTGGTGCCAGGTTCTTCTTCCGATGTCGCGCCAGCGGTGGTCGCGGCTGGCGCTGCCGCAACCGCCGGCGCCGTGGCCGCCGTTGATGGATCAGAGGAAGCGACTCAAACCGCACAGAAACCGATCAAAGTTCCGGAGATTCTGGTGAAGGACGTCAGGCAGCGAGTGACGCAGGAACTGGACAATCTGCCGCCCGAATATGCAGGCGGCGATGTCGCTCGCGGCGGCCGAGTGGGCATCCTTGGTAACAAGGACATCATGGATACGCCGTTCACCCAGATGAACTACACCTCGAAGATCATTCAGGACCAGCAGGCGCGGTTTCTTGCGGACGTCCTCAAAAACGATCCTTCCGTACAACTTGGCCAGCCGTCCGCGACGGGGTTTACAAATTTCGCGATTCGTGGATTCCGGCAGGGCGACAACGATACATTGTTCAATGGCCTGGCGATCGCCCCGACTTTCAATGGGACTATGATGACGGAGTCTATCGAGCGGGTCGAGGTCCTCAGAGGACCCAACGCCGTGCTCAATGGGGCCGCACCATTTGGAAGCATCGGAGGCATGGTGAACCTGGTAGCCAAACGCGCCGGCGAGGAAGCGCTAACCCAGCTCACGGCGCAGTATATGTCCGATACCCAATTTGGTGTGCATGGAGATATTGGCCGACGCTTTGGTAAGCATAAGGAGTTTGGCGTTCGCATCAATGGAGTGTACCGGAATGGGGATCTGCCTATCGACCACTCCTCGCGGCAATCGGCATTGGCAACTATGGGCTTGGATTACCGAGGCGACATCGTCCGTCTGTCGGCGGATTTCGGTTATCAGGAGCAGGAGATAGATGGTGCCCGACGGCAGTTCTTGGTGGCTCCCGGACTGACGGCACTGCCGGAGCCGCCCAATACCCGCACCAATGCCAACCAGCCATGGGAACTCAGTCACTCTCGTGCGCTGTACGGCACTCTGCGTGGCGAGGTTGATGTGACCAAGTACCTCACCGCCTTTGCCGACTTTGGCATCACAAATGATCGCCGACAAAGTATTATCTCCAATCGCCAGATTTCCGATTCCTTTGGCACATTGGCCGCGACGAATACTCCTTTTGCTACGGCGATTGAAAACCAGATCATAACGTTCAACGCCGGACTACGCGGAACCTTCGACACCGGACCTATTCATCACCAGGCTGTCGCGGCCTATACCCTGTTCTCACGAGACAATCAAAATCGTCAACCGTCTTTTACTCTTCCTGCTTCAAATATCTACAATCCCGTCTTAGTTCCAGGACCACCAGCGTCGTTACCGCCGAGTTACGGCAGCATGCAAAAACTTAGTGAAAATGATCTCTATAGCGCCATGCTCGGTGATACCCTCTCGATCCTCGATGAGCGCGTGCAACTAACCGGCGGAGTGCGCTTTCAACAGATCAAGACTACCAACTTCAATCAGGCGACGGGGGCCGTGGCCAGCGAGTATGATGAAAGCGCGCCCACGCCGATGGTCGGGCTGGTTGTGAAGCCATGGCAGCATGTCTCGCTCTATGGAAACTATATTGAGGGACTTCAGCAAGGCCCTACGGCTCCGGCGACTGCGACCAATGCCGGTGAAGTTTTCGCTCCGTTTGTGTCCAAAGGGTACGAAATCGGCGCCAAGGTGGACTTCGGTCGTATTGCCACTACTTTGGCCGTCTTTCAAATTACCCAGCCGAATGCGTTCGTCAATCCCACCACGAACGTCTTTGGCGTCGATGGTGAACAGCGTAATCGTGGTGTGGAGTTCATGGTTTTCGGTGAGGTGATGGAGGGGCTCCGCGTCGTTGGTGGCACGACCTATATCGACGCCGAATTGACCAAGACGCAAGGCGGCGTCAATCAGGGCAACAAAGCCGCGGTTACTCCCTTTCAATTGACCGCTTATGGCGAATGGGACATGCCCTTTCACAAGGCGCTCACTTTGACCACCCGTGTGGCACACGGATCCTCCCAATATGTAAATCTCGCTAATACCCAGCAGGTCCCTGAATGGACTCAATGGGACCTTGGAGCTCGGTACTGGTTCAAAGGGCTAATCGGCAAGCCGATCACAATTCGCGCATTTCTTGAGAATGTGCTCAATAACAACGCATGGTACGGGAGTTTTTTTGCCGGCCAGATCTTTGTGAGAGATCCTCGAACCTTTCTGCTCTCGGCCACGTTCGATTTCTAATCTGACAACATTACGTCACCCGGGCTCAAATACCACGCAGGGATGCGAAGGGGGTATTCGCCGGCAAAAACGTCATACTCTATGAGGGCGTCCTGTGGTGATGCCGGGGAGTCTATGGGCGTCGGGTTCAAATACGTGATCCACATGCGTATCTTGGGTGTCGTGATCCATCGGTGGGCCGGGTTGCTGACTGCCCTGTTCCTGTTCATGTCCGGGCTGACGGGCACGGTCATTTCCTGGGACCATGAAATCGATGAATGGCTCAACACCCATCTGTTCGATGCGGACACGACCGGCCCGGCGATTCCCTACCTCGAGTTGGCGGCCCGCATTGAAACCGCCGATCCTCGCGTGCGTGTCAGCAACGTGCCTTTGCAAACCGAGCCGGGCCGGTCGCTGCTGTTCGGCGTGCAGCCGCGTGTGGATCACCAGACGGGGAAACTCTATCGCTTGGACTATAACCAGGTCTTTCTCGATCCGGGAACGGGGAGGGAGCTAGGCCGTCGCGAGTGGGGTGCGGTGGCCGTGGACCGGGAACATCTCATGGCGTTTCTCTATCGCCTCCACTATACCTTGCACATCCCCAATTTCGCCGGTCAGAACCGTTGGGGCCACTGGTTTATGGGCGGGGTTGCGCTGATCTGGCTGTTCGACTGCTGTGTCGCCCTGGCCATTTCCTTTCCCGACCGGCAACGATGGCGAAAATCCTTCGCGATTCGCCTGGGCAGCCGCTATCAACTGAATTTCGACCTGCATCGGGCCGGTGGCTTGTGGACCTGGGGCATGTTGTTAGTCCTGGCGATGAGCGCGGTGTACTTGAATCTGAACCGGGAGATCGTCCGCCCGGTCGTGTCGACGATGACGACCGTGACTCCGAGCCCGTTCGATGTGCGGGTGCAACGGCCCTTGAACAATCCCCTGGAGCCGACGCTCGACTACGCCGCCGCGATCGCCAGAGGTCAGGAAGAGGCTCGGCTCAAGGGCTGGACCGAGCCGGTGGGGAGCATCTCTTACAACGCCCGGTACGGCATCTACCAGGTGAGATTTTTCCAACCCGGCAACGATCACGGGTCCGGAGGGTTCGGCGTGCGGAGGATCTATATCGACGGGACGGACGGCGCCTACCTCGGTGAGTTGATTCCCGGAACTGGAACTGCAGGCGACATGTTTCTCCAACTCCAGTTCCCGCTCCACAGCGGCCGTATCGCCGGCGTACCCGGTCGCATCTTCATTTCACTCATGGGGCTGGCCGTCGCTGGGCTTTCGGTCACAGGAATCGTGATTTGGTTGAAGCGGCGCGGCACCCTGAGCGCCTTGACGACCGCGCCGAACAATTCTTCGCGCAATTCCCTGGCGTCTCATTAGACGGACGACCGGAGGTCCTTCCGCAAGCCAGCGTCCAAACGCTCTCTAATTCCGATTATTTGGATTGTTCGATTCGGCCGCTGTTTTTTTCTGCGGTCAGTGCGGTTTTGTCTTTCTGAAACGTCTGATCAGTGGGGTACCTCAATGCTTGGTATTCCTACATTACGGATCCACCTCCGCGTGACCCGACTCGTGACGGCCTCGCAGCCTAGGACCTGGTCTGCCGATGACGGTTTTGAGGGGACCGGAGCGTATATGCGCGCCGGGATCCTTTCCCGAGGATATTGCCATGAGCGGCCACGATCTTGCCCATCTGTTCAGCGATCACGCCCCGGACGTGCAGCGCTTTCTGGCAAGTCGCGTGTCGTGTGAGGCGACGGCGGCGGATCTGACGCAGGAAACCTTTCTACGGCTGGCCCAGCTGCCTGATCTCCAGGCCATCGAAAACTTTCGCACCTACGTGTTTCGGATCGCCGCCAATCTGGCGACCGATCATCTGCGCGCACGCGCGCGGCGGCGCTCGTCGATGGAGGATCGGGAGGAAGGCGTGCTGGATCATCCCGATGGCGCTTCCACCCCCGAAGCGGCGTTACTGGCCAAGGAGGAATTGGCGACCGCGTTGGCGGCCTTGGAGGAACTCTCGCCACTCTGCCGGCGTATTTTCTCACTCAATCGATTCGAAGGGCTGCCTC
This sequence comes from Nitrospira japonica, assembly GCF_900169565.1. Lineage (NCBI taxonomy): Bacteria > Pseudomonadati > Nitrospirota > Nitrospiria > Nitrospirales > Nitrospiraceae > Nitrospira > Nitrospira japonica. The sequence goes on along the minus strand of NZ_LT828648.1, from coordinate 3,812,540 downwards.
ATCGAGCCATTGCGGGCCGTCTCGACATCAGTCTCAGCACCGTGGAAAAGAACATCGCGCGGGCATTGAACCATTGCCGGCGACGGATGAAGGAGGCCTCCCGCTGATGCCGCGCTCGAGCGATCTGGTTATTCGCCGATGAAACGTCTTGTAGAAGGCGCCTCTTGATCGGAAGGGCTGAAGTGTCGTACTTGAACTGGCGTATCCATGGATGGTGGTGGTCTATGTCCGGACCTGATCCAACGGGCGATGAACAGGAGCGTCTGGAAACTGAAGCCGTGACCTGGATCGTCAGGCTGACGTCCGGCGATGCTACGGAAGCCGATCATGACGCGGTCAATGCGTGGCGACGTCTTAGCCCGGACCATGAAGAGGCTTTTCTAAAGGTGGAACGTCTGTGGATCGGCTTGGAAGGCCTGCGTTCCCATGTCGCCGAGCCATCGGCCGAGTTTCTTTCGACGAAGTCCGCACCGGCCTCGTCGACTGTGGCAAGTGCCGGAAGAGGGCGACGTGCGACTGCGCGACCCCGGGTCGCGTGGTGCGCCATCGCGGCCACGCTGTCGGCGATCGCCATCACCGTCGTGCTGCAGTCCGGGTTCTTCGCGCGCTTTTCTGCGGATTACCGGACGGGGACCGGTGATCAGGAAACAGCCAGGCTGGCCGACGGCAGCCTTCTCCAACTCAATACGCAAGCGGCGGTCGCCATTCGGTTTACCGATTCCACGCGGAGAGTGGATGTGTTGGAAGGGGAGGCGGATTTCCAGGTTGCGAAGGATATCTCACGCCCCTTCGTTGTGACGACGGATGACGGCAACGTGCGCGCGGTCGGTACGGAATTCATGGTCCGCAAAATGCCGGATACGACGGTCGTCACGGTTATCGAAGGCATCGTGGAAATTCGTGCCTTACCAGGACGGTCGGGCGGGGACGAACCGGTCCGCCTCGAGGCTGGCCAGCGTTTGCAGTTCGGCCCGGCGCTAGGAGTCGGCCCGGTTCAACGGGTCGATACGCACCTGGCCACAGCCTGGCAACGGAACAAATTAATTTTCGAGGGCACTCCCCTGGCGACCGTCGTGGACGAGATCAACCGGTACCGACCCGGCCATATCATGTTGTTGAGCCCAAGCCTTTCCAATCACCGCGTCAGCGGCGTCTTCGATCTCGATCGGCTGGATTCCGCAGTGGCCGCAATTGAACGGACATTGCCGGTGACGACCGTTCATATGACCAACCGATACGTATTTCTCCGCTGAAGCCTCACCTCGTTTTGACTTTCTCCTAAAAATTCCCGTCCGGTTTTCTCGTGGTTCATCGTCTATTACCCGTGCCCACGTCAACAAGTGAACTTCCGAAGCCGCCTCGAGGCTCGTGGGTCCTTCCACTGGTGAAGCATGGCACGGAGGATATGTGAAGAGAATCGGCAACGTGGGGTTTCGACTGATCGTCGGCTTGGGGATTCCGTTTTTCCTGATGATGACGGCCTGGCCTGTCCGAGCGAACGGACATGGCCTCTCGAACGAAGAAACCGCGCTACCCGGATTGATTCGCGTCGCGAAAGGGGACTCGGTACGGTTCGACATTCCACCGCAACAGCTTACCGGCGCGCTCACGGCGTTCGCCGAGCAAAGCAGCTGGCAGGTGTTCTACAGCGCGGACATGGCCGACAACGTCAGGAGCCAAGGTGTGACGGGATCGCTGGAGCCGGAGAAAGCGTTGAAAGAACTGCTCTCCGGCACGGGACTGAGTTTTCGCGTTACCCAGCCGCGCACGGTCACGCTGGTGCAGGAGGAAGGGGCCGTCGTTCCTCCGCCCATTATCGCGGCGCCGGAGGTGCAACCTCAGGGCGCATCGGGACCGCCGGAAGGGTCCGGGCGCGCCGACACCAAGCCGCTGAAGGTGCAAGAAGTCGTGGTGAAGGACGTGCGGATGCGCGACCCCGGCATGTCCTACGTGGCCGAGGAGACGAATAGCGCGACGAAAAGCGATATCCCGCTGCTCGAAACGCCCCAGTCCGTCTCGGTCATCACCCGCGGACGGATGCAATCGCAGGAGGTCAATACGATGGCCGAAGCGCTACGATATACCGCGGGCGTGCAAGGCGAGCCGTCCGGGTTCGAACCTCGTCTCACCTGGCTCCGGCTGCGTGGTTTCGAGAGTTCAACCGACGGACTGTTCAAGGACGGCTTGCAGCTTCGCAACCCCTCGTTCGGTACGACCTACAATCTGGAGCCGTACGGCGCGGAACAGGTGGACGTGCTGCGAGGTCCCGCGTCGTTTCTGTACGGGCAAGGGAGTCCGGGCGGGCTGCTCAACTTCATCACGAAGCGGCCGACGCTGGACCCCGTGCGCGACGTCCAGATGGTCGTGGGCAATTTCAACCGCTATGAAGGCCGGTTCGACTTCGGCGGGAAAATCACCGAGAGCGACACGTTGTCCTTTCGCCTGACCGGCCTCTTCCGTGAGAGCGGCACCCAAATCGATCATGTGCCGTACGATCGCATCTTTGTCGCACCGGCGCTGACCTGGCGCATGTCCTCCAGAAGCAGCCTGACGTTTCTGGCCACGTATCAGAAGGACAACGTCAACGCGCTGCAGTGGTTGCCTTCGTCGGGGACGTTGCTTCCCAATCCGAACGGCGTCGTGACGCCGCACCGGTTCGGCGGCCAGCCCAGCACCGACCACTATAACCGCTCCGAATATCACGTCGGCTACGAGTTTCGTCATGAATTTGCCGGCAATTGGAATTTTCTTCAGAAAGTCCGCTACAACCAGAACAATGTCAATCAGGCGACAACCTATATCTTTGCCCTGGAGCCGGACCAGCGGACCGGTCTCCGCGACGAATGGAGCGACGTCGGAAGATTGGGCGGCCTGGCGATGGACAACCAGTTGCACGGTAAGTTTTCCACGGGATCCCTACACCACTCCGTCCTGGGTGGTGTCGATTTTTGGCGTACGACATTTGCGTTACAACGGCAGTTTGCCGAGGCGTCTTCCGTCGACGTGTTTAACCGATATGATTACGGCACGCCGGGGGTCATTCCGTATTTCAACAGCAACCAGGAGTTTACGCAGTATCAAACCGGCGTGTACGTGCAGGACCAGGTGAAATACGACCAGTGGCTCCTGACGGGTGGCATCCGCCACGACTGGGCCAAGAATGAAACAGCGGATCTGCTCGCCAATACGAACCAGAGTCAAACCGATAAAAAACTCACCGGCCGCGCGGCCTTGACCTACCTCTTTCAAACGGGTCTCGCGCCGTATATCAGTTACTCGACGTTTTTCCTGCCCTCGATCGGAGTCAATCCGGGCGGGCAGCAATTCAAGCCGGAAACCGGGATGCAATACGAGGCCGGCATCAAGTATCAGATTCCCCGTACGAGGGCGTTCGTGACGGCGGCCGTCTTCGATCTGACCAGGGAGAACTACGTCCAGACCGATCCCGGAACCTTCTTGCCGGTCCAGCGGGGCAAAGCCAGGTCCCGGGGTGTCGAGTTCGAAGGGAGCGCCAGCCTCGATTCCGGTCTGGACATCATCGCCGCGTATACGTTCCTGGATACGAAAATCCTGGAAACGACGGATCCGGTGGAACAGGGGAAAATGTTCATCCAGACGCCCCCGCAATTCGGATCGATGTGGGTGAAATATACGTTTCCGGAAGGTCTGCTGAAAGGGTTCGGATTTGGTGGCGGAGCCCGCTATACGGGCCACACTTACGCGGATAGAGCCAACACCATCAAGGTGCCGAGCTACGTGCTCGGAGACGCCGTCGTCGACTATCTCTGGAAACAGTGGCGGTTCGCCCTGAACGTCACCAACATCTTTAACCGGCACACCTTCGCCTGCTTCAACGAAGGGCAAACGTGTACGTACAACGAACTCCGGACGGTCGTCGGCACCGTGGCGTATAAATGGTGAAGACCCGGACGGACTGCGGCAGCGCCACTCTCTCTTTTCCTCGTTCAGACCAGCCCTTGGCAGCACGGCCTCGGAAACTATTTGAGTCTTCCGGCGGCTGAACATGGCCTCCTGGTGACGGGTACCCCATAGTGCCAGTTTCCCGGCGTGATTAAGACTCGGCAGGGGCTCATTCGTCTTCTTCTATGAACGAGAATAGCCGGACATCCATGCTCGAACAATTGTTCGTGACGCACCGCCACACCCTCGTGTCGACGATCGCACGCATGGTGGGGTGCCGCCACACGGCCGAGGACCTCGCGCATGAAGCCTACCTGAGGGTCTCCCAGGCGTTAGACGCGCGTCCGATTCTCAATCTTCAGAACTTTCTGTATCAAACCGCCCGCAATCTGGCGATCGACTACATCCGGCGCGAGCGGCTCCGTCGGGGCTTCATGAACGACGCCGCCGAAGCGGATACGCTGACGGCCGTGCCCTCGGCGCAGCCGTCTCCGGAAACGCAGACGATGGACGGGCAGCGGTTGGCCTTGTTCGACGCGGCATTGTCGACGTTGCCGGTTCGCGCGCGGAGGATGCTGCTCCTGAACAAGATCCAGGGATTGGGATATCCCGAGATCGCCGCGCAACTCGGGGTGTCCGAAAGCACGGTCTACAACGATATTCGCTTCGCGGTGGCGCACTGTTTGGCCGCTATGGTGGAGAAGGATGCGCTCTGATCGAACCCCGGCGCTCAGCCGGCCGATGGAACAGGCCTTGGATTGGTTCCTGCGCCTGAAGGAGGCGGGCGTCGGTGAATCCGACCGCCGCGCCTTCGACGCCTGGCGGGCGGCCGATCCCAGTCATGCCGGGGCTTACCGTGCCGTCGTCGCCATGTGGGAGTCTCCGGAATTTACCGCGTCCGTGGCCCGCCATGGACAGGCGGCCTGCGAGGTCATCGAGCAGCGAAAAACTCGGCCATGGAAGCGATATGCGGCGATCGCAGCCTGCGCGCTGCTGGCCGTGGGATTGATGAACCTGACCGCCATTCGCGTGGCCTGGCAGTCCGACCACCGCACCGGCGTCGGGGAGCGCGAGCGGCTGTCGTTCTCGGATGGATCGACGGCGGTTCTGAACAGCGGATCCGCGGTCGCGCTTCAGTTCACGCCGGAGGCCCGCAGAGTCGAATTGCTGAAAGGGGAAACGTATGTCGACGTCAGTAAAGACCCGCGGCGGACGTTTGAGTTGGCCGGCGGGGAGGCCGTTGCGCGAGTCGTCGGGACGGGGTTCTCCATGCGGCGCGAGTCCGACGCCTCCATCGTGACCGTCCACCATGGCGAAGTGGCTGTCCGCCGCTCCGGGGAGGGGCAGGAGGAAATCCATCTTCACGCAGGGGATCTCGTGCGCGTCACGTCTCGTGGAATGGAGCCGGTGCGTCGTGTGGATCCTGGCGACGCATTCGCCTGGGTTGAGGGTCGCATCCGATTTCATGATCAGCCGCTCGGGGACGTGCTCGCCGAACTCGATCGGCACCATTCGGGCGTCATTCTCGTCACCGATCCGAGGTTGAACGCGATCCGCGTCAGCGGTAATTACCGACTCGACAATCCCGCCGCCGTCGTGGCCTCCCTTGCCGATGCCACGCATGCGAGGGTCGTTAACATCTCCAGTTACGTGATCATTCTCCATTAGCGCGGTTCGATCATTCCCCCCTGGTTCATTCCCGCACATTCGGCTCGGCGCGCTTCGTCCTCTCATTCCGGCTGTCGTGTTCGTCTACGGTTAAGACTTTCGACGGCTCCGTTCGTCATGACATATGAACCGGCCGACAAGGGCGGGACGCGGTCTTACACGAGGAGCATTGCATGACGTCGGAGAAGAGAACCGTCCGAGCTTGGATGAGAGGACTAGGATGGTTGTGCGTAATGGTGGAACTCGGTGTGTCGCCATGTGTGTCTGTGGGGGCAATTGCCCATGCCGAAGAGGCGCAGGTTGCCATGTCTGAGCCGATGTATACGTTTGACATCCCGTCGCAGCCGCTGTCGTCGGCCATCGACGAGTTCATCAAGGTCACCAACTGGCAGGTGGGCTATGGAGCGGACATCACGCGCGGGGTGGTGTCTCCGGGAGTCAGCGGGCGGCACTCGGCGCGGGAGGCGCTGGATGGGATGCTGAGCGGGACCGGATTGACCTATCGGTCGTCCAGCGACGATACGGTCACCTTGGAGCGGGCGACGTCCTCTCTTGTCGCCCCGGTGGTTGCGGGCGCCGCAGCCGGGGCTGCCGCCGGCGCTGTCGTTGCGGCCTCAGCCGAAGAAGGAACGTCGAGCATCGCGGCCGGTCAAAAGCCCGTGAAGGTACCGGAGATTTTCGTCAAGGACGTGCGGGAGCGGGACAACGATACGAAGTCGTACGTCGCGCAGGAGGACGGCACGGCGATGAGGACCGACACGCCGATTCGCGACGTCCCACAGTCCGTGCAGGTCATCACCAGAAAGGTGATCGAGGAGCAACGCACGTTCCGGCTGCAAAACACGCTGGAGAACGTGTCAGGCATCAACGCCACCGACGCCGCGCTCTCGCTGTACGACAATCTCCTCATTCGCGGGTTCGTGGCCACCGAGCGGAGCTACTTTCGCAACGGGTTGCTGGATCCGTTCGCGCAGTTTATCGCCTCCGACACGTACAACATCAGGCGGATCGAAGTATTGAAAGGGCCGGCGGCAGTGCTCTACGGGCAGGGCGACCCGGGCGGTATCATCAACGTGGTAACCAACAAGGCGCTGTCCGAAGCCGCATATTCGGCCAACGTGACGCTCGGCAACTTCAACTTCTATCGGTCTGAAATTGACGCCACGGGTCCGCTCAATGCCAGCAAGACTCTGCTCTATCGGTTGAACGTCGCCGGCCAGAAGGCCAATAGCTTCATCGACTTTGCCAATCGCGATCTCGTGGCGGTGGCTCCCAGCGTGACCTGGCTCATGGGCGCCCGGACGGCGTTGACGGTTGATTTCGATTATCTGCGCAGATGGAGCAACGATCCCTACGGTCTTCCGGCGGAGGGGACGTATCTCCCGAACATCAACGGCCCGCTGCCCCGCAACCGATCCGTGACGCTCGGGAATTTCAGCAATCTCAACCGCACCTCTTATCGGGTCGGCTACGATATCAGCCATCAATTCAATGATGCCTGGTCCATTCGCAATGCCTATCGGCATTCGATCGTGACGGATGACAAGAACAGCCTCTACGCGTTCCCGGATACATTGGATCCCGATCAGCGGACACTCCAAAGATTGCAAGTGTTGCAGCCGGCCATCAACCGGCGGCATGCCGATTCGATGATCACGAATCTCATCGGTCATCTGCGGTTTCTGGAGATGGATCACACGCTCTTGACCGGTTTCGAGTTGCGCCAAGAGAAAACCGATCAGTTCATGTATCAAGTCGGCGCCGCACCGCCGCTCGACCTCTATGCGCCGGACTATTCCATTCCGCCGTTGCCGTTTACCGACCCGCCGAACAACTTTCTGGCGACCAATAGGACCGCCGGGTTCTACATGCAGGATCAGATCGCCATCCTGCACAACCTAAAAGCCGTCGCCGGCCTGAGATTCGACTATGTCCATCAGATGAATCAGACCGCTGCGACGAGCGATTCGTCGGACACCACGGCTGTCAGTCCCCGGTTGGGCCTGGTCTATCAACCGATCGAGCCGGTCTCGCTCTATACCTCTTGGACCAGGGGGTTTCAGCCGAGCTCGCCGGGCTCGTTCAATGCGAGCGGCCAGTTGTTCAACCCGGAGCGATCCACCCAATATGAAGTGGGGGCCAAGATCTTCGCGCTCGAAAACCGGGTATCCGCCACTCTCGCGTGGTTTCATCTCACTCGCCAGAACGTGCTCACGACCGATCCGTCGAACTTTTTGTTTCAGGTCGCAACGGGCGAGCAGCGGAGTCAAGGCGTCGAGTTGGACGTCACCGCCCGGGTGACGCCCGGATGGAATGTGATCGCCAGCTATGCCTATACGGACGCCGAAGTGACGAAAGACAATGATCCCCAGTTGCTCAATAAGCGTCTGGCGAACGTGCCTTATAACAAGTTCACCATCTGGTCGACATACCATTTTCAGGAGGGGATGCTGCGGGGATTCGGCGTTGGCGGCGGACTCTTCGCGTATTCGGATCGAAACGGATCGATCTTCGTCGATCAGCCGGTCATGCCGGGCTATATCAGAGCGGACGGGGCGGTGTATTACAACCGGGCACTCGAGCATGGAAATTGGCTGGGAGCCAAGGGGGTCGACGTGGCGGTGAACATGCGAAACCTGCTTAACCAGCGGTACGTGGCGACGTCGTACAACGGAACTCCGCAATTTCTGTTCGGCGAGCCCTTTACCGTGTTGGCCACGGTGGGGATAAAATTCTAGAGTTGCCGAGGCCCGGAAGCCGGTGGAGTGCCGGCTATTCCTCGTAAGTAGCCGGACTTGTGGAGCGTTTGCACCCTTTCCTGCCGCATTGATCAGTCCGGCGATTTCATCATCCGCCACGTGATTTTCCGGCCTACGAACATTCCCTCTTACTTTTGTTCAGTCTAGAGTCAGGCTTCGTTGATCCTGTACGTCGATCAAGGCCATGACTGAACCCAACTCCGAATCCAGTCCGCAGCCGTTCGGCGAATCGCAACTGTTCAACGCGTTTCACGCCTGCGTGAAAGAGCTGAAGTCGTTTCTTACCCGCCGAGTGGGATGCCCTGAAGCTGCGGCGGACATCGTGCAGGATACGTACATTCGCTTGGCGATGAGAGGCGAGCAACCCCGACACACGAATCCGCGCGCGCTGGTCTTCAGAGTCGCAGCAAACTTGGCCACGGACCATGCAAGACATGAGCGCATGCGGGAGAAACTCGATGCCGGGAGCATCGACGACCTCGTGGTCGCCTCAACGGCACCGGCTCCGGACGCGGCGATCGCGGCGAAGCAGGAGGATAGGCTGTTCAAACAGGCCATCGCCGCGTTGCCCGAGAAATGCCGAATGGTATTTCTCTTACGCATGTCGCAGGAATTGTCCTACGGGCAAATTGCCGATCGTCTTGGTATTTCAATCAGTGCGGTCGAGAAGCACATGAGCAAGGCGATCATTCATTGTCGCGGGTATGTCGAGGGACGGGGCGACGCAAGCCATGGGTGAGGCTTTCCTCGGGACAATCGTTGTGTAAGGATAGGGATGGACGGCGCCGTATTTGACATGATCGACCCACAGCTTCCCCAACGCCATCTCCAGGATCAGGCTGTCGCCTGGCTGGTCCGTCTGCAATCCGAGGAAGCCACCGATGCGGACCGTGCCGGGTTCGCCGCGTGGCTTGCCTTGAGCGACTCGCATCGCAACGCCTATTCGGAAGCGGAAATGTTCGTGGGGAAGCTTCGTCGTCTGGCGTTGGAAGCCTGGGATGAGCAGCTCTTCAAAACGCCTTCCCGATCAAGGGTCTGGGCCAGGTGGTGGGTGCCTGCCGTGGCCGCCTGCATGGCGCTCCTGTTCCTGGTCTTTTTCAGGCCCGCGTCAACTCCATTGTCTCCCGATGTCCTCAAGACGGCTAAAGGCGAGCATCGACGATTTCAGCTGGAGGACGGTTCGTCCGTTCTGCTCAATTCCAATACGACCGTACGCGTGGCATTTACCGGACAGCACCGCGGAATGGAATTGGAAGCGGGTGAAGCATTCTTTGTCGTGGCCAAGGATTCGAAGCGGCCGTTCGAGGTACATGCCGGCCTCGGAACGACGAGAGCGGTGGGAACCGAATTCAACGTCAGGCTTCGTGAATCGACGGCCACCGTCACCGTCGTCGAAGGGGTCGTCCGTGTTTCACCGTCTCCTCGCTCCGGCGGGGGAACCGTCGCCGACTCATCGGTCGAGGTTTCGCACAACGAGGCCGTCAGCTATTCCGGGTCGGACGGGATGGGATCGCTGCGGCGGAGCGACCCGGTGACGAGCCTTGCCTGGCAGCGAGGGCAAATGGTCTTCAACAAAAGACCGCTGGCAGAAGTCATCGATGAACTGAACCAGCAGTGGGACAGACGGGTTTTTGTGGCGGGCCCGAGGCTCAGACAACTCCCGGTGAACGGGGTGTTCGATATCCACGATCCAGACGCCGTAGTCCGCGCTGTCGAGCGGACATTCCATGTCCGCTCCCTGTCACTTCCTCTCAACATTCTTGTCCTCTACTAAGCCGTTGTTCTCCTGGAAGGGGTTCAGGCTCCCATGGGGCACGGCTTGGTAAATTCCTGCCCGGTGCGGCAGTCCTCTCGTCTCGAGGCGCCGCGCACACGCGAAAAAAAAGTTGTCATGCCGGATGCGGGTTCGAACGCGCCGTCCGTTGTATCGCTATGAAGCCGATTCGTACCGATACTGCGTAAGGAGTCACTATGCGGCGTCTCGTTTTCCGTGCCCTCTTCGTATTGTGCAGCCTGTCGGCCCCTGTCGCGACGGGGCTCGGCCCCATGCCTGTTTACGCGCAGTCTCATGAGATGGGTCAACCTCCCGCACCGACCGCCCGTGCGTTCAATATCGAAGCACAACCTCTGGGCGCCGCAATCGCGGCTTTTGCCGCGACGACGCGGTACCAAGTCCTGTATGGGGACGGCATTCGACAGGATGTGCCGAGCCACGGTGTGCAGGGAACGTTTACCCCTGAGGCCGCGCTCGACCGCCTTCTCGAGGGAACGGGCGTGACCTACCGGTTCATCGACGCCACGACGTTCACGCTGGAGCAAACCTCGTCTCTTCCGGTGGTCGTGCCGTTGGCCGCGGCCGGAGCGGCCGGGGCGGTCGTGATGGCCGACGGCGCGTCATCCGTGTCCGGCGACGGCGCGGCTGCTCCCAAGCCGGTCAGAGTGCCGGAAGTCGTGGTGAAGGATGTCCGGACACGCGACGATACGGCCAACTATGTGGCGGAGGACGCCAACACGGCCACGCGCACCGATACTCCGATCATTCAGGTCCCCCAGTCCATCGCGGTCGTGACGCAAAACGTCATTCAAGACCAGCGGGCGGTTCGTGTCGAACAGGCGCTGCGCAACGTCAGCGGCGTCGCGCTCGGCGATGCCGGCCAGTCGGGGATTGCGGCCGATGTGGCCTATTGCCGGGGATTCCCCTGCGGGTACTTCAAGAACTATCTCCGGAACGACGATCAGAATCAGGCGCTGACATATCGGGACGTGGCCAACATGCAGCGGATCGAAGTTCTGAAAGGGCCCGCTTCGGTCCTCTACGGCAGAAGCGAACCGGGCGGTATCGTCAATATTCTGACGAAACAGCCGCAGGCGGACCGGTACGCTTCCATCGATCAGATCGTCGGAAGCTATAACTATTACCGCACCATGATCGACGTCACGGGGCCGCTCGACGAAGGTAAAAAATTACTGTTCCGGGTCAACGGTGCCTACGAGAACTCGGAGAGTTTCCGGGACTACGTGCACGGCTTTCGTTACTTCGTCGCCCCGGTCTTTACGTGGAAGGCGAGCAATCATACGACGATCAGCGTGGAAGGCGAGTACATCCGGGATCGCCGGACTCCGGATTCCGGACTCCCGGCGATCGGCACCGGCGTCGCGCCGGTGCCGGATACCCGCTTTTATGGCGAACCGTTCGATACCATGGCGTTCGAAGAAGGGCGCGCCGCTCTCTCAGTCCTGCACCAGTTCAACGACGCCTGGCGCATCGAAAGCCGATTCAGGGCCGATATGTCCACCGCCACGGCGGCTCGCACCGTTCCCCTGGCGGTATTGGGGAACCAGTCGCTGGCCCGGTTTTTCTTCAATCAGTTGGCTCCCATCTCCAGCTACTACTGGCGCAACGATGTCATCGGCAAGCTGTCGACCGGTTCGATCAAGCATGAAATCCTGACCGGCGCCGAACTCGGCCGGCAATACGCGTCCTACAATCAAGCCGCCGTGCCGTTCGACACGGTTAGTATCTTCAATCCCGTCTACAATCAAACCCCCGAGCCGAATTTGCAGAGAATCCCGTTCAGCAACAGCTTCGCGAATGCCCTGGGCGGCTACGTCCAGGATCAGATCTCCCTGCCGTACAATTTCCATGTATTGGTGGGTGCGCGCGGCGATTACTTCTACCAACACAGCGGAGTCAACGGCGTGGACACCAAGGCCGAGAACTATGCCTTCAGCCCGCGCGTCGGCATGACCTATCAGCCGTGGGAATCGTTTTCGGTCTATGCGAACTTCACGCGTTCGTTTCAGCCGAACTTCGGCCCGTTCACCGCCGCCAGCAATCAATTCGATCCGACGAGAGGCACGCAGTACGAAGCCGGAGTCAAGAGTGTCATCGTCCCCGGACGTCTGACGTCCACTCTGGCCGTCTATCGAATCGACAAAACCAACGTTCTTGCGCCCGACCCCGTCAACCCGCTCTTTTTCATTCAGACGGGGGCTCAACGGAGCCAGGGTGTCGAGTTCGATCTGACCGCGCAGTTGGCGGAAGGATGGAAGGTCATTGCGACGTACGCTTATACCGACGCGCGGGTTACGGAAGACACCAGGGCGATCGTCGGCAATCGCTTGCCATTGGTGGCGCGGAACACGGGGAGTTTCTGGACCACGTACGACTTCCAGGTCGCTCCGTTGAAAGGTTTCGGCGTCGGCGCTGGCATTTTCGCCGCGGGCGAGCGGGCGGGGGACTTGGCGAATACGTTCGAGCTTCCGGGGTATGTGCGGACCGACGCGGCGCTGTACTATCGCAAGCCGGAGATCTTCCCGCATACCAACCTGATCGCACAGCTGAACGCGCAGAACTTGCTCAATCAGGATTATTTCTACAGCGGCGGCCAGAGCCGCGCGATGGCCGGGTTCCCCGGTGCGCCCCTGACCTTTCTCGGATCGATCAAGTTGGAATTCTATTGAGGCTGGCTTGTTGATATGACCATCGACTCGTTCAGGCGCTGGTACTGGATTCACAAGTGGACCAGCCTGGTCTGCACCGTGTTTCTGCTCCTTCTCTGCCTGACCGGTTTGCCGCTGGTGTTCAGCGACGAACTGCGTCTCTGGCTGGGCGAAGCCGTCGAACCGCCCGAGCATGCCGTGAGGGCCGAGCCTGTCATTCTGGATGCACTGATTCAGGATGCGCGGGCCAGGCGGCCGCAAGACCACGTCAAGTTTCTCATCCGCGACGACGACGGTCCCGCCTGGTTCGTGACGATGGGCGACACGCCCGCGGCGCAGGAAAATAGCGCCACCTTCACGTATGACTCCAGAACGGGCGAGTTCCTTCACGCGGTGCCGCAGAATGAGGGGATCGTCAATGTCCTCTTTCGATTGCACGTCGATATGTTGGCCGGATTGCCGGGAACGCTGTTTCTCGGTGTGATGGGGTTGCTCTTCGTCGCGTCCGTCGTTTCAGGCGTGGTGGTGTACGGCCCCTTCATGCGCAAGTTGCCCTTTGGACTGGTGCGAGGCGCTCGCGGCCCCCGGCTGCGCTGGCTGGATCTGCACAATTTGCTCGGGATCGTGACGGTGCTGTGGGCGCTGGTCGTGGGGATCACGGGGGTGGTGAATACGCTGGACCGTCCTCTGTTGGGCTATTGGCAGATGACGGAGATCTCCGAGATGATCGCGCCATGGAAAGGCAAGAACCCGCCGGCCCGTATCAGTCCGGTAGACGACGCCGTCCGGGCTGCAGAAGGGGCGGTGCCTGACATGCTGATCCGATTCATTGCCTTTCCCGGAACTCCCTTCGCCGGCTCTCACCATTATATGGTGTTCATGCGGGGGGACACGCCGCTCACGGCCCGTCTGCTCGCGCCTCTGTTGGTCGATGCGGAAACGGGCCAGGTCAGCGACCGGCGGGACCTTCCCTGGTATCTGACTCTGCTGTTGGTCAGCCAGCCGCTGCATTTCGGAGACTATGGGGGCATGCCGCTCAAGATCCTCTGGGCGCTGTTGGATGCGATCACCATCGTCGTCCTTTGGAGCGGGCTGTACCTGTGGTGGAGAAAGCGGCAGCAGAGGGTGGAGGATATGATCGTCGTCGACCCCTCACAGAATGCGGTTCGAGTCTAAGCCCCGGAATGAATGTCCTGCTGAAGGTAGAGCCATGAGTCGTCCGCGCGCAACCCGTCAAATCTGGGCGATGCCGGTGAGTCTCGCGTGGCTCACCGGAGTCGGATTGATCGCCGCGCTTCTCGGCGACGGAATCTGGGACGTCGTGTCGTGGATCACGCTCGGCACTCCGATCGCCGTGGTGCTGTGGTGCGTCGGCCGATCCGAGGCACGCGCCTCCTCGATCGCCGATTCTTCCGATATCCTGTAGCGCGGGCGGTCATGCGTCGCCGCCGGCTTCTCCAAGGGGCGGGAGCCACTTACTTGTTCTTCATCTCCTGCGGTTTCTTGCCGTCCTCCAGGGTGAATTGGTGCCGCACCGCGCTGGGAGTGCTTTCGCCGAAATGCTGAAAAGCGGCATCCACCATCAGCGGAGCCACTTGCTCAAAGTTTTTCGAACGGCTGGTATTCGTGGTTTCGCCGCGCCACAGTTCGACGACGGGTCCGGTGTTGCTGGATTTTTGGAGATCCACGACGACGACGACCAATTGATTGGTGTACGTGCGCTGCCCGGACGTATCCTGAGATGGCCCGCTCGACATCCCATAGCCGCTGCCTCCCGGGCTTCCCGGACCCATCCCGCCCATGTTTGCGCCGGCATTACCGGACTTGGCGGGAGCGGCGGAAGCGCCTTCATGGGTCGCGTACGCGAGGAACACGCCGAGTTGGGCGGTCTTCTCGCTCGTTTTCTTGTATCCCAGGTCATCCATCTTGCCGGCCACCAACGCTGCGTACGCGGGGAAGGCCTGATCTTTCTCCACTTCGGCCGTGGGAAGCACCACGTACGTGACATGTGGAGGAACGGCTCCAGACTTCGTCGTTCCGGATGCATCGACGACCACAGTTTGCGCGCACCCGGCGGTCAGCAGCAGACCGCACAGGAGCAGGGACACACGGAGCACATCTTTCATGTCGCCCTCCGATCGTGAATCGACAAATGGAATGCTTGACGCGTGGCGTGAGTCACAGTGGATTCCGAACTGGTTTACGGAAAATGTCTCTTCTCCATCATATCCGCGTACGAGGGGATTTGTCCCGTCGGCCGTTTTTGACGATTTGCATTTTCTCAAAATGAATGGTCCCGCCTCATTCGGCTCTATCTCAGGATTGGGTCTTTCTACCTAACGGTAGATCCATGTGGGGAAAACCCTTGGCGTCGGCATGCTTGGTGCTAGAACGGCCTCGTTCCGGCCACGACAAAAAAACTCCGCACATGTGAGGGAGCCGGGTCGTATTCCGTCAATGAGAAAGGCGGCAATGGAAGGATGCATTGTCCACCATCTGACCGAACCGCCTACGACAAGTTGCGACGCAAGAAATGAATGAGGCGGTGCGCAGGCACCCACAAGGTTCCGACGGATCCGGTTCGATCCGAGAGACAGAGCTTCCGCGACTCATCGGCTTCGGTTCCGCCCGCACGGCTGGTGACGGGCAGAGCGATCGAGGCGGATGGAAGAGTGAACTGAGAAAAATCCGCGCAGATTTCTTGCCGGTTCGGTGATGACGGATTCCGTCATTTTATGCTCGGGGTGTGTCTACCGTTCGGAGGGAGTCAGGTGGGGGTAGGTCAGCACGGAGACAAGACTCTGGTCGATCTCGCCCGCCGAAGAGCAGGCGAGTCCCCCGCGCAATCCGCGTACACGTTTCTCCTCGACGGGGAGACTGAAGCGTGTGAACTGACGTACGGGGAACTCGATCGCCGTGCTCGCGCGATCGCCGCCTGGCTGCAGTCGTTCGGCGCGCGGGATGAACGGGCCATCCTGCTGTTCCCTCCCGGCCTTGACTACATCGCCGCATTCATCGGTTGCCTGTATGCCCAGGTGGTGGCGGTGCCGGCCTATCCGCCTCTGCGGAAGCGAACCATGGGACGCCTGCAGGCCGTGCTCGCCGATTCCGGAGCCATCTTCGCCCTCACGACCGGGAAAATTCGCGCGAACATCGAACGGTTTGCGGACCAAGAACCCGAGACGCTTGCCGGCCTGTCGCGTCTCCGATGGCTGGAGACCGATGCGGTGCCGGCTGCCATCGAAGATCAATGGCGGCGTCCAACCGTAACGGGTGAGACGCTTGCCTTCCTCCAATACACCTCCGGATCGACGGGTTCGCCGAAGGGCGTGATGGTCGGGCACGACAATCTTTTGCACAACCAGCACATGATCCGGCAGGCCTTCGGCCATACGGCACAGACGACCGTGCTGGGATGGCTGCCGCTGTATCACGACATGGGATTGATCGGAAACGTGCTGCAGCCGTTGTATTTGGGGCGGCCCTGCGTCCTGATGTCTCCCGCGCATTTCATGCAGCGGCCGTTTCGCTGGCTGTCGGCCATTTCCCGGTATCGGGCCACGACGAGCGGCGCGCCGAATTTCGCCTACGACCTCTGCGTGCGCCACGTGAATGAAGAGGAGCGAGCCTCGCTGGACCTCAGTTCCTGGTCGGTGGCGTTCAACGGGGCGGAGCCGATTCATCCCGGAACGCTGGATCGTTTCACGGAGACTTTCGGGCCGTGCGGATTCAGGCGGGAGGCCTTTTATCCCTGCTACGGATTGGCCGAGGCCACCCTGTTCGTGTCGGGAGGAGTGCACGGCCGTGCTCCGATGCTGCGAAACGTGGAAAAGGCGGCTCTCGCGCAGGCCCGCCTGGTGGACTCCGCGGACGAGCGCGACGCTCAGCGTCTGGTTGGGTGCGGCATATCGGGACTGGATCAACAGATCCGCATCGTCGATCCGGATAGCCGTACTGTCCGTCCGGACGGGGCGGTGGGAGAGGTGTGGGTCAAGGGGCCGAGCGTGGCGCGAGGCTACTGGAACAGGCGGGATGCAACAGCCCAGACCTTCGAGGCCGTCATCGCGGAAAGCGGCGAAGGCCCGTTTCTTCGAACCGGCGATCTCGGGGTGACGAAAGACGGCGAACTATTCGTCGTCGGCCGGTTGAAAGACCTGATCATTATCCGCGGGCGCAACCACTATCCCCACGATATCGAAGCGACGGTTCAAGGCGTGCATCCTGCCCTGCGGGCCGGCGGCAGCGCGGCGTTTTCAGTCGAGGTTGAGAGTGACGAGCAGTTGGTCGTCGTGCAGGAACTGGCTGGACGAGCCGGCCTGGACGTCGAAGCCCTCATCGCCGACATCCGCCAGGCCGTCGCCGAGCACCACGAGATCCAGGTTCATGCGGTCGTATTGATCAAGCAGGGCACGCTTCCCAAGACGTCCAGCGGAAAAGTGCAGCGACGTCTGTGCCGGGAGAAATTCTTGACGGATGGGTTGGACACGATCCGCGCGGTCTTGCAAACCGGTGGAGCACCAGCCGTAGAAGCCCACGCCTGGGGTCCCGCTGATTCCGTCGAAAGGGCGATCGCCGGGGTCTGGGCGCAGGTGCTCGGCCGTGCATCCGTCGGACCGGACGACGACTTCTTCGCGCTGGGCGGAGACTCGTTGCGCGGCACGCAGGTGTTGGTCCGCCTACGGAAGATCTACGATGTGGACGTGTCGTTGGAGTCGCTGTTCGATACTCCTACCGTGGCCGGACTCGCCGCACTGGTGGAGTCGCGCCGCCTGGCCGAGCTTCCGGCGATCAAACAGCCGTCGGGGGCGGCTCGGGAACGCCGCATGGACGTGATGCCGTTGTCCTATTCGCAGGACCGGTTCTGGTTTCTGGATCAACTGTCTCCGGACAGCCCATTCAACAACATTCCCGTGGCGCTCCACATCGCCGGACCGCTCGATGTCCCGGCGCTCGAACGCGCCCACGCGGAAATCATCCGGCGCCACGACATACTCCGGTCCCTGTTCGTATTGGACGGCGGACGGCCAGGGCAACGCATCGTCCCTCCAGTCGACGGCGTCCTTTCGATCGACGATCTCTCCGCGTTCGCGGGCGCCGATAGGGAAGAACGGCTCAGGCGCGCGATGACCGACGAGGCGCGTCGCCTGTTCGATTTGAGCCGGGGACCGGTTCTGCGGACCAGGCTTCTACGACTCGGCGAGTCCGAGCATGTCCTGTTGTTGACCGTCCATCACATCGCGGCCGACGGCTGGTCCATGCGCGTGCTCAGCCGCGAACTCTCGCGCCTGTACGAGGCGTTTCTCGCAGGACTTCCGTCGCCGCTCCCCGCGCTGCCGGTGCAGTACGTGGACACGGTGCTGCGGCAGCGGGAGCAAGCGGACGGAGAAGAATGGAAGAAGCAGGAGCACTATTGGCGCCGTCAGCTGGAGGGAGCGCCGCACACGTTGACACTGCCGTTCGATTTTCCGCGGCCGGCGGTTCAGGGGCAAAGCGGCGCCCGGCACGCATGGACGATCGATCGGGAGATCGGCACGCGGATCGACGCGCTCAGCAGGACGCGGCGGTGCTCGTCGTTCATGACCTTGCTCGCGGCATTCGACGTGCTGTTGAGCCGATACAGCGGCCAGACCGATTTCTGTGTCGGAACGCCGGTGGCCAACCGCGGCAAACTGGACAGCGAAGATCTCATCGGCTGCTTCGTGAATACGGTTGCGGTGCGCGCCGATCTGTCCGGTGATCCGCCGTTCATCGAATTACTCGAGCGGGTGCGCAAGACGGTACTTGGCGCGCAGGCACATCAGGACGTTCCGTTCGAGCGATTGGTCGAGACCCTCCAGATACCGCGATCCCTCAGCCATACGCCGATCTATCAGGTGATGATGGTCCTCGAGGACAATCCGCCGGACCTCTGCCGGTTGAGCGGCTGTGACGTCCGGCGAATGGCGACGAGTACCGGCACGTCGGCCTTCGACCTGGCGTTAGAGTTGACGGCGCAGCCGGATGGGAGCGTAAGCGCGGTCCTTGAATACAGCACGGACCTGTTCGCCGGCGACACGATGGCCCGCATGGCCACTCACTTTGACGAGCTGCTCCGGCAAATCGTTCGGCGTCCTCAGGCCCGTCTCAGCGAACTCGCGATGTTGTCCGGGGACGAGCGTGCTGCGGTGCTCGTGGATTGCAATCGAACTGCCGCGGACTATCCAAGCTCGCACTGTCTCCACCACCTGTTCGAAGAACAAGCGCGTATGAGACCCGACGCCGTCGCGCTGGTCGCAGAGGGCCGCGCGTACGGCTATGCGGACGTGGATGCCCGCTCGAACCGGCTTGCCGCCTATTTGAGGTCGCGGGGCCTGACGACGGAGACCAGAGTCGCTTTGTGCGTGGAGCGCTCGCTTGAAATGGTGGTGGGACTGCTCGGCGTGCTCAAGGCAGGGGCCGCATATGTGCCGATGGATCCAGCCTATCCCGGAGACCGGTTGGCCTTCATGATTCGGGACAGCGGAGCGGAGCTGCTCCTGATCCAGGGCCGCAGCCGCCCCGCCGTTTCCGATTGCGGCGTTCCCGTTTTGGCGTTGGATGAAGAATGGCAGAGCGTCGCCGCTGCTCCGTCGCTCGCCGCCCCCGTGTCCGTGGGGCCCGACAATCTCGCCTATGTGCTCTATACCTCCGGCACGACAGGCAGGCCGAAAGGCACCGCGATTTCGCACCGGTCCCTGGTAAACCACAGCACGGCGATGGTGCGTCACTATGGATTGGGCCCGGGCGACCGCGTGCTTCAGTTTGCCTCCGTCAGCTTCGACGTCGCGGCGGAAGAGTGTTTTCCCAGCTGGGCTGCCGGTGCCACCGTCGTATTGCGGCCGAATGAGCCGGTGACCGCATTTGCCGATCTCCATCGCTTCATCCTGGATCACGGACTGACGCTGCTCAACCTGCCGACCCCGTACTGGGCCGACTGGACCGAGGTGATGGAGCAGAATGGAACGACGCTCCCGCCGTCCGTCAGATTGGTCGTCGTCGGAAGCGAAAAGGCGTTGCCGGACAACCTGGCCCGGTGGCAGCGGCTCGTCGGCGATCGGATTGCCTGGTGCAATTCGTACGGTCCGACCGAAGCGACGGTCACCGCGAGTTATTTCGTCCCGGGTGAGGATCGCAGCTGGATGTCCCTGGCTGCGGTGCCGATCGGGCGCCCCATCTCGAATGTGCAGTTGTATGTCCTCGATTCGTCTCTCCAGCCGGTTCCGGCCGGCATCGCCGGTGAACTGTGCATTGGCGGGGTTGGACTGGCCCGAGGCTACCACGGTCAACCGGGGCTGACTGCCGATCGGTTTGTTCCTCACGGCTTCAGCGACCAGCCGGGGGCGCGGCTGTACCGCACCGGCGACCGGGTCCGGAGGCGTCCGGACGGCAACCTGGATTTTCTGGGACGCGGTGACGATCAGATCAAGATCAGGGGCTTCCGGGTCGAGCCGGCCGAAATCGAGTTCTGGTCCCGAGAACATGCCGACGTCAAAGACGTGCGTGTGTATCTCGAATCGGCCGATCGGGCGGGGGAAATCTCCGCACCGGTTCGGCTTGTCGGGTATGCCGTGCTTCGGGAGGGCTCGTCTCTCTCCATGCAGCAGCTCCGTTCCTTTCTCGCGGAACGTCTTCCGGAATATATGGTGCCGGCGGTCTGGGTATTCCTGGATGCGTTTCCGTTGACCGAACGGGGCAAGGTCGATCGCGAGGCCTTGCGCGCGCTGGTCCAACGCTCGCCGGAGACCCCAGCCGCATCGTCGCCGCCCGAGACAGAAACCGAACAGGCAATCGCGGAAATCTGGAAGGACGCGCTGGGCGTGGCGGCCGTCGGTCGGCAGGATAACTTCTTCGATCTTGGCGGTCATTCTCTCCTGCTGGCCAAGATCCTCACCAGCCTTCGTTCGTTGAGTCGTCGTCCGCTCGCGATGCTCGATCTCTTCCGGTATCCGACCGTGCAGTCGCTGGCCGCGTATCTCGAGGGAAGCGGGGACGGCACGGATCGCGGAGGCGCGGAGGAGAACGCGGATCTGGCGCATCGCGCGAAAGAGCGGCGCACGGCCGGCGTGCGCCGGCTTCGCCGGCAGCGGGAACAGCGGCAAGGCGCCAAAGATGGCATCTGACAAGGAGCGGGATCCGGTGCAACGGCACGACCACGATCGGGAGCGCGAGGGATTAGACATCGCGGTCATCGGAATAGCCGGACGCTTCCCCGGCGCCGGCGATTGCGACGCGTTTTGGCGCAATCTGCGAGACGGCGTCGAGTCCATTGCCACGCTCAGCGAAGAGGACCTGACGGCCTCCGGCGTGCCCGCCCGATTGCAGCGAGACCGAACCTACGTCAAGCGGCGGGGCGTCCTGGAGGGCATCGATCTGTTCGACGCGGCGTTCTTCAGCGTGACGCCGCGGGAGGCCGAACTCATGGATCCCCAGCAGCGCCTGTTTTTGGAATGCGCCTGGGAAACGTTCGAACATGCCGGCTACGACCCGCAACGGTTTCAGGGTGCCATTGGCTGCTATGCCGGCTCGAGTTCCAGCGGCTATCTCTTCAACCTCTTTCCTCACGGCCTCACGCTCCAGTCGGCCGCCGACATGGCTGCGGTGCTCGGCGTGGAGAAAGATTCGCTGCCGACGCGCGTGTCCTACAAGCTAAACCTGGAAGGCCCCAGCGTCGCAGTTCAGACGGCCTGTTCCACTTCCCTCGTCGCCGTGCATCTGGCCTGCCAGGGCCTGCTCGCGGGGGAATGCGAGATGGCTCTGGCGGGCGGGATTTCGATCAACGTGCCTCAGAAAGTCGGATACCTCTATCAGAAGGGCGGCATCGCCTCGCCGGACGGGCATTGCCGGACGTTCGACGCGGATGCGCGGGGCACGGTCGGCGGCAGCGGCGTCGGCCTCGTCCTGCTGAAGAGGTTGGAGGACGCGCAAGCCGCCGGCGACCATGTTCTGGCCGTGATCAAAGGATCCGCCGTAAACAACGACGGGGCGCAGAAGGTCGGCTATACCGCGCCTCGCATCGAAGGACAGGCCAAGGTCATTCAAGCGGCTCAGGCCGCCGCCGGAGTGGAACCGGACTCGATCACGTATGTCGAGGCCCACGGCACCGCCACGCCGATGGGCGACCCGATCGAAGTCGCCGCCCTGACCCAAGCCTTTCGTGCCGGCACGGACCGGCGGGGCTTCTGCGCGCTGGGCTCCGTCAAGACCAACATCGGACATCTGGACGCGGCTGCCGGGATCGCGGGCTTGATCAAGGCGGTGCTCGCGCTATCGCATCGGCAGATTCCTCCCAGTTTGCATTTCAGCCGGCCGAATCCCGAAATCGCCTTTGCCGAGACCCCGTTTTACGTCAACGAGAAGTTGGCGGATTGGGCGCGCAATGGGACGCCCCGCAGGGCCGGCGTCAGTTCATTCGGCCTCGGTGGAACCAACGCGCACGTCGTCCTGGAGGAAGCGCCCCTGTCCGATTCCAGGCCGGCCGAGTCCGGCCCGCATCTTTTCGTACTCTCCGCCAGATCGGCATCGGCGTTGAGCGACGCATGCCGCAAGCTGGCAGCCCGTCTCGGCGAAGACCGGAGCATCCATCCGGCCGACGTCTCGTATACGTTGCAAGAGGGTAGGCGCGCGTTTGCCCATCGCCGATGGATTGCGGCGGACACAGTCGACGAGGCCGTCGCCGCACTCGGCCGTCCCGACGAGACGAGAACGAGCACGGCGGCGGACGGGGCGCGGCCGGTGGTGTTTCTGTTCTCGGGCCAGGGATCCCAATACCCCACGATGGGTGTCGGCCTCTATCGGTGCCAGCCGGTTTTTCGGGAGCAGATCGATCGGTGCGCGGAGCTTCTCGTGCCGCACGTCGGAGGAGACATCAGGCCATGGTTGTTCGAAGAAAGCACGGCGGATCCCGAACGGCTCGACCGAACGGCCGTCACGCAGCCGGCTCTCTTCGCCCTGGAGTATGCGCTCGCCCGGCTCTGGATGAGCCTGGGTGTGCAGCCGCAGGGCATGATCGGCCACAGCATCGGGGAGTACGTCGCCGCCTGTTTGTCCGGGGTCTTCTCGCTGGAGGACGCCCTCTCATTGGTCGCTCTGCGAGGCCGGCTCATGCAGGCTCTGCCGGCCGGCGCCATGCTGGCGGTCTCGATGCCCGAAGCCGAAGCGGCTCCGTGGCTCCGTGAGCACGATGTCGATCTTGCGGCCGTCAATGCACCGAATCAATGCGTGTGGTCCGGACCGATCGAGTCGATCGATCGGGCGGAAACAGTCCTCGCCGGCCGAGGCATTCAGACGGTGCGGCTCCGAACATCTCATGCGTTCCATTCCAGGATGATGGATCCCATCCTGGAATCCTTTCGGACGCGCGTCGGCGACACCGCCAGGCGCCCGCCGACGATTCCATGGGTCTCCAACGTGACCGGAGAGTGGATTTCCACCGAGCAGGCGACGGATCCCCGATATTGGACCGACCACTTGAGGCAAGGCGTCCGCTTTGCGGACGGCATTCGCACGATACGCCGCGCGCCTGAACGAGTCCTGCTCGAAGTGGGGCCGGGTCAGACGCTCTGCACACTCGCACAACGGCAGATCGAGGGCGAAACGTCGACGGTGTTCGCGTCGTTGTCGCGCCGGCGTCGGGCCGCTGCGGCGGTTCAGGAGGCGACCGAATTTCTTGATGCCGTCGGCCGGCTGTGGGGAGCGGGTGTGCCGATCGAGTGGAGCGGATTGCGGGGGGAACGGGCAGGCCGCGTGCCGTTGCCGACGTATCCGTTCGAGCGGCGGCGCTTTTGGGTGGAACCGGCAGCGCGCAGCGAAGCCGATTCCTTCGGAGACATCTCGGCGAAGAAGTCCGACAGCGCCGACTGGCTGTATCGGCCATCTTGGAAACGGGCGGGCCTATGCCGTCGACCGGCACAACCGGAACCGGCTCCATGGTTGGTGTTTCTCGATGATCATGGCGCGGGTGCCGCCATCGTCCGCCATTTGGAAGGGGCGGGGAGTTCCGTCATCCGCGTGTCGGCGGGCGACCGCTTCGAACGAGACGGGCAGCATGGTTATCGAATCCGTCCCGGTGTGCGTGACGATTATCAATCGCTGGTCGATGCTCTCCGGCACGCTCAACGAGTGCCGCGACGGGTGGCGCACTGCTGGAACGTCCGAACGCCCGGCGTCGATCTGACCGTTGACCGGTTTCGCCTCGCGCAAGATCGTGGATTCCATAGCCTCGTCTTTTTGACGCAGGCGCTGGGAAGCCGAACGTCAGCCGAATCGACGCGGATTCTGGTGCTCACGACCGGCCTGCAGGACGTGACGGGTGACGAAGAGTTGCGGCCCGCGCTCGCGCCGCTGCTGGGAGTTTGCCGGGTGGCGCCTCAGGAATATGCCAACCTCGCCTATCGGACGATCGATCTCGAAGACCGGACGGGATCGCCGTTGCTGGACGACCGGCTGATCGACGGACTCCTTGCCGAGACGCAATCCGACGACCCCGTGGTCGCTTATCGCGGGTCATATCGCTGGGTGCCGGCCCATGAGTCGGTCCGGATCGATCGGTCGGACAAGCCAGCCTGCTTGCGGATGCACGGTGTGTATCTCATCACGGGAGGCCTCGGCGGCGTCGGACTCGCTCTTGCGGACTATCTGTTTCAAACGGTTCGGGCCCGCCTGGTCCTGGTGGGCCGGTCGAAGCCCTCCGAAGAACAGCAACGGTCGGTCGATGCGCTCCGGGCGGCCGGCGCCGAGATTCTCGTCCTCAACGCGGACGTGGCGGATGCCGGGCAGATGCGCACGGTCGCGGCGACGACGCGTGAGCGGTTCGGCGCCATCCATGGCGTGGTGCATGCGGCGGGCATCGCCGGCGGCGGTCTTCTCGATCTTAAGACCGTCGAAGCCTCATGGGATGAATTCGCGCCGAAAGTCGCCGGCGCGCTGGTGCTGGACGAGATCCTGCGCGATGTCCCGCTCGATTTTCTGGTCTTCTGCTCGTCGTTGAACGCATTGACCGGCGGCGTCGGCCAAGCCGGCTATTGCGGCGCCAACGCCGCGCTGGATGCGCTCGCCCACGCGATGTCTCGACGCGGCCTGCGCGCAATCAGCGTGAATTTCGATCGATGGAATCAAGTCGGAATGGCGGCGAAGGCCGAGGCGCGTTTGAACGCGATGCAGATCGACGGATCGGAATTCGACGGCATGACGGCTGCGGAAGGCCTGGAGGTGTTCGCCCGGATTCTCGAGAATCGGTTCACGCCCCAGGTCATGGTGTCGGTACGCGATCTTTCCTCGGTGATCGCGTACAGCGCGCGAACGGCGCTTGCGCACGCGACTGGTCATGCCGCCTTCGGCGGAACCTGTGAGCCGGCGAGGCCGGGGACGGGTCATACCGCGCCGGTGCCGGGCGCCACGATCGAAGAGCAGGTGGCGTTCATCTGGAAGCAGATCTTCGGCATCGAGCAGGTGGAACTCCGGCAAGACTTCTTCGCCCTCGGCGGCGAATCGCTGGCGGCGCTCCAAATTCTGAACCGCGTCCAGGAGGTCTTCGGCGTCGAAGTCGCGCTGCGGAAGTTTTTCGAGGCTCCGACGGTGGCGGGGCTCGCGGCGGAAATTCGTGGAAGCAAGGCCGACGGGGCCCGGCCCGCCCCCGACATTGTGGCGCTGCCCAGAAGGGCCAAGCTTGCGGCGAGCCAGGGCGCGGGCGGCAGGAACGGCAAGACGTGAGGAATAGATCGCGATGAGCCTGATCCGCTTTCTTCTACGAAATTCATGGCGGCTGGTCGCTTTCTCGATGGCCGCAGGGTTGATCAGCGGTTTGGCGAGCGCCGGCCTCATCGCGGTGATCAACTCGGCGCTGGGACCAGGTCCGCGCACGAGTCTGCTCGGCGTCGCATTTCTCGCGGGCATCATCCTGGCGGTCGTGACCAAAGCGGTCTCGGAAATCCTGCTGACCAGACTGGGGCAGGACATCATCGCGCAACTCCGCGTGCACTTGTGCGAGCAGATTCTCCAGGCTCCGCTCCGTCGTTTACAAGAATTGGGGAGGCACCGGCTGCTGGCGGCTCTCAACGACGATACCGACGTCATCGCGCAGGCGTACGTGCAGATCCCGCTGATCTGCGTCAACGCCGCGACGGTCGTCGGGTGCCTGCTCTATCTGGGGTGGCTCTCGTGGCCGGTGCTGGCCGTGGTCGTCGGGTGCATGGCGTTCGGCGCCTTGTCGTTTCAGGTTCAGGAGCGGCGCGCGCTCCAGTCCTTCAAGCAGGCCCGTGAGACCAATGACACATTGTTCCGCCATTTCCAGTCGCTGTTGGAGGGAATCAAAGAACTGAAACTTCATCGGGATCGCCGCGGAGCATTCCTGCACGACGCGCTTCGGCCGACGGTGGCGGACTACAAACGGGATTTCGTGAACGGCATGGCGGTGTATGCCGTGGCCTCGAACTGGGGATTGTTCCTTTTCTACGCGGTGATCGGTCTGGCGTTGTTCCTGTTGCCCGAATGGTTCGAGCTCGAGCCGTCGGCCGTCGCCGGGTCCGCCTTGGTCCTCCTGTACATGATGGGTCCGTTCTCGCAGATCGTGGAAACGCTTCCCAGCGTGGGACGGGCGGACGTGGCGCTGGAGAAAGTCGAAGCGCTGGGCTTGTCCCTGACCTCCGCCGCGACCGAGGCCGAGGCTGCGCCGTCCGGCGACCGTGCAGCCGGCAAGGACATGGTCCGGAGCGTTCCTGCCGGATGGAACCGGCTGGAATTGGCCGGTGTCACGCACCGCTATTACCGGGAGCAGGAGGACGGAGATTTTCAACTCGGCCCGATCGATCTGAGTTTCAAACCCGGTGAGCTGGTGTTCCTGGTCGGCGGCAACGGCAGCGGCAAGACGACACTCGCGTTACTGTTGCTGGGCCTCTATGCGCCGGAGTCCGGACAGATCCGTGTGGATGGTGTGCCGGTCGGCGAGATGAATCGGGATGCCTATCGCCAGCTCTTTGCCGCCGTCTTTTCCGACTTCCATCTCTTCGAGTCCCTGTTGGGCCTGGAGCGGACCGGCCTGGATGGCCGGGCCAGGGACTATCTGACCCGCCTGCAATTGCAGGACAAGGTTCGGATCACGGACGGCATCTTTTCGACGCAGTCGTTGTCGCAGGGGCAGCGCAAGCGGCTGGCCTTGTTGACCGCGTACCTGGAGGACCGGCCGTTCTACGTGTTCGACGAGTGGGCCGCCGATCAGGATCCGGTGTTCCGGCGCGTGTTTTATGAGGAGCTGCTGCCCGACCTGCGGGCGCGCGGCAAGACGGCGCTGGTGATCACGCACGACGACCAGTATTTCGCCGTGGCGGATCGCTGTCTGCGGATGGACCTCGGCAAGCTCGCCGACGTGTCCGACGGAATGGGGGCGTTGCGTTACGACACACAACTCTCGGCCGGCGGGGAATAGCGACGCTGCGGACGGATCCGCGGCAGCCGGTCTCATTGCGGAAGGAGCCAGTCATGACCGTTCACGTGGATGACATGCGACACACGTTTTCGACGAGCCGGAAGGCTCCGCCCGCGGAACAGCGGGTGAATCCCTACCTCGAGCGGCAGACGGAGCGCGAATCGAACGCCAGGAGCTATCCCCGGCGTTTGCCGCTGGCGCTGCGCAAGGCCAAGGGAATTTACGTCGAAGACACCGACGGCCGGACCTATATCGATTGTCTCGCCTGTGCCGGCGCGCTGGCGCTGGGGCACAACCATCCCGTCGTGCTGGAGGCCATCCAACGGTTCCTGGAGGACGGTGTCCCGTTCCAGACGCTCGACTTGACCACGCCGGTGAAGGACCAATTCGTGGATTCGCTGTTCGCCGCTCTGCCCAAGACCTTCGCGGAGGACGCCCGTATCCAGTTCTGCGGCCCGTCCGGAGCCGACGCGGTGGAGGCGGCAATCAAACTCGTCAAGACGGTGACGGGCCGGCGGACGATCCTGTCGTTTCAAGGCGCCTACCACGGCATGACGCACGGCGGACTGGCGTTGACCGGCCATCTCGGGCCGAAGAGCGCCGTCAGCGGGCTCATGCCCGACGTGCAATTCCTTCCATACCCCTATGAGTATCGCTGCCCGTTCGGCACCGGCGGGGAAAGCGGACATCGCCTGTCGAGCACCTATATCGAACGCCTCCTGGACGATCCCAACAGCGGCGTCGTGTCGCCCGCCGCGATGATCCTGGAAGTGGTCCAGGGAGAAGGCGGCGTGATTCCCTGTCCCGACGCGTGGCTGCAGGACATCCGGAGAATCACGAGAGAGCGCAAGATTCCGTTGATCGTCGACGAGATCCAGACGGGACTGGGCCGCACCGGAACGCTGCTGGCATTCGAACGGGCCGGCATCACTCCCGACGTCCTGGTGATGTCCAAGGCCATCGGCGGCGGGCTTCCCCTGAGCGTCGTCGTGTACCGGCCCGAGCTGGATCTCTGGCAGCCGGGGGCGCACGCCGGCACGTTTCGAGGCAACCAGATGGCCATGGCCGCCGGGGCCGCAACCATCGAGTTCGTACGGACCCATCGTCTCGACCAGCACGCGCAGATCATGGGGGAGCGGCTGCTCACGCATCTGCGCGCGCTCCAAGCCTCGTCCCGCAGTCTCGGCGACGTCCGCGGACGCGGTCTGATGATCGGAGTGGAGGTCGTCGACACGGATGCGCGTCCGGACGCGCGGGGGACCTACCCGGCTGCGCCGGAGATGGCCCGCAAGATTCAGACGGAAGCGCTCCGCCGGGGACTGATCCTCGAACTGGGCGGGCGCAACGGCTGCGTGGTCCGTTTTCTCTCGCCCCTCGTCGTGACGGAAGAGGAGATCGATCTCATCGCGTCGATCTTCGGCGAAGCGGTCGTCGCGGCGGAGCGCGATGCGAGGACATGAAACGGTTGGGATGGCTCATGCTCGTGGCAGCGCTCGTACCGGCGGCGGGTCTCGTCGTCGCCGCGCTCGCCGTGCGGGCGTCGTTGCCGCCGCTGGACGGGCGCGCGCCGTTGGCGGGCTTGCATGATCCGGTCGTCGTGGCGTCCGACGCCTACGGAATTCCGACGATCACTGCGGATTCGCGGGAAGACGCCGTCCGTGCCCTGGGCTATGTCCACGCGCGCGACCGTCTTTTTCAAATGGATGCGCTCCGGCGCAGCGGGGCGGGACGGCTGGCCGAGGTGCTGGGCGACTCGGTTCGGGAGACCGACGTCCGGCAGCGCCGCTTGGGCTTCGGTCGCGCGGCGAAGGCCATCGCCGCCCGGTTGCCGCGCGAACAGCGGACGGTCCTCGACGCCTATGCGGACGGCGTCAACGCCTATCTGGCGGAGATGCGGACGGCGCCGTTCGAATTTCTGCTGCTCGGCTACGGACCGGATCGATGGGAAGTCGAGGACAGCGTGCTGGTCGTGTTGGGGGTGTTTCAGATGTTGAACGGGACCGACGACGAAGAGCGCGCCAAAACCGTGATGACGCAGGCGCTTCCGCCGGACGTCGTGGCATTTCTGGTGCCGGAGACCGATCCTTACACGGAGGCCCTGCTCGGGAAAGCGGACCTGCGGGATCTCGCTCCGGCGATTCCGGTGCAATCGCTCGCCGCCCTGCGGCGTCCGGTCGATCCGTCCTCCCTGTCCAAGGCGGCGCTCGTGCGGCAAAGCCGCATCGGACTGGGCTCGAACGGCTGGGTGGTTCATGGAATGAAGACGGCGGACGGGCGAGCATTGCTGGCGAACGACATGCATTTGGACGTCACCGTGCCGAACATCTGGCACCGCGCGCAGTTGCGGTACGGATCGGTCGAACTTGCAGGCGTGGCCGTGCCCGGCATTCCGGTCGTCGTCGCGGGGACCAACGGCGCCGTGGCCTGGGGCGTCACGAACGTGGAAGGGGATTTTCTCGATCTGGTTCCGGTGGAGGTGCATCCCGGCGATCCGAGTCTGTACAGGACTCCCGAGGGATGGCGGTCGTTCGAAATCCGGCGCGAGGTGATCAAGGTCAAGGGCGGTGAGGACGTGGCCGTCGAGTTTGCGGATACGATCTGGGGACCCCTATCGGAGCAGCCGCTGCTCGGCAGGCCGGTCGCCGTCCGCTGGACGGCGCTCGATCCGCAGGCCGTGGACCTCGGACAGATCGAGATGGATCGCGTGCGATCGGTCGACGAAGCGATCGCGGTGATGACCCATTCCGGCGGTCCGGCGAATAACGTCCTGCTTGCCGATCGCGAGGGGCACATCGCCTGGACCTACACGGGCAAGATTCCCGTGCGGCGCGGATTCGACGGATCGTCCAGCGTCTCCTGGGCCGACGGACGGGCAGGCTGGACCGGGTATGTCACACCGGAGGCGGTGCCCCGGATGACGGATCCTCCGTCCGGCTTCGTCGTCAGCGCGAACCATCGCATGCTGGGTCGGGACTATCCCTATGTGATCGGCCATTCCTTCGCCAATGGCTACCGCGCGTTCCGCATCTCCCAGCGGCTCGAAGCCATGACGGGAATCCGGGAGCGGGACCTTCTGGAGCTGCAACTGGATTCGACAAGCCAATTCTACGAGTTCTACCGGAAGACCGCGCGCGGCCTGTTGACCGATTCGATCGTGGCGGCCAATCCGCTGCTGGCTCAGGCGCGGGAAGTCCTGGACGCCTGGAACGGCAAGGCAGAGGCCGACAGTCTCGGGTTCGGACTAGTCGTGCGGTTTCGCGACGTGCTGACCCGTGCCGTGTTCACTCCGTACCTGTCGTCCTGTCTCGAGCGCGAGCCACGGTTCGTGCTGAGCGGCGATCTCGACACGCCGCTGCGCAGTCTGTTGACGGCGCAGCCCCCGGAACTCAATCCCGACCCCGAACATTTTCCCGGCTGGACGGAGTTTCTCGTGCACGTCCTGGAAGAGAGTTCGCGCGAACTGGAAGCCGAATTTCCCTCCGTAGCCTTGAGTGAGTTGACCTGGGGGCAGGTGAACCGGGTGCGCATCACGCATCCCCTCGCGGACGCGCTGCCCGGGTTGGGACCCGTGCTCAATATGCCTGAGGGACCGTCGCCGGGCTGCGGCCAATGTGTCAGGGTCATGAACGCCGGGCTTGCGGCCAGCCAGCGTCTCGTCGTCTCACCGGGACATTCGGACGCGGGGATTCTGCACATGCCGGGCGGCCAGTCGGGACATCCGCTTTCACCGCATTACCGGGACCAACATCCCTACTGGCGCGACGGGCTGCCGCTTCCGTTGTTGGCGGGACCGGCGGTCCATACCATGACACTGATCCCGGTTTCCCATACGACGGCCGCCATGTCCGGACAGGCCGTCCTCGATCGTCAACCATACTAACCAAGGAGGCGCCATGCAGAACGAGGAACGGGAAGACACGACCGTATACAAAGTCGTGGTGAACCATGAGGAACAGTATTCGATCTGGCCCGCCTATCGGGACAATCCGCTGGGTTGGAAAGACGCCGGCAAGACGGGCCTGAAGGCTGAATGCCTGGCGTATATCACGGAGGTATGGACCGACATGCGGCCGCTGAGCCTGCGGCAATGGATGGACCAGCAGGCCAAGTCCGAGAAGACGGCGACGTCATGCTGACCGCGGCGCGGCCGTCGCCCTGGGTCGTGACTCATCGGCCGTCGCCCGACGGGATGCGTCTGATCTGCTTCCCGTACGCGGGGGCCGGGGCGTCGGCATTCCGAAGCTGGCCGGACGGGCTGCCGTCCGACGTCGAGATCTGCGCCGTACAGCTCCCGGGTCGGGAATCCCGAATCACGGAGCCGCCGGTCGCCGACCTGCGCGAACTCGTGCCGCGATTGAGTGACGCGCTTGAGCCGTACCTCGATCGACCGTTCGCGTTTTTCGGCCACAGCATCGGCGCATTGGTGTGTTTCGAGTTGGCGCGCGAACTCCGGCGCGCCAGGGGCCTCGAGCCCGTTCACTTGTTCGTGTCCGGCTGCCCCGCGCCGCACCATCCGGATTCGGATCGTCTGAGCGAGCTGTCCGAATCCGAGTTCGTCGACCGGTTGAAGCAGTTCAACGGCACGCCGCCGGAAGTGCTCCATCATCCGGAACTGATGCAGTTGGTCCTACCCACGCTGCGCGCGGACTTTTCGCTCCGCGACCGCTACCTGCACCGCGACGAGCCGCCGCTGGGTTGCCCGATCACGGCGTTCGGCGGGATGGCCGACGGCCACGTGAGCGGCGCCAAACTGGAAGGCTGGAAGCGGCACTCGCGTGAGCGATTCCAGCTGTGGCTGTTCCAAGGCGATCACTTTTTTCTTCGGACCGCGCAGGAGCCGATGCTGGAAGCCCTGTCCTCTTTGGTGTCGCGATGCCGGGGGACGGCGCGATGACGGTCCTGCCACACATGAACCGGCGAGAGACGGAGGTGTCCTATGCACGTGAATCATAACGACGCGGGTCCGGTGACGATGGACGACGCGTCCGGTGCGGCCACGGGATTGCGAGCCTGCGCGGTAGGACGGCTGGATGCCGACACTCCGCTTCCGGTCGTGGTGACGCCGACCGAACGGTTGCCGCTGGCCGGCTATCAGGATGACATCGACCGTGTAATCGGGGCCCATCTCTCCACTGTCGGCGGCATCCTGTTTCGAGGATTTCCCGTCGATTCGGCGGCGGATTTCGAGGCCATGGTCAAGCGGATTTCCCCGGACCTCGCGTCGTACGAATTCGGGTCGACGCCGCGGTCGCAAGTCCACAATCAGATCTACACGTCGACGGAATATCCTCCGCACCAGCACATCCCGCTGCACAACGAGCAGGCCTATACCACCGAATGGCCGATGAAGATCTGGTTTTACTGCGCGCAGGCGTCTCCGGAGGGCGGTTACACGCCGATCGCGGACAGCCGCGAGATGTATCGGCACATTCCGGCCCGGATCAGGGACCGGTTCGTCGAAAAGGGCGTGATGTACGTCCGCAACTACGGCAACGGACTGGACGTGCCCTGGACCAAGGTCTTCAACACCATGGACCGCGGCGTCGTCGAGCGGTTCTGCCGCGCGGCTGAGATTGCCTATGAGTGGAAGCCGGACGGGGAACTGCGCACGCGCCAGGTCTGCCAGGCCGTCGCCGTGCACCCGCGCACCGGTGAGACGGTCTGGTTCAACCAGGCGCATCTGTTTCACGTGTCCAACCTGGAATCGGCGGTACGCGAGGCGTTGCTCTCCGTCGTCAGCGAAGCCGATCTTCCGCGGCAGGCCTGTTACGGGGATGGCACGCCGATCGACACGGCGGTGCTGGATGAAATCAGGGACGTCTACCGGTGTCACGCCGTCCAATTTCCGTGGCAACGGGGCGACGTGCTGATGTTGGACAACATGCTGGCGGCGCATGGGCGCACGCCGTTCAAAGGCCCGCGCAAGATCCTCGTGGCCATGGCTGAATCGAGCAAGCACTAACAGGTGGACAGGTGAAATCCGACATACTCATCACCGGCGCGGCGTCGCCGGCCTCGGCTCCATCGAACGCGGACGTCTTTCCCGCCAGTTTCGCGCAACAGCGGCTGTGGTTCCTTTCGCAGTTGGAACCGGACGGCGCTTCCTACAATACGGCGCTGGCGGTACGCCTGCGTGGGCCGCTCAACCGCGAGGCGGTGGCGGAGAGCCTCAACGAAATCATCCGGCGCCATGAAGTCCTCCGCACGACGTTCGATGAGGCGGAGGGGGGACTGGTTCAGGTCATCGCCGAAGATCGTCCGGCGAGCATGCCGGTGGTGGATTTCAGCATGGGTTCGCCGGCCGGCCGGGAGACGGCGGTTGCCTCGGCGGCGCGGGCGGAGGCGCAGCGTCCGTTTGATCTGCGTACCGGCCCGCTGATGCGGGTGCGGTTGCTCAAGCTGGAGCCGCAAGATCACGTGTTGGTCATGACGCTCCACCATATCGTGTGCGACGGGTGGTCGTCCCAGATCCTCGCGCGGGAATTCGCGACCCTCTACGAAGCGTTCGACGCGGGCCGACCGTCTCCGC
Source organism: Nitrospira japonica (assembly GCF_900169565.1). Lineage (NCBI taxonomy): Bacteria > Pseudomonadati > Nitrospirota > Nitrospiria > Nitrospirales > Nitrospiraceae > Nitrospira > Nitrospira japonica. The sequence goes on along the minus strand of NZ_LT828648.1, from coordinate 3,778,783 downwards.
TTCCGCAGTTGCCGATTCAATACGCCGACTATGCGGTCTGGCAGCGAGGGTGGCTGCAAGGGGCGGTGCTCGACGAGCGGCTGGCCTATTGGAAAGAGCAGTTGAAGGGGAAGCTGCCGGTGCTCGATCTGCCGACGGACCGGCCTCGCCCGGCCGTGCAGACCGACCGGGGCGCGCGGTTTCCCTTTTCGATACCCCGCGCGCTGACCGAACGCCTCCACGCAGTGAGCCGCCGGCAGGGCGCGACGCTGTTCATGACGCTGGCCGCGGCATTCGAGGTGTTTCTGATGCGGTACAGCGGCCTCGACGATTTCTGCGTCGGCACGCCGGTCGCCAACCGGCCGAAGCGCGAGACGGAATCGTTGATCGGCTTCTTTGCCAATACGCTCGTCCTCCGGGCCGATCTCTCGGGCAATCCGTCTTTCGCCGATCTGCTGGCGCGCGTGCAGGAGACGGTCTTGGGGGCGCAGGCGCATCAAGACTTGCCGTTCGAACAACTGGTGGACGCGCTGCAGCCGGTCCGCTCGCTCAGCCACACGCCGCTGTTCCAGGTGATGTTCGCGCTGCAGACCTCGCTGGCCCAGACGCTGTCGATTCCTTCGCTGGAAGTCAGCGCGATGGAATTGGACGCGGGGGGCGCCAAATTCGATCTCTCGCTCGACGTGACGGAAGACGATACCGGACTGGATGCCGCGTTCGAATACAACCAGGATCTGTTCGATGAGGAGACCGTGGCCCGGATGGCGATCCATCTGCGGCGGCTGCTGGAAGGTATCGCCGATGATCCGCAGGCTCGTCTCAGTGAGCTCCCGATGCTCACGGAATCGGAGCGCCGGCGCATGCTCATCGACTGGAACGACACGGCGATCCCGGGAGCCGACGAAGGCCGGGTGGCCGATCTTTTTGAAGCGCAGGCGGGGCGATCGCCGGAGGACGTGGCCGTCTCTTGCGGAACCCAGACTCTCACGTACCAAGCCTTGAACGACCGAGCCGGCCGGATTGCCCGCGGGCTTTCGACTATGGGGGTCGGCTGCGAGACGGTCGTCGCGGTGCTCGGCGAGCGGGGTACGGATTACGTGGCCATGATGGTCGGTTTATGGAAGTGCGGCGCCGTCTATTTGCCGCTCGATCCCGGGCATCCGCCGTCACGGTGGACGGCCGTGCTGGAGTCGAGCCGGGCTTCGGTGGTGCTGACGACGGAAGCCTGGGCCTCCAAGGCGCAGGACGCGATGGTCCATCTGCCGGCTGCCGTTCGTCCCGCGGTAATGACGGCCGAGGCCTGTTCGAAGGAGAAGCCGGCTCCGGCCGGCGCTCGACCCGCGGCGCCGTCGGGGACGCTCGCCTATGTGATCTATACGAGCGGATCGACCGGCGTTCCGAAGGGCGCAATGGTGACGGAGCGCGGCTTGATCAATCATCTGCGCAGCAAGATGTCCATGCTCCGGCTGGGTCCGGCCGACGTCGTTGCGCAAACCGCGTCGCAGGGATTCGATATTTCGGTCTGGCAACTCACGGCCGCTCTGCTGTGCGGCGCCCGCGTGCTCATCGTGCCCGACGACGTGGCGCGCGATCCGGAACAGCTCCTCCGCCATGCCGGCGCACAGGGCGTGACGGTGCTGGAGACGGTGCCGGCGCTGCTGCAAGGCATGCTCGACAGCGCCGCCGCGGCAGGCGCGTCGGCGCCGACGTTGGCCCGATTGCGATGGCTGCTGCCGACCGGCGAAGCGCTGCCGCCCGCCCTGATCAGCCGGTGGTTCGAGCGGTACCCGCACGTGCCGTTGGTCAACGCCTACGGACCGGCGGAATGCGCCGACGACGTCGCGATGGCCACGATCTTGGTGCCGCCGGGTGAAGACCGCGCCCATGCGCCGATCGGCAAGCCCATCGCCAATGTCCGCCTGTACGTGGTCGATGAATGGTTGGAGCCGGTTCCGATCGGGGCCTCGGGAGAACTGTGCGTCGCCGGAATCGGGGTCGGCCGGGGCTATCTCCACGATCCGGCCAAGACGGCCGGCTCGTTCGTGCCCGATCCTTTTTCCAGTGAGCCGGGGAGCCGCCTGTATCGGACCGGTGACCGCGTGCGTTGTCGTCCGGATGGCACGATGGAATTTCTCGGGCGCCGTGATCACCAAGTCAAAATCCGAGGCGTACGCATCGAGTTGGGCGAGATCGAATCGCGCCTGCAGGCCCATCCGGAGGTCCGGGAGGCTGCGGCCGTCGTCCGGCAGGATCATCCGGGGCAGAAACGATTGGTCGCGTATGTGGCGTCTCGAGACGGCGCGGCGTGCGATGCCGACGGGTTGATCACGTTGCTGCGTGAGCAACTGCCGGAACCGATGGTGCCTTCCGTGATCATGAAGCTCGCAATGCTTCCGCGGGGCGCCAACGGGAAGATCGACCGGCAGGCCCTGCCGCGGCCCGATCACGCGGCCGCAAAGGGATGGACCGCCCCTCGAACCTCCACGGAAGCACAATTGGCAGCGGTCTGGGCCGAGGTGTTGGGATTGGACCGGATCGGCGTTCACGACAATTTCTTCGAGTTGGGCGGGGATTCGATTCTCAGTTTGCAAGTCATCTCGCGGGCGAAGACGCAAGGATTTCCGCTGACACCCCGGCATCTCTTTCAGCATCAGACGATCGCCGAACTGGCCGGAGCCGCCGGCGGAGAGTTACAGCCGGGCGATTCGACGCCGCGCGCGGGTACCCCTTCATGGCAGATCGATCCGGCGGTGCTCGACGCGGTCCGGCGCTCGTACCCCAAGGTCGAGGATGCGTACCCGCTGACGCCGCTGCAGCAGGGGTTGCTGTTCCACAGCCTCTATGAACCGCAATCGGGCGTCTATATCGAACAATTGAGCTGCCTGCTCCGGGGCAGCCTGGATCAGAACGCCTTCCTCGAAGCCTGGCGGATGGTCATCGCACGTTCGACGCCGCTCCGCTCCGCGTTCATGTGGCAAGAGCTGAACGCGCCCATGCAAGTCGTGCTACCCGGCGAGACGCCGCCCTTCGTCGAGCTGGATTGGCGGGGAGCGTCCGAGCCGCAACAGCGTGAGCGCCTCAACGAGTTTCTCCGGACGGATCGGCTGACCGATTTCGATCTCACGCGGCCTCCGCTGATGCGGCTGGCTTTGATTCGCGTCACCGACGATGCCCGCTATCTGATTTGGACGCATCATCACATCGTGCTCGACGGCTGGTGCCTCCCCATCATTCTGGGCGATCTGTTCGCCTGTTATGCCTCGCTGAAAGGCGGCCCCACGCCGGATGAACCGCACGCGCAGTCCTATCGGGATTACGTCGGGTGGATTCTTTCCCAGGACCACACCGCGGCCGAGCAGTACTGGCGCAAGACATTGGCGGACATCACGTCGCCCACGCCGCTTCCGGCGGACCGGGATTCAGACGGCGCGCAGCCGCCCACCGGCTACGGCACGCATCGGTTGACGATCTCGGCCGCCAGGACCGCCGCTCTTCAGGCCGCGGCCTCCAAGGCGCGCGTCACCGTCAATACCGTGATACAGGGCGCCTGGGCGTTGCTGCTGAGCCGATACAGCGGCGAGGAGGACGTCGTGTTCGGCACGACGGTGTCGGGACGTTCGGCGGACGTTCCGGGTATCGAGACGATGCTCGGGCTGTTCATCAATACGCTGCCGCTTCGGGTCACCGTATCATCGGACGCCGTTCTGAACACCTGGCTGCGGGGATTGCTGCAGCAGAACGCCGAACTCCGCCAATACGAACATACGTCGCTCGCGCAGATCCAGACCTGGAGTCAGCTGCCGCGCGGGCGTCAGCTGTTCGACAGTCTGCTGGTGTTCGACAATCATCCGACGGACCGGACTCTGGACGACGGCGGCGCGGGCCTGACCGCCCACGACGTGTATCTGGAGGGACAGACCAACTATCCGTTGACCGTCAACGTCGTACCGGGCGAATCGCTCTGCTTTCTGTTGTCCTATCAGCACAAGCGGTTCTCTCCTGATCGCGTGAAGCGGCTGGCGGAACACCTGGACGTGGTGTTGGACGAGCTGATGGCACAGCCGCAGGGCCGGCTGGCGGGGATCGAGGTGGTGGGGCCGGAGGAGCGGCAGCAGGTGGTGCGTGAGTGGAACGCGACGGCGCGGGCGTATGGGACGGCGGCGCCGGTGCCGGCGCTGATCTACGGGCAGGTGCAGCGGACGCCGGCGGCGGTGGCGGTGCGATGCGAGGAGCAGACGCTGAGCTATGGGGCGCTGTGGCGCCGGAGCGCGGCGCTGGCGGTTGAATTGCAGCGGCACGGGGTGGGCCCGGACGTGTTGGTGGGCATCTGCGCGGAGCGCTCGCTGGAATTGGTGGTGGGCCTGTTGGGGATCCTGCAGGCCGGGGGCGCCTACGTGCCGATCGACCCGAGTTATCCGGCCGAGCGGATCGCCTACATGCTGGGGGATGCGGCGCCGGGCGTGCTGCTGACGCAGCCGACGCTGCGGGGGCACCTGCCGCCGTTTGCGGGCCGCTGTCTGGACCTGCCCACGACGGAGCCGGCGGCCTCGGCGGCGCGTGCGCCGCTGCCGACGGCGGTGCGGCTCGAGCACCTGGCCTATACGATCTATACGTCCGGCTCGACCGGTCGGCCCAAAGGGGCGGGCAATACCCATGGCGGGCTGCTCAACCGGCTGCAATGGATGCAGGAGTATTTCGGCCTGACGCCGGCGGACCGGGTGCTGCAGAAAACGCCGATCGGCTTCGACGTGTCGGTGTGGGAGTTCTTCTGGCCGTTACTGACGGGCGCGGAGTTGGTGCTGGCGCAGCCGGAGGAGCACAAGGACGGGCTGCGGTTGGTGGAGCGGATCGTGCGCGACCGCGTGACGACGCTGCACTTCGTGCCGCCGATGCTGCAGGCGTTTTTGGAGACGCCGGGGGTGGAGGCTTGCGCCGGGACGTTGCGGCGGGTGATCTGCAGCGGCGAAGCGCTGGCGGGCGCGGTGCAGCGGCAGTGTTGGGCGAAGCTGCCGGGGGTGGCCCTGCACAACTTATATGGGCCGACGGAAGCGGCGATCGACGTGACGGTGTGGAGCTGTGCGCCGGCGGCGCCGGCGGAGCCAGTGCCGATCGGGCGGCCGATCGCCAATACGCAGATCTATCTGCTGGACCGGCGGGGCGTCCCGGTGCCGGCGGGGGTGCCGGGCGAGCTGTACATCGGGGGCGTGAACGTCGCGCGGGGGTATCACCAGCGGCCGGGGCTGACGGCGGAGCGGTTCGTGCCGGATGCGTTCGGGCCGGAGCCGGGGCGGCGGCTGTACCGGACGGGGGATTTGGCGCGGCATCGGCCGGACGGGGCGATCGAGTATCTGGGGCGGCTGGATCATCAGGTGAAGATCCGGGGCGTGCGGATCGAGCTGGGGGAGATCGAAAGCTGCCTGTATCAGCATCCGGCGGTGCAGGACGCGGTGGTGGTGGCGCAGGCGACGGCGGCGGGGAGTACCCGGTTGGTGGGCTATGTGGTGCCGCGGGCGGGGCAGGCGGTCACGGGAGACATGCTGCGGCAGTGGGTGGGGACGCAGGTGCCGGAGGCGCTGGTGCCGAGCGTGGTGGTGTTGGCGGCGCTGCCGCTGACGCCGAACGGGAAGGTGGATCGCCGGGCGCTGCCGGTGCCGGAGGGGGCGGGGGCCCGGGCGGAGGCGTACGAGGAGCCGGCCACGGAGACGGAGCGCGTGCTGGCCACGATCTGGGCGGAGGTGCTGGCCCAGCCCCGCGTCGGCCGCCGCGACAACTTCTTCGAACTCGGCGGCGATTCGATTCTGTCGCTGCAAATCATTGCGCGCGCGAAACAACTCGGACTGACGCTGACTCCACGGCAGTTGTTCCAATATCAGACTCCGGCCGAACTTGCGGAGGTTGCGACACGGGACGCGCAGACCGAAGCCGGCCCGGCTATGCTCCCTCCCGAACAGGGACCGGTGGCGGGCGATGTGCCGCTGACGCCGGTTCAGCACTGGTTTTTTGAACATGATTTCGCCGATCCGCACCGGTGGAACCAGTCGATTCTCTTGGAGGTCAAACAGCCGTTGAATCATCAGGTCTTGGCCGAGGCGATGCGGGATTTGGTGCGCCACCACGACATGTTGCGCGCCCGATTCGACCGGGGCGCTCAGGGTTGGCGGCAACGGGTGGAACCGGAATCCGATGTGGAGGTTCACCGGATCGATCTTTCGGCCTGGTCGAAGAACGAGTTCGACGAGCAGTTTGAGGCGCTCGCCGAGCAATGGCAAACGCGGGTGCACCTGAGCGGCGGCCCTCTCCTGTTGGTCGTATGGTTCGATCGTGGGAAAGGGGAGGCCGGACGCCTCCTGATCGTCGTACACCATCTGGTGATGGACGGCGTGTCGTGGCGCGTGCTGCTCGAGGATCTGCAGCAGGTCTATCTGCAGCGCCTTCACGGCCAGCCTCCGCAACTGCCGGCCAAGACGACTTCGTTCAAGCAATGGGCGCTCAAGCTGTCGGAATACGCACAGTCGAACGGCCTGTCGTCCGAGGCCTCCTATTGGTTGACCGAGACGTCCGGCACGGCGCAGCCCCTTCCCGTGGACCATCCGGACGGCGCACGAACCGAAACCTCGGTCGAAGCCGTCACGGTCACACTCGGAGCGGAGCAGACCAGGGCGCTCTTGTACGACGTGGCCGGCGCCTATCACACGCGGATCGACGATCTCCTGCTCACGGCGTTGGCTCAAACGGTTGCCGCATGGACCGGCCGGGCCGAGACGTCGGTCGACGTGGAATGGCACGGGCGCGAGGATCTGTTCCCCGAGCTTGACCTCTCGCGGACCGTCGGATGGTTCACCGCGATCCATCCGGTCGTGCTGCGCGTGGAAGGGCGGGACGCGGGCGACACCGTCAAATCGATCAAGGAACAGCTGCGAAGGATCCCGGGCCGCGGAGTCGGTTACGGTGTCTTGCGCTATCTCCGAAATGACGAAACCGGAGCGGTGTTGCGCGGGCGTCCTGCTTCCGGCCTCTGCTTTAACTACTTCGGTCAATTGGACCGCGCGTTGGCCGAGCGGTCGATGTTCGACCTGGCGCAGGAATCGGTCGGCAAGGAGCATGGGCCGGCAAACAGGCTGCCGTACGAACTGACCGTCAACGCGGAAATCCTCCGCGACCGGCTCAGTCTCACGTGGAGCTACAGCGGAAACCGCTACCGGCGGGCGACGATCGAGCGTCTGGGACGCGCCTATCTCGACCACCTGCAAACGCTGATCGACCATTGCACGTCTTCCGAGGCGGGAGGCTATACGCCGTCGGATTTCCCCGACGTCGAGATCGGCCAGGACGCGCTGGACACAATTCTGGGGAGAATGGATGAGAGCCATGCGAGATAAGAAACAGATCGAAGCGATGTACTACCTGTCCCCGCTCCAGGAGGGACTGCTGTTTCACCGTGTCGCCGAAGGGGAAGCCGATCCCTATTGGTATCAGTATGGATACCAGCTGCAGGGCGATCTGCAGGAAGACCTCTTCGTCAAGGCATGGCAAGAGGCGGTTCGGCGGCATGCGATCCTTCGCACCGCCTTCGTGTGGGAGGGTGTCGAGCGGCCGTTGCAGGTCGTGCGTCGTGACGTGGAGATGCCGATTCATCGGCATGACTTCCGAGGCCTGTCCGAGGCCGATCGCGAGAAGGCCGTCGAAGCGCTCCTCGCCAAGGACCGGCAGAACGGCATGGATTTCATGGTGCCGCCGTTGATGCGGCTGCACCTGATCGCGGTTTCGGAACGCCGCTGGTATCTGTTCAACAGCCATCACCACATTCTGTTGGACGGCTGGAGCATGTCGCTGCTGCTGCAGGACGTCCTGTCGATATATGAAGCGCTGCGGCAGGGCCGCACGCCGCGGCAGAACGAGTCGCGGCCCTATCGCGACTACATCGCCTGGAGAAACCGGCAGGACGAGCGCGCGGCGGAGACGTTCTGGCGCGCCGAACTCGCCGGATTCCGCGTTCCCACCGCGCCGGCGCTGCCGGAGCCCGACGACGCGGCGTCGGACGAGCGGTTTCTCTACGCGGAGCAGGAAGTGCGGGTCGATCCGTCGCGTTGGCAGGCGATGCAAGCCTTTGCCCAGCAGCAACGGGTGACGGTCAATACGCTGATTCAAGGGGCCTGGGCGCTGCTGCTCAACCGGTACAGCGGTGAGCGGGAAGTGCTGTTCGGGGCCACGGTGTCCGGACGTCCCGTCGAACTCACCGGCTCCGAGAACATGGTCGGTCTCTTCATCAACACCATACCGGTGAGAGTCGCGGTATCCGGAGATCAAAAGATCGCGGAGTGGCTGAGCGCGCTGCAGGTGCACAACAGCACGATCCGCCAGTACGAATGGACGCCGCTGGCCAGGATCCAGCGTTGGAGCGACATCGCGGCAGGGCGTCCGCTGTTCGAGACGCTGGTCGTGTTCGAGAGTTATCCGGAGCAAGAGTCCGAAGGGCCGGCCACCGGCGTGACGATCAGTGCGCTCAAGAGCGGTCGAAACGACGGAACGGAATCGGGACATCTCCTCACGACCGGCCGGAACAATTATCCGCTCTCGCTCATGGTGGAGCCGGGAGAGGAGTTGCGGCTCATTGCGTCCTATGCGCGCCGCCGGTTTACGCACGCGGTCGTCCGCCGTTTATTGACCGATCTCACGGCGTCGCTGGACCGCATGCTGGCGGCACCGACGGCCCGGCTGTTCGAGCTCTCGGCCGGCACCCAGGCGGAGCGGCGGAAGCCGTCGACGCCGCGGACCGCGTCCGGACCGGCCGCGTCTGCCGTCTGTATCCACGAGATGGTTGCCGAGCATGCGCGAAAAGAGCCGGATAGGGCCGCCGTGGTGTACGAAGGGGAGTCGTTGACCTATCGCGATCTCGACGCGCGCGCCGAATCGCTGGCGTCCGTTCTGCGTACGATGGATGTCGGGCCGGAGAGTCTCGTCGGACTCTGCATGGACCGGTCACTGGACATGATCGTCGGGTTGCTCGCGGTCCTCAAGGCGGGAGCGGGATTCGTTCCCATCGACCCCAAGCTGCCGCAGGCGCGGGTCGCGTTCATGCTGCGTGACAGTGGCGCCGAAGTCGTGCTGACGCACTCCGCGTGGATGGAGCTGCTCCACGGGATCGCCGTGACCTGTATTCCATTGGATCGCGAATGGCCGGCCGTGCAGACCGCCTCGCCGCAGACTCAGTCCTCGCCGGCGAGCCCGCAGCACGTCGCCTACGTCATTTATACATCCGGCTCGACCGGCGAACCCAAGGGGGTGTCGGTAGAGCACCGGCAACTCGTCGCGTATGTGCGGGCCGTCCTGGATCGGCTGGTGCTGCCCCCCGATGCAAGCCTGGCAACGGTGTCCACCGTGGGGGCGGACCTGGGCCATACCTCCATCTTCGGGGCGCTGTGTTCCGGGCGTACCCTTCATGTCTTGTCGGCGGATCGGGGATTCGACCCCGATGCAATGGCGTCGTACATGCATCGTCATCGGGTCGGGGTCCTCAAGATCGCTCCGAGCCATCTCGGCGGGCTTCTGGAAGCAGCCGAACCGGCCCACGTCCTTCCCAGGCATTGCCTCATCCTCGGCGGAGAACGCGTGCGCCCCGAACTCGTGAACAAGGTCAGAGCGCTGGCGCCCGATTGCGCCGTCGTCAATCACTACGGACCGACCGAGACGACGGTCGGCGTGATCGCCAATCGACTGGACGGCTGGTCCGACGACGAAACGGTGGTGCCGATCGGGCGTCCGCTTGCCGGCGCCTGCTCTTATGTCCTCGATCATGACATGAACGTCGTGCCGTTCGGAGTGCCGGGGGAACTGTACGTCGGAGGAGCCGGACTGTCGCGCGGGTATCTCCGTCGTCCCGATCTGACCGCGGACCGATTCATTCCCGATCCGTTCGGAGAACAGCCGGGAGGACGGCTCTACAGAACCGGCGATCGCGTGCGCGAGCGCGAGGACGGAACGATCGAATATATCGGTCGCGTGGATTATCAGGTGAAGCTCAGAGGGTTCCGCATCGAGTTGGGAGAAATCGAAAACAGACTGCGAAGCGAGGGAGGCGTGTCCGAGGCCGTCGTCCTCGTGCGCGAGGGGGAAGGCGGATCGCAACAGCTGGTGGCCTACGTCACGGCGAACGCACCAATCGACGTCGCCGAGCTGCGCAATCGATTGGCCAAGACACTGCCGGAATATATGGTGCCCGGCGCGATCGTCGTGATGGAATCCTGGCCCTTGACCCGTAACGGAAAGGTGGATCGGGCCGCGCTGCCGGACTCGCAGGACGCGGCGACCGGTTCGGTGGGCTACGTGGCCCCCCGCAACGAGATCGAGTCGATTCTCGCCGGTATCTGGGCGGACGTGCTGCGCCGGGAGCGCATCGGGATTCACGACAACTTTTTCTCGCTGGGGGGAGATTCGATCCGCAGTCTCCAAGTGATCGCCAGAGCCAATCAGAAGGGCGTCAAGTTGACTCCGAAGCAGCTGTTCGAATGTCAAACCGTCGCCGAAGCCGCGGCCGTCGCGGCAGGGCCTGCGACGGCTCCGAACGAAGGCGCGGCCAAACCCGAGAATGTTTCGTCGCCCGCCGCTGAGACGGCTCCCGTCAAGGCGGCCGACGCCGGGGGGCCGGGGATGTTTCCGCTCGTCGCCGTCAGCCGTGAGGACCTGGCGCCGCTCCGCGACGACTGGGAGCAGATCGAAGATCTCTATCCGCTCTCGCCGATGCAGGAGGGGATGCTGTTTCACACGCTGATGAATCCGGGATCGGGAATCTATTTGATGCAACAGCGGTACATGTGGCGCGGTCACTTGGATCGCGACCTGTTCGTGCGCGCATGGCACCGGGTGATTCAGCGGTATCAAATCCTCCGCACGTCCTTCATGTGGAAGGACCTTCCGCAGCCGCTCCAAGCCGTGCATACCACGGTCGATCTGTCCTCGGTCATCGAAGAATTGGATTGGCGTACGCATCCGGAGTCGGAGCATGGCGAACGGCTGCAGGAATTGCTGCAGGCCGAGTTGTCGAGAGGGCTCGACCTGGCCAAGCCGCCGCTCATGCGGATTCATCTGGTCCGGCTGGCGGATGACTATTACGCGGTCGTCAGAAGCTTCCATCATATTCTCACCGATGACTGGTGTTTCTCGCTGTTGATGATGGATTTCCGCGCCTACTACCAGGCCTTTCTTCAGGGGAGGGACGTGGAATTGCCGCCCGTCACACCCTATCGGGAATACATCGCGTGGTTGAAGAAGCAGGACCTCGCCGCTGCGGAAACGTTTTGGAGGACGGAACTCAAAGATTGCTCTGGTCCCACGGCCCTGGGTATCGAGCGGGCCGGCGCGTCGGGCGGAGAAGATTCGGTCGACGACGTGTATATGGAGCTGTCGACCCGGGCGACCGAACAGCTGCAAGCGCTGGCTTCGCGGCACCAACTGACGCCGAACACGATCGTCCAGGGGGCATGGGCGCTGTTGTTGGCCCGCTATAACGGACAGCGTGACGTGGTGTTCGGAGTGACGGTCGCGGGTCGGCCCACGGATCTGGACGGTGTCGAGTCTATTGTCGGGTTATTTATCAATAGTTTACCGCTTAAAGTTCGAGTTTCTTCTGAGATGTCTCTTGTCGAGTGGCTGAAAGAACTGCTCGCGCAAAACTATCGGATCAGACAGTTCGAGTATCCGCCGCTGATCGAGATTCAGCGCTGGGGAGGAATGGCGGCTGGACAGTCGCTATTCCATAGTTTGCTGGTGTTCGAGAACGCGCCGAAAGACCCGCGCCTCGGCGAGCAATGGGGCACGGTCGATATTGCGTATGACCACGACCGGGTCCATACGAACTATCCCATGACCGTCGTCGGTTATCCCGGCCGTGAATTGGGCGTCCGGCTCTCGTTCCAGCCCCGCTGGTTCGAGCGCGAAGTCGTGCAGCGGATGCTGGACCATCTCAAGCATCTCCTCGAATGCATGGTCGCGAATCCGGATGCACGATTGGTCGACCTCTCGTTGATCGCGGACGAGGAGCGCCGGCGGCTGACCGAGGAATGGAGCGTCACGAAGGAGGTCGAACTTGAGGATGACCGGTTCAGCCGGTTGTTCGAGGCGCAAGCCGTCAAGACGCCCGATGCCATCGCTGCCGCTTGTCAGGGAGTGAGCCTGACCTATGCCGAGTTGAACCGCCGGGCGAATGCCGTGGCCCACGCGCTGCTCGCGCGCGGTGCCGGCCCCGACCGCCTGGTGGGCATCTTGAACGAGCGGGGGTTGGACCTGCTGGTAATGATCGTGGGTATTTTCAAGGCCGGGGCGGCCTATCTGCCGCTCGATCCCGGACATCCGGAACGGCGTCTTGCCCAAGTGTTGCAGGACAGCCGGGCGGCGATGATCGTCACGACCGAGCGCTATGTCGATCGGATCGGCCGGGCGACGTCCCTCGCCGGGCTGAGCACGCCCGTTTCCACGTTGGAGCAGTTGGAGAAAGAACGGTCATCGGATTCCAATCCGGTCGTGAACGCGGCGCCGGCCAATCTGGCGTACGTCATCTATACGTCCGGCTCGACCGGCGTGCCGAAGGGCGCAATGGTGGAGCAGCGAGCGATGGTCAATCATCTGCTCAGCAAGATTCCGGCCTTGCGGTTGACCGGCCGCGACGTCGTGGCTCAAACCGCTTCGCAATGTTTCGACATTTCCGTGTGGCAATTCCTCACGGCGCTCCTGTGCGGCGGGCGCGTGGAGATCGTTCCGAGCACCGTGGTGCAGGACCCGCGGGCATTGCTGCGTGAGATGCGCGCCAAGGGCGTCACTGTCTTGGAAATCGTGCCCTCGCTGATGAGCGGTCTTCTCGAAGAGGAATCCATGGACCTTCCTCTGCGCTGGATGCTGCCGACAGGGGAGGCGCTGTCGCCCGAATTATGCCGGAAGTGGTTCGCGCGGTATCCGTCCGTGCCGCTCGTCAACGCCTACGGTCCGGCGGAATGCGCCGACGACGTGGCGCTGCATACCATGGTCGTCCCCGATGAATCGGAGAGCGGATACATTCCGATCGGCCGGCCGATCCCCAATCTTCGTTTGTACGTGCTGGGACCCGATTTGGAACTGCTGCCCATCGGGGTGGCGGGTGAACTCTGCATCGGCGGGATGGGAGTCGGCCGGGGCTATCTCAACGATCCCGCGCGGACCGCGGCCGCCTTTGTGCCGGATCCGTTCGCGTCCGACGCGGGCCGGCGTCTCTATCGCAGCGGCGACCTGGTGCGGTTTCGCCGCGACGGGACGCTCGAATTCCTGGGGCGGCGGGACCATCAGGTCAAGATCCGCGGCTATCGCATCGAACTGGGCGAGATCGAAGCGCGCGTGGCGCAGCATCCCCTCGTACGGGAAGCCGTCGTGGCGGCGCGGGAGGACCGGCCGGGAGACAAGCGGTTGGTTGCCTATGTCGTGAGCGAAGGCGCCGCCCGCGACGCCGCGGTGCTCCGGTCCTTCGTGGCCGAGGCGCTGCCGGACTACATGGTTCCCTCCGTCGTGATGTTTCTCGACGCGCTGCCCCTCACGCCGAACGGGAAGATCGATCGAAAGGCGTTGCCGGCGCCGGAGGAAGGCGATCAGTCGCCCCGCGAGGGAACCCCGCGCACGGCAGTGGAAGAAATTCTCGCCGGTATCTGGGCGGAAATTCTCGGCGCCAAGCATGTCGGCATCCATGACAACTTCTTCGAACTCGGCGGCCATTCGCTCCTGGCGACGCAGGTCGTCTCGCGGATCCGTTCCTCGTTTCAGATCGAACTGCCGCTCCGGAGCCTGTTCGAGGCGCCGACGGTCGAGGCGCTGGGCGCCGTCATCGAACAGGCCCGTGCCGGCCGCGCCGGCGCGCCGCCGGCGCTGCTCGCGCCGGCCGAACGCGGGGGGCCGCTCGCCCTGTCGTTCGCCCAGCAACGGCTGTGGTTCCTGGCGCAGATGGAGCCGGACGGCTGGTCCTACAATCTGCCTTTCGCCCTGCGCCTGTCCGGCATGCTGGATCTGGCCGCCTTGTCGTACAGCTTCGAACAGGTGATCGCCAGACACGAAACGTTACGGACCACGTTCCGCGAGGTGGACGGCAAACCGGCGCAAATCATCGGAGCTGCGGAAGGCTTGACCTTGCCGCTGGACGAGCTGAGCGGGCTGCCGGAGGACCGGCGGGATCAGGCGGTGCGGGAGGCCGCCGCCCGGGAAGTTCGCCGGCCGTTCCGGCTGGAGCAGGATCGCCCGATCCGCGCCCGCCTGTTGCATCTGGCGGAGCAGGAGCACGTCCTGCTCGTGACGCTCCATCATATTGCCGCGGACGCCTGGTCGATGACGCTGCTGGCTCATGAGGTGGCGGTCTTCTATCAAGCGCATGTCGGGCAAGCGGCGGAAAGCACGGCGCCGGCGGAGCTGCCGCCGTTGCCGGTGCAGTATGCGGATTTCGCTCGATGGCAGCGGCAATGGTTGCAGGGACCCGTGTTGGACGCGCACCTGGCCTATTGGAAGCAGCGGTTGGGTGCGAATCCGCCGGTCTTGAAACTGCCGGTGGATCGGGCTCGCCCCCCCGTGCAGACCTTCCGTGGCGCGCGCCACGTCTTCACGGTATCGGCGGAGCAGGCCGAGCGGCTGCGCGCGCTGAGCCGTAAACAAGGCGTGACGCTGTTCATGACGCTGCTGGCCGCGTTCAATACCCTGTTGTTCCGCACGACCGGCCAGGAAGACATCCTGATCGGGACCGACGTCGCCAACCGAAATCGCCAGGAGACGGAAGGACTGGTCGGCTTTTTCGTCAATCTCCTGCCCCTTCGCAGTGACCTCGGCGGCAATCCGACGTTCCTGGAGTTGCTCACCCAAGTGCGCCGGACGGCATTGGAGGCCTATGCTCACCAGGACCTGCCGTTCGAAAAGATCGTGGAAACGCTGAAGCTCAAACGCGACCTGGGAGGAAATCCGCTCGTCCAAGCGCTGCTGGTGCTGCAGAACGTGCGGCCGCCCACCATGGAATTGCCCGGTTTGGAGGTCGGTGCGCTCGAACTCGAAAGCGAGGTCGCGCGGTTCGATCTCGGGTTGTTCATGGAAGACACCGAGGAGGGACTGACCGGTCTGTGGAAATACAGCACAGATCTCTTCGAGGCTTCGACGATCGCCGGCCTGTCGGACCGGTTCGTGACGCTGCTGGCCAGCATCGTTGCCCAGCCGGAAGCCCGACTGTCCGCGCTCGAGGTGCTCTCTCATACAGAAAAGGAGTCCGCCATGATCGAATCCAAGCAGCGCGAGGATGGCAAGTTCAAGCGGTTCAAGAGCATTCAACCGAAGGCGGTGAATCTCGCCCAGCGCACGTTGGTGGAGCGGCGGTACCTGACGCCGGACCAGACGCTGCCGCTGGTGCTGCAGCCGGCCGTCGAGGACGTGGATCTGGCCGCCTGGGCGCAGGACAACCGGGCGAAGGTCGAACAGGAATTGTTCACGCACGGGGCCATCCTGTTCCGTGGATTCGCGCTCAAGCGCATCGAGGGTTTCGAACAGGTCGCACAGGCCCTCTGCCCCGCGCTGTTCAGCGAGTACGGCGATCTGCCGCGCGAGAAGGCCGGACGCCACGTCTACGGATCTACGCCCTATCCGGCAGACAAGGCCATTCTTTTTCACAACGAGAGCTCGCACTTGCATCGCTGGCCGCTGAAGCAGTCGTTCTTCTGCGTGCAGGCCTCGCGGGAAGGCGGAGAGACCCCGATCGTGGACTGCCGGAAAATGTACGAGAGGCTCCGGCCCGAGCTCCGCGCGAAATTCCAGGAGCGGTCGTTGATGTACGTCAGAAATTTCACGCCGGGGTTCGACGTGAGCTGGCAGGATTTCTTTCACACCGAGGACAAGGCGGCGGTCGAGGAAACGTGCCGGCAGCACGGGGTCGAATGGGATTGGACGCCGGACGGAGGGCTGCGAACCAGACAGGTCTGTCCCGCGATCCTCAAGCACCCAAAGACCGGCGAGTGGGTATTCTTCAACCAGATCCAGCTGCACCACGTGTCCTACCTGGAGCCGGCGGTTCGGAATTCGCTGATCGAGGTACTGGGCATCGAGCGGGTTCCGCGCAACGTGTACTTCGGCGACGGGACTCCGATCGAGGACGATATCGCGGCCGAAATCGGCGAGCTCTACGAGCGGACATCCGTGCGGTTTCCGTGGCGTGAGATGGATCTGCTCATGCTCGACAATATGTTGGTGGCTCACGCCCGCGCGCCCTTCGTCGGGCCGAGAAAAATCGTCGTGGCCATGGGAGAGATGATCAATCGGCGGGATGTCCAGACGGTGAATGCGTAAGGATGCGCCGTTTCCCTGAAGGCCGCAGCAAGCAAAGAGACCACGAGGTATAGAGCATCATGCAACCAAGCATCGACGTACAAGGGTTCCGGCTTTCGCCCCAGCAAAAACGGCTGTGGACGCTTCAACAGACGTTCGGCGCCGCCTATGCCCAAGGGACATTGGTGATCGACGGCGCCTTGGACGGGACGCGGTTGAAACGGTCGGTGGAGTCGGCGGTGGCGAGACACGAGGCCTTCCGGACGCTGTTTTGCCGGGAGCCTGGCGTGAAAGTGCCGCTGCAGGTGATTGCCGAGGACGGCAACCCGGCCTGGGACGTCGTCGACGTCGAGGCGGTTGGTCCCGCGGCGCAGGTTGTGAAACGTGATGAAATCTTGGAGGAGCACCGGCGCCGGCCGATCGATTGGGACCGTGGGCCGCTTTTCCGGTGCACGTTGTGCCGGTTGTCGAACCGGAGTCATTGGCTCCTGATCAGTCTTCCGGCCCTATGCGCCGACATTCGCACCCTTCACAATCTGGCCGGCGAGATCGCCGCCGGTTACGGCAGGGATGTTGTGACCGAATCGGGCGAGGAGCCGGTGCAGTACGCGCAGTTCGCCGAATGGCAGAACGAATTATTGGCGGACGAGGAAGCGGCCCAGGGCCGCCGCTTCTGGCGGGAACTGTTGGCCGATCCCGCTACCGTCACGCTGCCGTTCGAGCATGCGGCGCGAGGCGTGGAAACCACTTCCGGCTGGCCGGCCAAGACGCTCGCCTGGGAACTGGATGCGGACGCGGCCGCATCGTTGCTGACTCTTTCCGAACGGCGCGAGACGCCCGTTGAGGCGCTCATCTTGGCGGCCTGGCAGGTGGTGCTCTGGCGGGTCGGCGGCCGGCGCACCTTTCTCATGGGGCTGCTCGGCGACGGGAGGAAATACGACGAGCTGGAGTCCGGGATGGGACTCTTTGCCAAGTGGATGCCGCTGCGATGCCGGATCGATCCGGATCGCCCGTTTCAGAATCTGATCGACTCGGCCGTGTCCGACCGGAACCGCGCGCGCGAGTGGCAGGAATATTTGACGTGGGAGAGCGAAACCGATGCCGCCGGAGCCGCAACGTCGGAGCTGGCAGGCTTTGAGTTCGATAGCGGAGGACCGCTCGCGCATATCGGAGACGTGTTGTTCTCGTTTGATCCAGCGGGCGTCCGGTTCGAGCCGCTCAAGCTCAACCTGATCTGTACGACGCGAGGCCGATCGATCCGCCTGTGCCTGCAGGCTGATCCCGGATCGGTTCACTCGGCGGCGCTTCCGGTTCTCGCAGAGGCCGTAACGGCAGTACTCACCGGTGCGGCGGCGCAGCCGGAGACCGCCGTCGGGCTGCTGCCCGTAATGGGCGACTCCCAACGGCGTCGATTGCTGCAGGGAGGCCGCGGGGCCGCGCATCCGCTCTCGGCAGCCCGGCCCCTCCACAGTGTGTTCGAACGTCAAGCGGCGGCGCGTCCCGATGCCGTCGCCGTCGTCTGCGGAGACTGTCGTCTGACTTATGCGGAATTGAACACCAAGGCCAATCAGATCGCGCATGGGTTGAACCGGATGGGTGTCGGGCGCGGCGCGCTCGTGGGCCTGTGCGTCGAGCGCTCGGTCGAAATGGTCGCGGGATTATTGGGGGTGCTGAAGGCCGGCGCCGCCTATGTGCCGCTCGATCCGGAGAATTCTCCGGCGCGCCTGACGTTCGAGATCTCGCAGGCCGGCATTGCCGTCGTGCTGACGCAGGAGCAATGGCTGCCGCGGTTGCCGGCCTCAGGGATACGGGCTCACTGTCTGGATTTCCACGAGTGGACCTTCACGCAAGAAGCGACGGGTAATCCGGATCGGCCGGTTCATCCCATGGAATTGGCCTATGTGATCTATACCTCCGGATCGACCGGTGTTCCGAAAGGCGTGGCCGCGACGCACCTTGGAGTTTCGAACTACACGGATTTCATCTGCCGCGCGTTGAACGCGGAGGCGAATCTGAACTATGCGACCGTCTCGACGCTCGGAGCCGACCTGGGCAACACCGTGATCTTCGCCTCGCTGGCGTCCGGCGGCTGTCTGCATGTGATCGGATATGACACGGCCACCGACGGACTGAAGTTCGGGGACTATTGCGCGGCGCATCCCATCGACGTCCTCAAGATCGTGCCGGCCCATCTCCAGGCATTGCTCGCCACGGCGGACGGTTCCGAGGTGCTGCCCCGTCGTCTGCTCGTTCTCGGCGGCGATGTCCTGCCGCACGCGCTCGCCGATCATGTGGCGGCGGCCGGTCGTTGCCGCCTGCTGAATCACTATGGACCGACGGAGACGACGATCGGCTGCCTGACTTTTTCCGTCGAGCAACAGGACAAAGACGCGAGGCTCTCCGCGACCGTGCCGATCGGCCGTCCGATCGACAACGCCGAAGCCTACATCCTAAACGAGCGGCTCGATCCGGTGCCGGTCGGTGTTCCGGGAGATCTCTACCTCGGCGGAGCGGGGCTGGCGCGCGGGTATCTCGGACGGCCCGATCTCACGGCCCAACGGTTCGTGCCTCATCCGCTGGCGTCGGAGCCGGGAGGGCGGCTCTATAAGACGGGGGATGTCGCGCGTCTTCTGCCGGACGGTGCCGTTGAGTTTCTCGGCCGCGCGGATTTCCAGATCAAGCTCCGGGGGTACCGCATCGAATTGGGAGAAATCGAAGCCTGTCTCACCGAGCATCCAGGCATTCGGCAGGCGGTCGTGACGGCGCGCCAGAGCGGGGCGGGCGAGAAGTACCTGGCCGCCTACGTCGTGCCGGGGGATACCAGCGGCGAACCATCCGGTTGGCGAGAATTCTTAAAGGAACGGTTACCGGACTACATGATTCCCTCGGCGATGGTCTGCCTGCCGGCGCTGCCGTTGAATCAGAACGGAAAGGTCGATCGGACGCTCCTGCCGGATCCCGAAGAATATCTGGCCTCGAGCCGGCGGTACGTGGCGCCGCGCAATCCGACGGAAGAGATGCTGGCCGGCATCTGGGGGTCCATTCTGAAGCGGGAGCAGATCGGGATTTACGACAATTTCTTCGATCTCGGCGGACATTCGTTGCTCGCGACGCAGGTGATGGCGCGGGTCCGGTCGGTCTTTCACGTGGACCTGCCGCTGCGGACCCTGTTCGAGGCGACCACGGTGGCCCAGTTGGGGGAGGCGGTGGAATCCGCCGGGCTTCAGGCCGGAGATGCGGACGTGCCGCCGGTGTCGCGGGCGGCGCGCAACGGGGCGATTCCGTTGTCGTTCGCGCAGCAGCGCCTGTGGGTCTTGACCCAGCTGGACCCGGACGGCGCGTCCTACAATCTTCCGATCGCGCTGCGGTTGTCCGGTATTCTCGATCCGGCGGCACTGGAGCGGAGTATCAATGAGTTGGTCCGCCGCCATGAAATCCTGCGGACCACGGTGTCTCTTTCGGAAGGGCAGCCGGTTCAACTCGTGGCGCCGGCGCAGACGATTCCCCTTCCGGTCGTCTCGCTCGATCACTTGCCCGGTTCGGAGCGCGAGGCGGCGGTGTTGCGGCTCGCCACGTCCGAAGCGCAGCGCCCGTTCGAACTGGCCTACGGGCCGATGCTGCGTGTCACGTTGCTCACGCTCGACGCGGAGGAGCACGTGCTGCTCCTGACGATGCACCACATCGTGTCCGACGCGTGGTCCTCGCATATTTTGGTGCGGGAAATGACCGAACTGTACGTGGCCCAGCTTCAAGGCAGACCGGCGTCGCTGCCCGAATTGCCGGTTCAATACGCAGACTTTGCCGTATGGCAGCGCCAGTGGCTGTCCGGCGCGCGTCTCCAGCGCGAGCTGAATTACTGGAAGGATCGGCTGGCGGGCGGCCTCGAGCCGCTGAACCTGCCGATGGACCGCCCGCGCCCTCCGGTTCAGACCTCGCGCGGCGCCTCGCTGACGATACCCGTGTCGCCGGAATTGTCCGCGGCGGTATCCGAACTCGGACGGCGCGAGGGCGTGACCCTGTTCATGACCCTGCTGGCCGGTTTTTACGCGTTGCTGTACCGGTACACGGGCCGGGCCGACCTCATCGTCGGGTCGCCCATCGCCAACAGAACGCGCAGCGAGATCGAAGGGCTCATCGGTTTCTTCGTGAACACGTTGGCGCTGCGGGTGGACCTGTCGGGAAGCCAGACGGTCCGCCAGCTCTTGGCGCTCGTCCGAGAAATCTGTCTCGGTGCCTACACTCACCAGGACGTCCCGTTCGAAAAGCTGGTCGAGGTATTGCAGCCGGTTCGCGACGTCAGCTATTCGCCCATCTTCCAGGTCATGTTCGAATTGCAGAACGCGCCCACGTCTGAGCTGGCCGTGCCCGGTCTGCGCATCGCCGCGGTCGATGCGGAGCCGTTGACGGCCAAGTTCGATCTGACGCTGACCCTGTGTGAAACCGAGGGCGGACTCACGGCCTCGATGGAATACAACACCGATTTGTTCTCCGCCGACAGCGTGGAACGCATGCTCAGGCACTACGAGCTGATCCTGCGGGACATGGTGGCCAGGCCCGATGCCGCGCTCGAAGAACTGCGCCTGTTGACCGGTGAAGAAGAGCGCCGCCTGTTGACCGAATGGAATGCCGGCCCGCCGCTTCGCGTGCCCGGCCGGTCCTTCTCTCAATTGTTCGAGGATCAGGCGTCGGCGACCCCCGATGCCACGGCGGCATCGTGTTGGGAACGGCGCGTGACGTACCGCGAACTGAGCCGGCAGGCCGACCGGGTCGCCCATGCATTGCGAGTTGCAGGAGCGGGACCGGAAACGGTCGTGGCGCTTCTGGGCGATCGAGGCGTGGACTTTCTCGCGATGCTGCTGGGAATTCTCAAAGTTGGCGCCGTATATCTGCCGCTGGATGCGGCGCACCCCGATCTTCGTCTGGCGCACATGCTTTCCGAGAGCCGAGCCGCCGTGCTGTTGACCACGGACAGTCATCGCCGGCGAGTGAAGCCGGTGTTGGACATGTTGGCGGAGGGGACGAGGCCGGCCGTGCTCACGATGGAATGGATCCAGGGATCGGCGACCGCGGATCCCGGTCCGAGCGTACCGAGGCATGCGGCGGAGGCCGCCTACGCGATCTATACCTCCGGATCCACCGGCTCGCCCAAAGGCGCCGTGGTCGAGCATCGCGGGATGCTCAATCACCTCTGGGGGAAAGTCTCGACCCTGCCGTTGACGGCCGGCGACGTGGTTGCCCAAACCGCGTCCCAATGCTTCGACATCTCCGTCTGGCAATTCCTGGCTCCGCTCTTGTGCGGCGCACAGGTCTGCATCGTGTCCGATGAAATCGCCCACGATCCGGAGCGGCTGTTGCGCCACGTCGAACGCGCGGGAATCACGATTCTCGAAACCGTGCCGGCGCTTCTGCAGGGCATGCTCGATGCGGCGGATTCGGCGGCCGCCCAACGGCCGGGTCTCGAACGTCTGCGGATGGTTCTGCCGACGGGAGAGGCGCTGCCCGGGCCGCTGTGCCGAAGATGGCTGGCCCGCCATCCGTTGATTCCGCTGGTCAATGCCTATGGTCCGGCGGAATGTGCGGACGACGTCACCTTGCACCGCATCACCGAGAGTCCGGACGAACAGGTCGTCTCGATGCCGGTCGGCAGACCCGTGCCCAATCTTGAAGTGTACGTCTTGTCGCCCTCCCTCTCACCGGTGCCGGTCGGTGTTGCGGGGGAGTTGTGCGTGGCTGGAGCCGGCGTCGGCCGGGGGTATCTGCGGAATCCGGCCAAGACGGCCGGCGTGTTCGTGCCGCATCCCTTCTCCGACGAACCGGGCTCGCGCCTGTATCGGACCGGCGACATGGCCCGCTATCTGCCCGACGGTACCGTGCAGTTCCTCGGCCGGATCGATCATCAGGTGAAGGTGAGAGGGTTCAGGATTGAGCCGGGAGAAATCGAGTCGCAGCTGATGGAGCATCCGGACATCCACGAGACCGCGGTCGTGGCCAAGGCGGATGCCAGGGGAGACAAACGGCTCGTTGCCTATGCCGCGGGCCGTGCCACTCGCGATGGGCTCCGTGATTTCCTGCGCGAGCGGCTGCCCGAGTACATGATGCCGTCGGCGATCGTGATGCTGGACTCATTGCCCCGGAATGCCAACGGCAAAATCGATCGCCGTTCGTTGCCCGAGCCGGCCGGCCGGGATCCGCAGCAGACGTTCGTTTCACCCCGCACGGAGATGGAGGCGCAGCTTGCGGGCGAATGGTCGGAAGTCCTCGGCCTGGATCGCGTAGGCGTCCACGACAACTTTTTCGACCTGGGCGGCCACTCATTGACCGCGGTGCAGCTCGTTTCCCGCATCCAACGGCTGGTCGGAAAACCGATCGCACTGCTCGATCTTTTCCAGGCTCCGACGATCGCCGCCTTGGCGGAGCGGATCTCCGGTCAAGCCGAGGCCGCTTCTTCTCCGTTCGTGGTGCTTCAGGACGGGCGCGGGAGCGCGCCGCTGTTCTGCTTCGATCCGACCGGAACGCACGTCTCGGCCTATCAGTCGCTCGCCTATGCGTTGGAGGAAGACCGGCCCGTCTACGGATTGGCCTTGAGCTGGATCTTTTCCGAGCAGTGGAACGCATTGTCGATTGACGGTATCGCCGCACGCTTCACCGCCATCATCCTCGAACGGCAGCCGGTGGGGCCGTACCACCTGCTCGGATGGTCCAACGGCGGGGCCATTGCCCTGGCCGTGGCGCGGCTTCTCGAACAGCAGGGACGGCAGCCGGCCTTTCTCGGCATTCTCGATACGCAGCCCCAAATTGCGGCGGCATCCGGAGCTTCGATCGGGGAGGACCTCCTCCATTATATACAGGGAGACCGGAAGGAGATGTTTCTGGCCCTGCCTGCCGCCGAACGGCGGGCGCTCACGGACGCGCTGGAGCGGCTGGGCGAAGAGGATCGCGTGACGTATGCGATCCGATGGGCCCAAGACCGCCGTCTGCTGTCCCGCGAGGAGTCCGACGCCTCCGTGTCCGCTCTGAAGGTCGCCTATGCGTTGGATTGCGAGACCGTCCGCGTCTTGCGCGAGGCCGCGCGGCATCCTCTAAGGACGCCGATTCATGCCTGGTGGACCAGCGCCACGCTGAGCAAGCGGGGAGGGGCCCCCGTCGATTGGACCGGCTGCACCAGCGGGCCGGTGGAAACCAAAACGATCGTGGGCGAGCACATGGACGCGGTCCAGAGCATTCAGGTTCATCAACAGATCAGCGAGATTCTGACGCGCCACGCGGAGGTTCGGCAGGAACACTAAAGGCCGATCAGGCGTGCCAGGCGGATGGAGATCACGAGCGCGTCAGGGTGTCCGAAAGGAGCCGCATGCAGTTCAATCCCGGTAGCGACGAGAAGTTCCAGATCGTGCTCAACACCTATCGAGTGTTCGGATTCTGGGAAACTCTCAAGGAGGTCATTCTGTACGTCTTGAGTCGGAAGCCGGCCGATGATTTCGATCGGAAATACGGAGTCGTGACCTCCGGGGAAGCCGAATCGTCGGAGGCTGGCATTACGGACGAGACGGCCAGGAGTCTGGCAGTCGCCTATGTTCCGTCGAGGGAGATCGTCATTCGGCACATTTTGCACAACACGACGAAGGGACTCGATCTCAAGGAGTATTCCTTCATTGACCTGGGATGCGGGAAAGGCCGCGCCTTGATCGTCGCCGCCCAATTGCCGTTCAAGGAAGTGATCGGCGTCGAGTTGTCACCGTTGCACAGCGAGGTGGCCACGGCGAACATCGAGCGGTATCTTTCCAATCCGAACTGCGCCGCCGCCTGTCGGAACGTGCGGGTCAATTGCGCCAATGCACTCGATTTCGAATTCCCCGTGAACGATCTGCTCATTTACATGTACCGCCCGTTCATCGGGCCGGTCTTCCGGGGCGTCGCGGACAATCTTCGCCGGTTCCAAGAAACGACCGGGCGCCGGGTACTGATCGCCTATTCGTGCCCGGTCGAGGAACTGATGCTCGGACAGTATTCGGGATTCGTCAAACGGACGGAGTATCAAGTCATCTCTATGGACTATTCATGGAGTTTGTGGGAGTGCCGCAGAGAAGAGGAGCCGGCACTCTCGCTGAGCCGGGCTAACTAAATCCGCCTGTATGGGATCGGGCTGCGCACCTCGCGCATGCAGCATCGGAGACTGGTCGGGGCCGAGACGCCGTTCCAGCTTCCGCAGAACCGGCTCGATCGTTGCATTTGGCAAAAGAAAAGGCTCACAATGGCGCCATGATTCGCCTGGGCAGCGCCGCGAATCGTGGGGTAGACCGGCGGAGATGAGTGTGAAGGGATTATCGATTCTCCTCGTAGTGGCCGCTGTGGCGGTCGTCTTGGTCGTGCGTGCATGGGACCGTTCCACCGACGAATCGGCGGTCGCTCGGGAAACCTCGAGCAAGTCGATGCTGGTCGAAGTGGTCCAAGCGAAGGTCGGGGCGATCAACGAGTCGATTCAGGCCGTCGGAACGTTGCAGGCGATCGCGTCGATCACGATCCGCCCGGAGATTCCCGGCATCGTCCGCCGGATCCATTTTTCTGACGGGCAGTTGGTCGATCGTATGGCGCCGCTGGTGGAACTGGACCAGGACGAATTGCAGGCGCAGGCCAACCAGGCCGTCGCCCAGGAGCGTCTCGCCCAGTTGACGTATGAACGGCTCAAGCGGCTCTCGGTGCAACAGACCACCATCGTGCCGGCGCAGCAGGTGGACGAAGCGAGGATGGCCCTGCAGGCTGCGGCTGCCAACAGCCTGTTGTTCGGTACGCGCTTGAAGAAGAGTGTGATCAAAGCCCCGTTTGCCGGCACGGTAGGGCTGCGCCGCGTGTCGGTCGGAGATTATGTGCAGCCCGGACAAGATCTCGTCAATCTCGAAGATTTGCAGACGCTGCACGTGGACTTCAAAGTGCCGGAGGTGTGGCTGAGCCGGCTGTCCGGCAACCAGGCGGTCGGCGTGATGACCGATGCGTTTCCGGGGGTGACCTTCCAGGGGAAAGTGACGGCCATCGATCCGCGGGTCGATTCGGTGAACCGCACGATCTCGGTGAGGGCGGTCGTGCCGAATCAGGACGGCCGGCTTCGCCCGGGATTGTTCGCCACGGTCAACGTCATGCTCGGCCAGGATGCCCGCGCCGTGCTCATTCCGGAGGAGGCCGTATTCGTGCAGCGCGACCGGTCGATGGTCTACCGTATACAAGACGGGACGGCCCGCCTGGCCGAACTGGTGACCGGCGCGCATGAGCGCGGAATGGTCCAGGTGAAAGAAGGACTCTCCGCCGGGGATCAGATCGTCCGCACCGGCACCCACAAACTTCAGGACGGCATGGCCGTCGTGGCCAGGTGACGATCCGGAAACGGCCAGAACGCCGGCGGTCCTGACGGCCTTCCCGCCATACAAGTCCACATGCGTCTTTCAACACTCTCCATTCACCGGCCTGTCTTTGCAGTCGTCATGACGCTCCTGCTGGTGCTCTTCGGCATCTTGAGCTATCTCCGCCTCGACGTCCGTGAATATCCGGACATCAAGCCGCCGGTCGTGTCGGTTCGAACAGTCTATCCCGGCGCCGGGGCGTCCATCATCGAGACGAACGTGACGACCACCCTTGAAGACGTGCTCAGCGGCGTCCAGGGACTGCGGTCCATTACGTCCAACAGCCGGGAAGAAGTCTCGACGGTCACGCTGGAATTCGATATTGACCGCAACCTCGACTCGGCCACGAACGACGTGCGAGATCGCATCAGTTCGGTCAGATCCCTGCTTCCGTTGGGGATTCAAGAGCCCATCGTGAGCAAGGCGGCGTCGGACGGCACCGAAGTGGTATGGCTGGCGGTCGCGAGCGACCGCCATTCCGAGCTCGAGATTACGGACATCGCGGATCGTTTTATCAAACCCAGGCTGGTCATCATCCCCGGCGTCTCCAGCGTGTTCATGGACGGGGAACGACGTTACGCCATGCGCATCTGGTTGGACCCGGGGATGCTGGCGGCGCGACGGCTGACGGTTCAGGACGTGGAAGAAGCGTTGCGCGCCCAGAACGCCTCGATTCCTTCCGGCCGCATCGAAAGCGACCGCATGGAGTTCGGTGTGTCGTTGAAGGGCACGCTGCAGACCGAGAGCCAGTTCGGGGATTTGATCGTAGCCTACCGGGACGGCTATCCCGTCCGGATCCGCGATGTGGCCCGCGTGGAGCTGTCCGCGGAAGACACGCGCAAGCTGAGCCGGATCAACGGCGTGCCCTGCGTCGGCGTGGCCGTCATGAAACAGTCAAAATCCAACGCCCTCGCGGTTGCACGGGCGGTGAAGGAACGGGTGCCCGAGATCGCGGCGTCCCTGCCCGACGGCATCGCGCTGACGGTGGCATGGGACAGCACGGTCTCCATCGAGCATTCCCTGCATGAGGTGTACGTTGCGCTGGGCATTTCGCTGGTGCTGGTTACGCTGGTGATCTTCGGTTTTCTGGGCAACGCGCGAGCGACATTGGTGCCGGCGGTGGCTATTCCGGCCTCCATCATCGGCACGTTCACGGTGATGGCCCTCACCGGCTGTTCCCTGAACGTACTGACCCTGCTGGCGCTGGTCCTGGCGGTCGGTTTGGTGGTCGACGACGCGATCATCGTGCTCGAGAACATCCACCGGCGCATGGCGGAAGGCATGCCGGGTATCCAGGCGGCGGTGGAGGGAACCAAGGAGATTTCGTTCGCCGTGATCGCGACGACGATTTCCTTGGTGACGGTGTTCATTCCGATCGCATTTCTCACCGGGATCGTGGGACGCCTGTTTGCCGAGTTGGCCATCGCCGTGGCCTCCGCCGTGCTGTTGTCGGGGTTCATCGCGCTCACCTTGACGCCCATGATGACCGGCCGGCTGATTCGGGCGACAGCCGAGTCGCCCCGGCTGACGTTCGGCGAGCGGGTTTGGGGACGGGTGATGGGCGCTTACCGGCAGGGACTTGTCCGGGCCATGGGCATGCATGTCGCGATTCTGGTGATCGGCGTGGGAGCGAGTCTCGCAAGTTTGTTGATCATGGTGCGTCTTCCGTCCGAATTGGCGCCGATGGAGGACGTGGGGTGGTTTGCGGGACACCTCTCGGCTCCGCAAGGGGCGACCATCCGCTATACGGATACCTACGCGGAGCAATTGGAGGCCATGATCAAGAGAATCCCGGAGGTGGACACGACCTATACCGTCGTGGGCCGAGGGGACCGGCCGACCATCGTCAATCGCGCCGGAGTCTGGGTCACCCTGAAGGATTGGAGGGACCGATCCCGCTCGCAACAGGAGATCGTGTCCGAATTGAACGTGCTGATGCCGCAGCTGGCCGGCGTGAAGGCGTTTTTGATGAATCCGCCTCCCATCAGCGAGGGATCCGAAAAGGCTTCCTTTCAGTTTGTCATCGGCGGCGTGGACTTTCAGGAATTGGAGCGGACGGCGAAGATGTTCTTGGGCAAGCTCTCGGAGCATCCGGGTTTCGTTGCGCCGGAGATTGATCTCATGCTGGACAAGCCCCATCTGACCGTCGAAGCGCATCGCGCAAAGGCGGCGGACCTCGGCGTGTCGGTGTCCGTGATCGGCCGCACGCTCGAAACGCTGCTCAGCGGGCGCGCCGTGAGCACATTTTCGAGAAACGGGCGGCAATACAACGTGATCGTCAAGGTGGACGACCGCCACCGGGAAAAACCGTCCGACATCAGCGACCTCTACGTGCGCGGCAACGGTGAGGAGTTCGTGCAATTGAGCAATGTGGTCAGCGTCAAGGAGGAGTCGGCTCCCGAATCGCTCAATCACGTGGACCGCATGCGGGCCGTGATGCTCAGCGCCGGACTCGCCGCAGGCTTTACCATGGGCGATGCCTTGACCTACATCGAGCGGGAAGCGAAGAGTTTGGTCAACGCCGGTATGCGCGTGACCTATGCGGGGGAGGCCAAGGAATATGCGGAGAGCAACCGCAACATGTACTTCACGTTCGGACTCGCACTGGCCGTCATCTATCTGGTGCTGTCGGCCCAGTTCGAAAGCTTCCGCGATCCCGTGACCATCCTGCTGGCCGTGCCGCCCGCGGTGACCGGTGGTTTGATCGCGCTCTGGTTGACCAAGGGCACGCTCGGCATCTACAGCCAGATCGGCCTGGTCATCCTGATCGGCCTGGTGAGCAAGAACGCCATTCTGATCGTCGAGTTTGCCAATCAGCTGCGCGAGCGGGGAATGAACCGCACGGACGCCGTGATCGAAGCGGCGACGTTGCGCTTGCGCCCCATTCTCATGACGACCAGCGCGACGATCCTGGGCGCGCTGCCGCTGGCCCTGGCGACGGGCGCCGGGGCGGCCAGCCGCCGGCAAATCGGGGTCGTATTGATCGGCGGACTCCTGGTATCCACGATCGTCACGCTGTTCCTGGTTCCGGCCGGCTATGCCATCGTGTCCAGCAGGAAGAAATCCTGGAGCGGCGAGCAAACGGATCGGCGGGACGCGGCGGGCGCTAGTCTTTTACCGTCACGGTCATCGTGACCGCCTCGAGCGGATTGTCGAATTCATCGCGCGGGAGGGCGGCGATCTTGTCGATCACGTCCAATCCTCGAAACACCTCCCCAAAAACACTGTAGCGGCGGTCGAGGCCGCTGTTGTCGTCCAGGCAGATGAAGAACTGCGATCCGTTGTCGTTGAAGTCCCGGGTGCTGCTGCCGTCGCGCGGCGTCTTCGCCATGGAGACGGCGCCACGCTTGTGCGGCCTGTCGCTCAGTTCGGGGTTCAGCCAGTAGCCGGGCCCTCCGGATCCATGGCTGCGTCGGTCGGCTGTCTTGCTCAACGGATCGCCGCCCTGAATGACGAAGCCCGGCACGATCCGGTGAAACGTGGTCCCGTCGAAGAATCCCATTTTCGCCAGGTTCATGAAGTTTTCGACGTGCCGAGGGGCGGCGTCGGGGTAAAAGCGGATCTTGATCTCGCCGAACTTGGTCGTGATCGTGGCTCGGGGATCGATCTTTTTGAATTCCATCGTCACGCGCCGAATGTAACAAGCCGGTCTTGCCGGAGGCAAGCCCGGTTTGTACTGGTGAATGCGCAATATTTCACGTGACATGGCCATGGAGTCGGACCAACGCGTCGCGAACTCCACATACATCATTCAACATTGAACATGTCTCAGTCCGTCCCCGGGCTTGATCCTGAGCCACAACGCGGCGCCGGTGAAGGCGACGAAGCCGGCTGCGGCGAGGGAGATCGGCCACCCCCAATGCCCGGCGATCCAGGGTGTGAGGACCGGCGAGATGGCTCCGCCGACGTTCGCGCCGGTATTCATGAGGCCGGACAGGGTACCGGCGTGGGCTTTTGACAGGTCGGTCGTGGACGCCCAATAGGCGCCGACCGTGAAGTAGAGACAACCGGCGCCGACGGAGAGGCTTGCGATCGCGATCAACGGAGAAACGGCAAAGGCGCCGGCGATGATGGCGCAGCCGGCCGCCGCCATGCCGCCGATTCCCGCGATCCCCCGCCCGGCCGTCACACCATAGCGGGCGGCTAAACGGTCGGTGACCCACCCTCCGGCCGGACAGCCGATCAGCATGGCCAGAAATGGCGCGGCGCCGTGGAGACCGCCGCGCAGCACGTCGAACCCCCGCACGTTCACGAGATAGAGGTAGAACCATGACAGATAGAGGTAGGCCACGTACCCCAGGCAGGTGTAGCTGAGCACCAGCCACCATACCGTCGGCGTTCGAGCCAATCGACGCCAGGGCACGGCATCGTCCGACTGAGGCTGCGGGTGAAGCGGCTGTTCCGCCGGCCCGTTCGTCGACAAGTTTTTCACCCACGGATGCTCGTCCGGATCGTTACGGGCCAGCGTCCACCAGATCAACGCCATGGCCAGGCCGACGGCTGCGGAGAGATAGAAGACAATGTGCCAGCCCCAGTTGACCATCACCCAGGCGGCGATGGGGGGCGTAACGGCCGAGCCCAAGCCGATGCCGCCGATGGCGATGCCGATTCCGATGCCGCGCGCGTCGGCTGGCATCCAATTGGCGACGGCCCGATTGAAGCAGGGCAGGGCCACGGCCTCACCGACGCCGAGTAGGAACCGCACGATGATGAGCGCGCCGAGAATGCCGGCGACGTCGGCCAGGACCGAGGTGGCCGCCAAGGCGGTGAAGGCCGAGCAAACCGACCACCAGAGCAGCGCGCCCGTGAGCACTGCTCTCGCGCCCCACCGGTCCGCCAACCATCCACCCGGAATTTGAAAGAGCGCATAGCCGGCCACGAAGGCGGAGAACACCCAGCCCATCTCCTGATCGGTCAACCCGAACGCGGGCATCATGTGGCGGGCCGCGACCGAGATGTTCACGCGATCGATGTAGGTCACCACACTGGTCAGAAACAGGAGTCCGAGAATGAGCCAGCGGATCGGTGTCGATGTGATGGAGTGTCTGGTCACGTGGGCGGTCCGTCCGTCGGGGTGGGGCGGGCGGATTATACCGGCCCCGCAGTGGCCGCACCAGAAGATTTCTCGTGGAGACCGCGAAAAATCTCAAATCCGACGCGGACTTGGTGGATTTCTTGGCCGGCGTCCGGTAAGATGATTCCAACCTCGCATAAGTCGTGCGCAGGCTGCCGCGACGCGAGCGGAGACGCATCTAGCCGACAAATCCCTGCCGGATTTCTGGAGAAACTGAGTGTCGCGCACACGCGTGGTGGTCGCCTTCATTGTTCTGGTCGTCGTGGGCGGCATCACGTTCCTGCTTCTGTCCCCCTACCTGACGGGCGACGATTATCTCAAAGACTTCTTCCTGCGGCAGCTCGAGCAGAACCTCGGGCGGAAGATCGACGTGCATCGTGTCAAGTTCACCGTCTTTCCCAAGATCCGGCTGGAACTTTCGCAAGTCGTCATCCACGAACGCAATTCCGATCAGGTCTTTCTGTCGGCCAAGAAGCTCGATCTCGTCCTGCGGCTGGTGCCGCTGCTCCGCAAACAGATCGTGGGCAAGCGGCTGACGATCGAAGAGCCGACGCTGACGCTCCGGCGGGACGCCGCCGGTCACTGGAACGTGCTCGATCGTACCAACCCCATTCCCACGAGCGACGACGAAGCGCTCCAACTCATGACCCGTATGTTCCGTATCAAGGAGGCCACGGTGATCGACGGAACGATCATCGTGATCGACGAGGCCAGACCGGACGGCGTCCGCACGGTGAAGCTGGAATCCGTCGAAGCCGCGCTGGTCATCCACCTGGAACGCAATCAGGCGGACGTGCACATCTCGGCCGACCACACTCATGATCAGCAACGGTCGTCGCTGTCGATGGCGGGCGCCATCAGAAGAGCCGATCAGCAGACGATCGAGATGAGCGAAACCACCAGGCCGCCGCTTCTCTTCCAATTCGAGGGGATGGTGGAGGCGGCGGGACTGAGCCTGCGCGAGCTGGCGGACTTTTTCGGACCTCGCCCGGTCCCTCCGAACGTGCAGGGCATGGTCACCGTGCGAAGCGGCATCCGATTGATTCCCGGCGTGGCGGGCTATGACGTGGTCATGTCGGACCTGACGGCGAATCTGGATCCGCTCGCCGCGACTGGCCGGGCGAGTCTGTCCGGCCTCTTGACGACGCAGCCGACCTTCTCTCTTACCTTTTCGGCGGTACCGGTGCAGCTGAGCGATCTGCTGAAACGCATTCCCCCTGAATGGTTTCACCCCCAGTTGCCCGCCCTGATCGAAGACCGGCGGATCAACGGCAAGGTGGAGGTCGCTTCGGCGACCGTGACCGGCTCGTACGGAGAAGGCCCGCAGTTGTCCGTGACCGGAGAGTTCCGCATCCGTGAAGGGGAGGCGCTCATCGGCGACAGCCATGTCCCTTCCAAGGACCTCTCGGCGGTCGTCTTCGTCGAGGCGGGCCGAATTCGGGTGACGAACCTGGCGGGCCAGTACGGCGCAATCCGCATGGTGGACAGCAAGGGGTTGGTGTCGTTCCTGGAATCGGGGCCCTGGATGGAAATGGAGATTGTGGGCACGATGGCGGCATCGGATCTGCTGCAGTTCCTCTCGAAGACCGTGAATTCTGAACAATTGTCGAAGACGTTGGGAGAGGCTCGGGACGTGGAAGGGACGGCCAAGCCCACGTTCCGGCTGGTCGGACCGTTGACGCA